>JAFRUR010000043.1 GCA_017438775.1 Lachnospiraceae bacterium | reverse complement strand
TTATGCGTCTGGCTATTACATCTCGAACTATTCTTATTTTCTCTTCGATAGCTATTTTCTGCTTTTGTGGCATAACAATGCTCCCTCCATGATTGACAGTGTTTTATATCTTTCACTGTCTCTCATAGAGGGAGCATATCACCCGCTTTTGCGGTGCCCGCGGGGGCTTTCTTTTTTGCCGGGGCCGCTTTGCGTGGCGCCCGCAGGGGCTTTTCCTTTTTGCCGGGGGCCGGCGAAACCGCAGGCAGGATCCGCACGATGTGCCACCGCAGGAGGCTTTTTCGGTCCCGTGGGAGGGGCGTCCTTCCTGTGCAAAAATGCCCCTTGTTGCCGCGGCCCCGCTGGGTGTATGATAGACAGGACGGCGGAGCGTCTGCTTTGTCTGCGGCTCCGCGTCCTGCAAGGAGAAGAAGAGATGGAAAACGTGAGAATCGGCATCGACGTCGGCGGGACCGGCGTGAAATTCGGCATGTTCACGGAGGACGGGGAGCTCAGGGACACCTGGACCATGCCCACCGTCACCGATTCGCAGGAGGATCTCCTGGAGCGCATCTGCGCGTGTCTGGCGGAGAGGTGCCGGGAGACCGGGATCGGCCGCTCGCAGGTGAAGAGCATCGGCATCGGCGTGCCCGGCGCGGTACGCGAGGACGGTTTCCTCTACAAGTGCGTCAACGCGGACCTGGGCGACAACTATCCCGCGCAGGAAGTCGGCACGCACTTCCCGGGCGCCCGCGTGGTCTGCGCCAACGACGCGAACGCGGCTGCCCTCGGCGAGGCCTGGAAGGGGAGCGCGGCGGGCGCGAAGAGCATGGCTATGCTGACCCTGGGCACGGGTGTGGGCTGCGGCATCGTCGTGGACGGACACATGGTGGCCGGCGCGCACGGCATGGGCGGAGAACTGGGACACCTCTTCGTGGAGCCGGACGAGCGCGAGGCCTGCTCCTGCGGGAACCGCGGCTGTCTGGAGCAGTACGCCTCCGCGACCGGCATCGTGCGCCTGATGAAGCGGGAGCTGGAGAGAAGCGACGCCCCGTCCCTGCTGCGGACAAGAGACCGCTTTGAGTCCCGGGACGTCTGCATCGCCGCGGAGCAGGGCGACGCCGCCGCGATGGCGGTGGTGAGCCGGGCCATGGGGTATCTCGCAAGGGCCGTGCATGTGCTGATCCGCACGGTGGACCCGCAGGTGATTCTGATCGGGGGCGGCGTTTCGCGCGCCGGAGACACCCTGCTGCGGCCGCTTCTCCATCACGTCCGGCAGGTGCGCACGCTGACCGGGGATTACCCCGAGATCCGCATCGCCGCGCTGGGCGCCGAGGCCGGCCTGTACGGCGCCGCGAGGGCCGGATTTACGGCGGAGGAGATGAAGGAATAACCGGATTCCCGCGCGGGAGATGCCCGGATACGCGCCGGAGGAGACGGAAGAAATAACGGCGTTTCCGAGCGGAAAAGGCCGGAACGACGGCGCGGCGCGGGCCGGAAAAGCCCCGCAGGAATTTTAAGATTTTTCTGCTTGCATGTACCCGGGTTTGAGAGTACAATAGCGGCAGTGATTTTTGGAAAGAGGTGAGTGCCATGAGCCAGCAGAAGGTAGATCGTTACAAAGAAGAGAAAGCCAACCGCAAGGAGCTTATGGCCAAAGAGAAGCAGAAGAAAAAGATGACCCGGATCGGAATCTGGGCCTGTATTGCTCTCGTGGTCATCGGCCTGGGGACCTCCGTCGGGATCTCCATCCGCAACTCCCACAACCGGTACCTGGCAAGCCTGCCGGATTACACCCGCACCAGCATGGTGGTGCAGGACTACACGGGCATCACGGAGACGGAAACCGCGGCAGAATAAGAAAACAGGGTCCCGGGAGCTTTCCCGGGACTTTTTGTATCCATGCGCCGCGCCGCGGGGCAGCCGGACGAAAACTCTTCGGCAGAAAAACGGAGCGGCCCGAAGCCGCGCCGGTCCGAAAAGTTCCGGCGGGGCAGCCCAGGCGCGCCGCACGGAATGGGAAACGAGGTACGCAGCATGAAAACCACCAAGGCCGTCACACTGGTCGGCATGCCCTCCGCGGGCAAGAGCACCGTGGGTGTGCTCCTGGCCAAGCGTCTGGGGTACAGGTATATCGACGGGGACATCCTGATTCAGGAACGGACGGGAAAACTCCTGAGCGAGATCATGGAGGAGTGGGCCTTGCCGGGTTCCTGGAAGTGGAGAACGAGGTGAACGCCTCCGTCCGCGCGGACCGCGCCGTGATCGCCCCGGGCGGCAGCGTCATCTACTGCAGGGACGCGATGGCGCATCTGTCCGCGGAGAGCCTCATCGTGTACCTGAAAATCTCGTTCGAGGAGATGCTCTCCCGCATCGGGGACGTGAAGGACCGCGGCGTCGCGCTGCGGCCTGGCTTTACGCTGCGCGATCTCTATGACGAGAGGACGGTGCTCTACGAGGCCGCGGCGGACCTGACGGTGGACGTGGAGGGGCGCAGCGTCGGCAGCGTGGTGGACGAGCTGCGCGAGAGGATCGAGACGGGGCGGATCTGAGGCCGGCCCCGCGCATCAGAAAAGGAGATCATATGATTCGGGTATTTGATGAGGTGGCCGGCCGCTATATCCGGCCGGTGGAGGGGCAGGAGCGGTACGGCTATGGCCGCGAAGCCCACGAGGATTTTTACGACATGAAGGACATGCCGGCGGAGAGCCGGCGCGGGGACGTGCTCGCCTTCTACGACTTTGAGACGGGCGAGGTCTTCACACCGTTCCCGAAGGAGAAGGACGTCCTGTTCGGGGACCCGGTGTATCACGAGGGCCTGTTCTATTTCCTGCGCGGGGATTTCGCGGCCGGGACCATCACCCTGCAGAAATACGCGCCCGGAAAGCAGCCGGAGCAGGTGACGGCCTTTGCCGCATCGGACGTGGATCTGTACAACCTGCGGCTCCTGGGCGAGGGCGTGAACGTCGTGAGCGAAAACGACGAGCGTCTGGTCTGTTACTGGCCGGAGGCCTTCACGGTGCCGCTGGGGGCGACCGAGACCGCGGTGATGATCGACCGGGACCGCGTCTGGACCGAGGCCTGGGTCGAAGAGGGCTGGGACGAGGAAAAGAACTGCCCGGGCCCGGACTATACGTTTTACAATCGCGTGATCGCGAGGGACTTTTCCGGAAAGACCCTGCACAGCCGCGTCGGGTCCCTCAACAAGGCCCCGGACGGCACGTGGTGGATCTCGTAAGACCGAAGGCACAGAAGCGATACGGACACAAAACACCCCCGGACGGGCCGGAACATTCCGGACCCCGTCCGGGGGTCGGTTTTTGCCGCGGTGCGCCTCCGGGCGAAAAAACGGGGTTATAGGACAAAACGTGTTGGTCGCTAATCCCAGTAAGAGGGGTAATCAGAGGTCCTGTGAAGGTCTCCCCACACGATGGCATCGCCCCATGTCGGGATGGATTCTTCGATCCTTTCTCTGTGAGTCATCCGCTTGTA
>JAFRUR010000042.1 GCA_017438775.1 Lachnospiraceae bacterium | reverse complement strand
GCAGGTCCTCAATGTCGATCAGGGTGCCGTCGGGGATGCTCAGGTAGCCGAGTTCCGCCGCGACGGACACGATATTGACCATGCTGCGGCCGTCCACGACCACCTTGCGCCCGTACTTGCAGGCGGAATTGACGATCTGCTGGACGCGGTCCACGTTGGAGGCGAAGGTCGCCACGATGATGCGGCTCCCGGCGTTCTCCGAGAAGATGCGGTCAAAGGTCGCGCCGACCGAGCGCTCGGACATCGTGTAGCCCTCGCGCAGGATATTGGTGCTGTCGCAGAACATCGCCAGAACGCCCTGCCTGCCGAGCTCCCCGAAGCGCTGCAGATCCGCAGGCTCGCCGAAGATGGGCGTGTAATCGATCTTGAAATCGCCCGTGTGGATGCAGGTACCCGCGGGACAGGTGATCGCCAGGGCAGCCGCGTCCGCGATGCTGTGATTGATGTTGATGAACTCCACGGAAAAGTCGCCCAGTTCGACCGTTTCTCCGTAAGAGACCACGTGACGCTCCGCCGCGGGCGGGACGTCGAACTCGCGCAGCTTATTGTCGATGATGCCGACGGTCAGACGCGTCGCGTACACCGGGACCGGAATGTCGCGGAGCACATAGGGAAGGGCCCCGATGTGATCCTCGTGGCCGTGGGTGATGACGAATCCCTTGACCTTGTCCAGGTTCTCCTTCAGATACGTCACATCCGGGATGACGAGGTCGATGCCGAGCATGTCGTCGTCCGGGAAGCTCAGCCCGCAGTCGACGACGATGATGGAATCTCCGTATTCAAACGCGGTGATGTTCATGCCGATCTGCTCGAGACCGCCCAGAGGAATCACCTTCAGGGGACCGGCCGGGTCCTTCTTTTTGCGGCCCGGGAGCCTCTCGCCCCTGCGGCGCACGGGCTTTTCCGCCGTCTCCGCCTCGGGCGCCGCCGCACGGGCGCGCTCCTTCTTCTCTTTCCGTCCCTCTTTGATGCGGTCCAGTTCGAGCGCGACAGCGGCCGCGTACTCCAGGGCCTGCTCCTCGTTTTCAAAGACCTGCGCACCCTTCGGGATCTTCCGGGCCTTCGGCTCCGCGGAAGACGCTTTTGCTGCGGTTTTTCCCGTCTTTGCGGCAGCCGCGGCTTTGCGCCCCGCGGTCTTTCCCGCAGACGTCTTTGCGGCAGCCGACGCTCCCGTCTTCTTCTCCGTTAACGCTCCGGCCACCTTTTTCACGGCTGCCTTCACGCCGGTTCTCTTTTCTTTCGTATTGCGGGCGGCCCTCTTTGTGCTGTCCGCCTCTTTCTTTCCTGCCAAAATATCTCCTCTCAATACTTTTATATAACAAAACAAGGTATCCCATCAGGATACCGCAGACGTCAGACTGGAATTATAGCCGGAAGATCACGCTTCAAGATCCACGTCGTCCAGAAGCTCGCCGAAAATGTCCAGCAGATGCTCCGCTTCCTGCGGATCCTCCACCGGCACGAAACGCGCCTCTTTGTCCTTTGCGTCGGAGACGTCCTTGAGCAGATAGCAGGTGCCGTCTCCCTCCTGCGTGTCCGCGGCCAGCAGGTAATCCCGGCCGCCCAGACGCGTCTCTTCCAGCACATAAAGTTCAAGTTCCGTGCCGTCTTCTCCGGCCAGAACGATACGTTCATTCTCCGATGATGTCATGTTTTTCAGCCTCCGTCAGGCTGTTCATATAGTCCTGCAGAATGAGCTGGGCCGCCAGACGGTCCACACTCTTTTTCTGTTCTCTTCTGTCCGTGATCCCGGCCTCGCGCATGGCCAGAAGCGCTTCTTCCGTGGTGAGACGCTCGTCCGCAAACACGACCGGAAGTCCCGTGCGGTCTGCGACCATCGCGCCGAACGCGCGGCACTTTTCCGCGCGCTCCCCTTCCTCTCCGGAAAGGAGCAGAGGAAGGCCCACGACGACACGGCAGACGTCGTACTGCGCGCAGATTTCCGCAATGCGGGCCAGCGTGCGCCGCAGTTTGGTCTCACGCTCCCGCACGACAGTCTCCACGCCCTGGGCAGTCAGAAATAAAGGGTCGCTGACGGCAACGCCTACCGTCTTGGCCCCGTAGTCCAGTCCGAGGATCCGCCTCATTCTTCTCCCTTGAACCTGTGATTCACGTAGAAGGTCATGAGTTCTTCCACAAGCTCGTCCCTCTCGACCTTCATGATGAGGCTGCGGGCATTCTTGTGGCTGGTGATGTATGTCGGATCTCCGCTCATCACGTATCCCACGATCTGGCTGATGGGATTGTAGCCCTTCTCCGTGAGCGCCTGATAGACCGTGGAGAGAACTTCTCCCACGACCATCTCGTTGTCGACCGCCGTGAAATACCGGGTGCGATGAATATCTGCCATCTGGGAAACACCTGCCTTTCCTGTCTTTCCGCTTCTACTCATTTTACACGATTTGCGCGGAATAGACAACAAGAGTTTTGCGACATTTTCCTCAATTATTGTGAATTTACCGTGAATTATCGGATACAAGGCTCCCGCGCAGGATCTCTCCGGCTGCAGGAAGCGCATCGATTCGCACCCGCATGACCTGTCCGGGAATGCCGCCCGGAGCCGCCACGCGGACGTATTCGGGCGTAAAGCCGCTGCACCCCTGTTCGGTCTCCTCCTCGAAAAGGACCTCGCGCACCTGTCCCAGACGGCGGGCGCGGAACTCCGACGCCCAGACATCGGCGTCCGCGATCAGAGCGTTCGCCCTCTCGCGCCGGATCTGCATCGGCACCTGGTCCGGCATGACCGCAGCGCGGGTCCCCACGCGGGCCGAGTACGGAAACACGTGAAGTTCATAGGGGCGGAGCCGCGCAAGGAAGCGGCGTGTCTCCTCGAAATCTTCATCCGTCTCCCCCGGGAAACCGCAGATCACATCCGAGGTGATCGCGCAGTCCGGGAACGCCTCCCGCAGACGGGCGACGGCCTCCTCGAACTGTGCGGCCGTGTATTTGCGGTTCATGCGCCGCAGGACCGTATCGCAGCCGCTCTGCAGGGAGAGGTGGAAATGCGGGCACAGAGGCGCACAGCTTTGCAGAATCCGGACGAACTCCGGCGTCATGCAGCGGGGTTCCAGCGACCCCAGACGGATCCTGACCAGGCCGGGGATCTCAGAAAGAGCCCGGACAAGGGCCCCCAGATTCTCGCCTTCCGGCAGGTCCTGTCCGTAGGAATCGAGATGGATCCCGGTCAGAACGATCTCCCTGACGCCCCCGCTGACCAGTTTCCGCGCCTCACAGACGGCGTCTTCGAGACGGCGCGAGCGGACGCGGCCGCGCACCAGAGGAATGGCACAGTAGGTGCAGAACTGGTTGCAGCCGTCCTGGACCTTGAGGAAGGCGCGGGTGTGTTCCGAGGGGCGGACAACGGTCAGGGGCTCGTAGGCCGGGGCCTCGTCCGCAGAGGTGACGGCCATGAGCGAGGTGCCCCGCTCTCCTGCCGCGTGCCGCTTCAGAAGTTCCGGAAGGCGCCCTTTCCTGTCATTGCCGATCAGAATATCCGCGAGATGCTCCTCGAGGAGCTTCGGGGCCGCAGCATCGACGTAGCAGCCGGCCGCCACAACGACGGAATCCGGCCCGAAGGTGCGGGCGCGCCGCAGCATCTGACGCGACTTGTGGTCCGCCATGCCCGTAACGGTGCAGGTATTGATGACATAGACATCCGCGCCGGGGGCAAAGGGCACGATCTCGTACCCCGCGCCGGCGAGAAGCTCTGCCATCGCGTCAGTCTCATACTGATTGACCTTGCAGCCGAGATTGTGAAGGGCAGCCTTGGGCATTTTTCCTCTTTTCTCCAAAAAACCGCGAAAAGCCGTCACTTTTTCGCCGTTTTGACTGTTGCTTTTTCCTGCCCGCATGGTACAATGACCGCGGACTGATATAGAAAGCGAGGTATAGTCATGAAAACCGTTACCGTTTCCCTGAACACCATCGATAAAGTGAAGGATTTCGTCAACACCGTGACCGGATTTGACTGCGACTTCGATCTCGTGAGCGGCCGCTACGTCATCGACGCCAAGTCCATCATGGGCATCTTCAGCCTGGACCTCTCCAAGCCCATCGAGCTGAACATCCACGAAAACGGCCAGATGGAGAAGATCATGGCCTCTCTGGCGCCCTTCCTGGCGTAAGACACATCCCACATCCCTTCACAGCCATATCCGCCCCCTCCTGCGAGGGGGCGTTTTTTTGTGCCCAGAATCCTTCCTGCTCCGCGTCGCCGTGCGCAGACGCCCCCGGCCTCTGTCATTCCGGGGAATCGGCTACTGCGCGTTCGCGCCGGAGCGCTTTCCCCCGATCCAGACCTCCTCCGCCGTGCGGATGGCCTCCTCCACGAGGGGCTCGATCTTTCCGGCAAGGCGCGCCTCCGACGCCGCGATCTGCGCGGGCTTCGGCTTGGTCACGGGGTGCTCTGCCACAAAGATGGTGCAGCAGTCCTCGAACGGCAGGATGGACGTCTCGTACGTATCGATCTTCTTGGCGATCCGGACGATGTCCTCCTTGTCAAAGGCGATCAGAGGGCGGTACACCGGGAGCGTCGCAACTTCATTCGTGCAGTTTAAGCTGTACATCGTCTGCGACGCCACCTGTCCGATGCTCTCTCCGGTCACGGTCCCGAGGCAGTCGTCCGCCTTCGCGAAGTGCTCCGCGATCCGCATCATGTAGCGGCGCATGATGATCGTGAGTTCGTCGTGCGGACAGGTCTCGTAGATCTTCAGCTGCACGTCGGTGAAATTGACCACGTGCACGCGGATCGGCCCCGCGTAGCGGCTGACCCGTTTGGCCAGATCCAGGACCTTCTCCTTCGCGCGGTCGCTCGTGTAGGGCGGCGCGTGGAAATACACAGCGTCGATCTCCACGCCGCGTCTTGCAATCATGTAACCCGCCACGGGGCTGTCGATACCGCCCGAGAGAAGGAGCATCGCGCGTCCCGCCGTCCCCACGGGCATGCCGCCGGGACCGGGAAGGCTCTCGGAAAAGATATTGATCCGGTCGCGGATCTCCACCTGGATCAGGACGTCCGGATCGTGGACGTTGACGTGCATCTCCGGGAAAGCATCCAGGATCGCGGCGCCCACGTCGCGGTTGATGTCGTCCGAGTGCAGGGGGTATCCCTTGTCCGCGCGCTTGGCCCGGACCTTGAAGGTGAGCCCGTCTCTGTCCGGATAGGTCTCGCGGACAAAGCGGACGGCCTCCTGCATCAGCTGTTCGGGAGGCATTTTGGGCAGGCGCATCACCGGGTGGATGCTCCAGATGCCGAAGACGCGTCCGAGGGCCTCGATCACGTCCTGTTCGTCGTAGTCACCGGCGCAGTGGACGTAGATCCTTCCGTCGCGTTTTTCGACCTCGAAGCTTCCCTCTGTCCGGTGCATGACGCGGCGAATCTGCGCCACCAGGGCGTCCTCGAATTTGTAGCGGTTCTTTCCCTTGACGCCGATCTCCGCGTATTTGATCAGAAAGGTCTCATGTTTCATCCGGTCTTATCTCCTCACAAAGCGCCGCAGCTGCGGCAGAAGAACGCGCAGGGCCTCCAGGAGTCCGTCCACGTCTTCCGGCTCATTTTCCTCTCCCATCGAAAACCGAAGCGTCGAATACAGGTATTCCTCCGGCACACCCATGGCCGTCAGCGTGCGGCTGGGGCGGGGGCTCCTGCTCGAACAGGCAGAGCCGGAGGAAACGTAAAAGCCCTTGTCTTCCAGCGCGTGCAGAAGCACCTCCGAGCGGATCCCGGCAAAGCCGGCCGCGGTGATGTGCGGGGCCGAATCCTCTCCCGTCCTGCCGTGGACGCGGACGCCCTCGAGCTCCGACAGCCCCGCCACGAGACGGTTCTTGAGCGCCCGCAGTCTGGCGTGCTCCTCCGGGAGCACGTCGTACGCGTGCTTTGCCGCGGCGCCGAAGGCAGCGATTCCGGGGACGTTCTCTGTGCCGGAGCGCACGCCCTTCTGCTGTTCTCCTCCGTAGACCAGAGGGATAAGGCGGACGCGTTCGGCAAAATACAGGGCGCCGATGCCCTTGGGCGCGCGCACCTTGTGCCCGCTCACTGAGAGCAGGTCGATCCCCTGCCGGTCCGGCCGGAAGACATACTTGCCGTAGCCCTGGATAGCGTCCACGTGAAAGAGGATCTGCGGATCCGTCTCGCGGATGACGCGCGCGATCTCCTCCACCGGCTCCACGGCGCCGACCTCATTGTTGACCGCCATGCAGGAGACCAGAACGGTCTCGGGCCGCAGGGCCGCGCGCACTGCCTCCGGATCCACCAGACCGTCGCCGTCCACGGGAAGATATGTCACTTCAAATCCCTCACCCTCCAGGGCGCGGCAGGCCTCGTAAACGGAAGGATGCTCGATCTGCGTCGTAATAACGTGGTTCCCGCGGCGCTTTTTCGCGCGGGCCGCTCCGAGAACGGCCAGGTTGTTGGCTTCCGTGCCGCCGCTCGTGAACACGAGCCGCTGCGGCTGGACGTGAAGGGTG
>JAFRUR010000041.1 GCA_017438775.1 Lachnospiraceae bacterium | reverse complement strand
GGATTTCTCCACACAGCTCAAGCGCTATAACTACAAGGATTACAACCGCTTCCCCATGCGTCCCCTGGGTTGGAAATCTCCTCAGACTGTCCTAAGGGACTTCGTTGAAGACGGTGTAACATATGTTTGACAAACCTACAAGGCAAAACAAAATGACAGGAGAACATTCTCCTGCCATGTATGTTCCTTACGGAGCCGCTTCGTAAAACCGGATATGCAGGCCCTCGCTGTCGCGAATCCCCTCGCCGATAAAACAGTTTCGGTGCAGGACCGGGGCCAGGGCTTCCGAGTCCGTCATAAAGACGGGAACGGAATGCCATGGCACCGGGCGCGCGCCGCCTTCGAACCAGGCCTCGTTCTGCACGTAGATGCGGCAGGGTGTTCCGGTGTGATCCTCCCCGGTCAGCATGTAGCGCGCCGACATGTGACGGACGTTCGCGGCATTCGTGACCTGGGTATCTACGCCGCACGGCTCGATGATTCCGTGAAACAGCGGCCCTTCTGCCGTCCCGGTAAACGGGATCATGCGGACCTTTCCACCCGCGCCCTCCAGTTCCACCGTCTTTGCGGGATCTGTCTGTATCAGAAGTTCCAGAACCGGCGCTTTTTCTTTCTCATTCATGCTGCTGCCCCCGCCTCCGTGAAAGCACGAGATCCGATCTGCAGGATCTGTTTTTCTCCCGGGATAAGACAAAAACCGTCTCTTTCAGAGATCCCCGCCTTTGAAGAGGCGGGGATCCTGTTGGAATATGTATCAGACTTTTTCGGCCATGTAATACAGGGTGCCGTCGGCCGCTTTGGAGAAGCGGCACAGGAACTCGTCGTAGGCGATCCAGCTCTCGCGCGGGTAGTTGGCGTGCGTCATGCCGGCCACGCGCCCGACGGTGAGCATCGGGACCTTGTTCGCGTTGCGGTAGACGAACCAGCTGATCTCACCGCAGACGTACTGCAGGGGCTTTTCCTCCAGGCCGTAAAGCCTGATCAGGTTCCGGAGATACGCCGCGACGGAAGATACCACGCCGAACTCCATCTCGCCGTTCTCGCGGTCGGCGACCAGCCAGTCGCGGTCCCCGAAGAGGAACATGAAGGGAACGGCGGGATCGATCTTCTCCGGAAGCACCAGGTCGTGATCCGGGTCCACGATGGCGGACCAGGGGGAGACGGCCGCAAAGACATCGGGGGCTTTCTCCGCCAGCGCGGCGCTCATCATGCCGCCGCTGGACTGGCCGCAGGCGTAGACGCGCGCTGCGTCAATGGCATAGCGGGCCTTCACGTCCTCCACGACCTTCAGCAGGAAGCCAACGTCGTCGATGCGCTCACCTTCATATTCTCCGTTCCAGAGCAGGGTGTTGCGCACCCCGCCGGGACGCTGCTGATAGACGCCGGCCTCCGGGAAGACGGCAATGAAGTTCCGCTCCTCCGCCACCCGGCTCAGCCCGGACAGGGAAAGGAACGAATCCGCCGTGCCGCCCCGGCCGTGCATGCACAGCACCAGGGGCACTTTCTTTCCGCTTTCGCGGACGGATGCGGGCACGTACTCCAGCCACAGGCGGGTGAATCCGCCGTGCTCCATCGTGTGCTCTTCGAAGCCGTAAGCCTTCGGGTCGATGCGGTTTCTCAGCATCTTGTGGCCGAAGCCGCGGTGGCGGCAGGCCTTCGAAAGGAAGTTCCAGACGCTGTCGGCAAGCTCCCGTCCCATGCCGCCGGCAAAGCCGTTGGTCACGCGGACCTGGGAGATCTTTTCCTCGTTCAGCTGGCTGGACTTGCAGACCGTGGAGGGGAAATAGATCTCGTCAGCAAAGGCGTTCGAGAAACGCTCGCCGTCGGCGTCGTTCTGTTTTTTCCAGTAATCGCAGACCGCGGCATTGTCGCCGGCGTTCTCCTGCCAGCCCATCCAGACCGGGACCTGCACCTTGGCGGCGTTGATGGAGAGCTCGGTCTTCACGGTGCTCTCGCTGCCGTGAAGGACGTTCGCGTTCCGCATGGCCGCGGCGCTCAGCTCTCCGAAGGAGGCGAGGCCGGACCACTCGCTGCTCATCTTCATGACCGCCTGCTGGGCGATCACGGCGCCGTCGCCCAGACCCAGGGCGTAGATGTTGTCCTGCATCGTCACGTAGGCCTGGCGGGACTGGATCTGCATATAGACCTTGTTCATGTAGTCGGCATCCGCGCCGCCCTCATCCCAGGCGCCGTTTTCAGGCTTCAGGATGTGCAGGAACAGGTCGTGGTCCTCGGCGAAGGAGAGCCAGAAGCTCTCCTCCAGCCAGGTGAGGACGGATTCGGAAGCGGGCGGCGCCACGACCAGGCAGGGCTGGTTGTAGTGAAGGCCCGGCTTCAGATAAGTGTAGAAGCTCCGCGTGCCGTTTTCCAGCTTGACCGTTTCCTCGAACAGCCCGAAAAGGAAGCACTGCTTCGCATCGGCGCGGTCGACTTCAAAAACGCTCATATCCTTGGGAAACTGCTTCACCTCAAGCATGGTCTCGGCCTCCCATCAATACATCGGAAACACGGTCATGATCCAGAGCACAGAGATGACGCAGAGGATGGCCGCAGGAAGCAGGGACTGCTTGATCAGCGACTTTACGTCATAGCCGCCCATACTCATGCACATCGGCACGGCCGGTGTGGCCATGGGGGTCATGAAGGAGCTCAGGCAGGCGGACTGCACCAGGATCATGATGCCAATGGGGTTGGCGCCCAGGGACTTGCAGGCCAGGATCGCGATCGGAATGAAGACGATCATGACGGTGCGGTTCATCATGACCTGCGTCAGCAGGAACGGCACGATGAAGAACACAAAGCCGATGAGGTAAGGGTTGCCGAGTCTGTTGGCGAAGCTGGCAAGGAAGTTGCCCACGACTTCGCCGGCGCCGGTCTCGGTCAGGGCGCCGCCCATGGCGAAGGAACCGACCAGCAGGAAGGCCATCGGCCAGTTGACGGAAGCGACGGCTTCCTTCTCGGTCAGCACACCGAAGAGGACCATGGCCACAGCGCCGGTGACGCAGATGACCCAGGTGTCGATGCGGAGCGTACGCTGGAAGATCAGGGCAGCGGTGGTCAGGATGAAGATGATGTAGCCGGCTCTCTCCTTGAAGGGAGACAGGGCCTCGCGGTCATCCTTGCGGGCCTGGATGTCCTTCGTGGCGACGACGGGCTTCTCCGGGGAGAACTTGATGGCAAAGAAAATGCAGTAGATGATGACGCCGATCAGCATGGGAAGGCGGGCCTTCATGGGATCGGTAAGGCCGACGACGAAGTCGGTGTACTCATTGGCCTGAAGATAGCCGTTGAGCTCCGCGAACTGGGTCGCGCCGGCGCCGAGAGGCAGGGCGGAAACTGTGGCGATGCAGACGATCGCCATCGGGAAGAGGGTCTTGGAAGGATTGATGTTGAGTTCGTCGCAGGTGGCGATCATCAGAGGAGCCATGATACCGAACACGATGACGGAGCTCTGGATGAACTGGGACAGCAGGGCGGCGATCAGCACGTAGCCCAGCATGACGCGGGTCACGGAACCCTTGGCGATCTTGTTGACGCTGGCGGCGCACTTCTTGACGAACTGCGTGCGGTTGAAGCCTGCGGCAACGATGAACATGGCCACGATCATGATGCCGTTGGTGTTTCCGAAATAGGCGGCCGCCGTAGCGGGCTTCAGGCATCCGGTCAGGATGAAGGCAACCATGCTGAGCATGGCGGTCAGGCCCATGGGAAGTTTGCCCCACATGTAGCAGGCCATGGTAAGTGCGCAGATGATCAGACAGATTACAAGAGGCGACATGATCTTTCTTCCTTTCTCAGTTTCCGTTTTTTGTGTGTTTTATACATAACGGCAGACGTGATCTACCGCGATGTCCGAAAAACCGTAAGCCTCCGCCTTAGTGAGGCGCCCGTTGGCGACTTCGTGGATCTTCTCAAGGAGCTCCGCTCCCATCTCCTTGTAGGTCTTTTCCCCGCGGATGATCGCGCTTAAGTCCACATCCATGTTGTCCTCCATCTTCTGATAGGTGCGCTCGTTGGCGGTGACCTTCAGGACAGGGACGATGGCGTTTCCGGTCGGTGTTCCGCGGCCGGTGGTAAAGATCACGGCCTGGCAGCCGCCCGCCACCATGGAGGTGACAGAGGAAATGTCGTAGCCGGCCGTGTCCATGACGAGAGCCCCGCGCCTGCTGGGGCGCGCCGCCTGCTCCAGGACCTCCACCACGGGACGGGTGCCGCCCTTGCGGATGCAGCCGAGGCTCTTCTCGTCCAGCGTGCTCAGGCCGCCCGCCTTGTTGCCCGGGGTGGGCTGGCCGGCGCGGCAGTCCTGTCCGGCCCCCTTGAGGTGCTCCTCATAGGCGCGGCAGACCTCGATGATCTCGTTGTGGATCTTCGGCGTGGCTGCACGCTTGGCGACCACATGCTCGCCCCCGATCCACTCGATGGACTCGCTCATCATGCTGGTGGCGCCCAGGTCGACCAGGAGGTCGCTCAGTTCGCCGACCGCGGGGTTGGAGGCGATGCCGGAGGTGGCATCAGAACCGCCGCACTCGATTCCCAGGAAGAGTTCGGAGATCGGGAACAGCTCCTTCTGCTGCATACCGGCCTCCGCGGCCATCTCGCGCGCCGCACGGACGGCCTTCTCGATGGTCTTCAGCGTGCCTCCCTCGTCCTGAATGCCGAAGGACACCACGGGCTTGGAGGTCATCTTCTGAATCTTTTCACGCAGTTTGTCATGACCGACGGTCTCGCAGCCCAGGCCGATGATGACCACGCCGTAGACGTTGGGATTGCAGGCGAAGCCGGTCAGCACCTTCTGGGACATTTCGGTGTTGGCCGCCACGTCGGAGCAGCCCGTATTGAACACGATGTTCACGGCGCCGCGCACCTGGGACGCCACGATGCGGGAACTCTCGCTGCCGCAGGCGCAGGTCGGAAGGATCAGCACATGGTTGCGGATGCCGGGACGTCCCTCGGAGCGGCGGTAGCCCCAGAACTTCAGGCCGTCGTCGGTCTTCACGGCCCGGAAGTCCTCCGCTTTCGCTCCGTCGTCCTCCACCATCTCGCTCTCATAATCGCGGGGCACGCTGTAGATGTTCTCGTGATTCACCAGATGACCCGCGGCAATGGCCCGGCCGGTCCGACCGATCAGTTCGCCGTATTTGATGACATCGTCTCCCTCGGCCAGATCCGCGAGGGCGATCTTGTGGCAGTACGGGATGTCCTGCTCCGCTCGAATCGTGAGCAGCTGCTCTCCCTTGCGGTAAACGACGTCTTCTCCTGCGGCGACCTCGGTCACGCAGGTCACGACGTTGTCGGTTTCATCCATCAGCAGGGCGTTGATCTTCATCTTGCTTCTCCCCTTTTTCTATGTGATTTCGTTCAAATTCCTCCGGGATGTCTTTACAGTAGCACCGGCGTATTATATAATCAATTTCATGGTTTTTATATATCTATAAATTGAAAAAATACTGTGAGGTAAGCCATGGAACAGGACATGAAATACATCTACCAGGTGTATCTGGACGGCAGTTTTTCCGCCGCGGCCGAGCATCTGTACATGAGCCAGCCGGCGCTCAGCCTGGCCGTCAAGCGCGTGGAGGAGGCGGCGGGAACGGAGCTCTTTGACCGAAGCCATCGTCCGCTGGCCCTGACCGAAGCGGGCCGGGCCTACATCGATACGCTGCAGGACATCCGCAGTCTGGAGGAGGACCTCTCCCGCAGAATTGAGGATCTTCGCGGCCTGCAGACCGGAACGCTGCGCATCGGAGGCACGCATTTTCTCAACTGCTACATTCTTGCCCCCATCCTCGCCTCCTTTACCCGGAAATATCCCGGCGTTCAGCTGGAGCTGTACGAGGACAGCGCCGTGAAGCTTCAGTCCCGCCTTCAGAAGCGGGAACTCGACCTCACCTTCAGCTGCGCCCCGGAGATCGTGCAACAGTTCGGGAACAGGCCCGCCTTCTACGACCACGTGCTTCTGGCCGTGCACCGGGGTCTTCCGCTGCCGCGGGCACTGGATCCGCTCGTTCTTTCCGCAGAGGATATTCTGAACCGGAAGCACCTGGATCCGGACTGCCCGAAAGCGGACCTCCAGTACTTCCGCGACGTGGAGTTCATCCTGCTCCGGGAGGGCAACAATCTGTATACCCGCGGCAATCAGATGTTCCGGGAGGCCGGCTTTACGCCCAAAATAAAAATGACCATCTCGCAGATGGTCACCTCCTATCGCCTCGCGGACAACGGACTCGGCGCTGCACTGATCAGCGACCGCCTGGTCCGTTCCGCACACACACGTCTTCAATTTTTCAAGATCGATTCCAAACACGCGGACCGTCTGTTTTACTTCCTGCTGCCAAAGCGCGACTATACCCCCTTCGCCGTGCGCAGCTTCATCGACTTTGCCGCCGCAAACATCCCCCATCCGGGATTTCACCTGGACCCGGCGGAATAAGGCCACGTTCACGGCAGACTTCGCAAACAGCACAAATAACCATCCACCCGCGGAGCGGGTGGTTTTTCCGTTTCGGGCATAGCCCTAATACTACTGGCGGCGCATAAATGCGCTTTTCATTGGCCTGCCAGCCATGCACTTGTTACTTGCTACCCGTAAACGGGTCTTGTGGATC
>JAFRUR010000040.1 GCA_017438775.1 Lachnospiraceae bacterium | reverse complement strand
CCGCCCACGGAGTAAGTGACGGTGGAATTCTCCTTCACGCGCCAGTCGTTGATCTTGAGGTAGCCGTCCACAAGATCCTTATAGTTTAAGAGGGCGGAGTTGACGTTGCGGACCTTCTCACGCTGTTTGCGGTAGAGGATGTAGGCCTTCGCGACCTCCGAATAGCCGGCCTCGGACAGGATCTTTTCTGCGCTGTCCTGGATATCTTCCACGGCGATGAGGCCGTCTTTGATCTTGGGCTCAAAATCCGAGCAGACGCGCAGAGCCAGCATATCGATGATCGTGGGGTGATACTGCTGCCCCTGGGCCTCAAAGGCCTTCGTCAGCGCGGCGCTGATCTTGTTGATGTTGAACTCGGCAATCTTGCCATCTCTCTTCAGTACCTGATACATGTCACTCACTCCGTTCTCCCTCTTCCGGGTATCTCAAAATAATGATGTGTGAAATATGTGATCGCGCCGGCCAGCGCGCTCGTTCCCATTGTTCCGGGAAGTCAAAGGTCTTGTCCGCGTGAGCGGACTCTATTCTCCGGATCGCCCGGGGGCGATCCCTTGTCCGCGACAGCGGACTCTATTCCGTCTCTTATTTTGGATTTTGGCGTTGCCGAACCTTCCGGGAAGTCAAAGGTCTTGTCCCCGACAGGGGACTTTATTCTGTCTCTTATTTTGGGCCCACGGCCCAAAATAAGAGACCCTGCTTTCGCGGGCCTCTTACACTATAGCACGGTCGTTTTTAAATATCAAGATATGGTTTCAACTTTTTTTGCAACCACAAGATATTGTGTTTTGGTCATAAAATCAGATTCCGCGGAGGAGGACTTCGCCGGCGTAGGGGGCCATGAAAGCCGCATAACTGCGCAGTTTGTCGTCATCGGGGGCCGAAAGACCGGCAAAAGGGACCGTATCGCGGTCGGTGAACTTCTGGATGACGTAGCGCCTGGCCCCGCGGATCATTTCGCCGATCCCGGCAAAAGAGGATTCGTCGTGGAGCTGGGCCACAACGGTGGTGCGGAATTCGTAGTCCGGCGCGAGCTCTTTGATCAGCCGGATGCTCTCGCGCACCGGGGCCAGATCCGTCTTCGGGAGCCCCACAGTCTGTGCGTAGCGCTCGGGGCTGTTTTTGACGTCCATCGCCACATAATCGACGAGGCCGCGGGTGAGGACGTTTTCCAGACGGGAGGGGAAGCCGCCGTCTGTGTCGAGCTTGACCGCAAAGCCCATGGCCCGGACGCGCTCCATCAGTTCCGGGAGCTCGGGGGTCAGCAGGGGCTCGCCACCGGTAAAGCATACGCCGTCGAGAAGGCCCTTCCGCTTTCCGAGAAAGGTGAGAAAGGCGGTATCGTCCATCTCCGGCGGGACCTCGCCGCGCGCCAGCTCGATGTTGTGGCAGAAAGGACAGCGGTAATTGCAGCCGGAGAGGAACACGGTGCAGGCCGTGTGTCCCGGATAGTCCAGAAGGGTGAGTTTCATGAGTCCGTAGATGTTCATGTCAGGTTCCTTTTTGAGTCCCGCAGAGGATGGGGAATTGGCGCCGGCTGCGGGCGGGGCCGGCCGCTGCGGCGGGTGCGGCGCCGCGCGTCCTCACACCGCGGCCAGTACGTGGAGGTTGCGAAGATCCGCGTCGGCGATGGAATCGTTCACGGAGTAGGCGTGTTTTTCGAGGTCGAGGCAGATCGCGCGGGTCAGGTCCTGCCGCATGAGTTCGTCGATGACGGTCTTCGCGGAGTCCTCGATCATGAAGTATTTGTCCTCCGCGCTGTTCGGGTCGTTGGGGGTGGTCAGGAGGTACTCCGCCACGGCGGCCTGGTCCGAGAGGACGGGCAGCTCCCGCATGGCGCGGAAACTCCATTTATAATACGGAAGATAGCGGCGGGAAAGCAGGGCGCAGACCTCCATGAGGCTCTGTACGTAGCGGATCGCGGCCAGCTGGGCGGCGGCCTCCTCGCCGTGGGCGAGGCAGCGCTGATAATTGTACTGTCCGGCCTGCCCCATGAGCAGGAGGTGTCCCGCCAGACGCTTCCTGCGGACATCCTCGGGCATGTCCGCGAGGCGCGCGCGGATCTGCGTCACGTCGCCGCGCCCGTCAAAGAAGATCTGTCCGTTCACGGCCTCCGCGAGGACGCTCTGGGGCGTGGTGAGCCACTGCGAAAGGGACAGGCGCCCGTCCGGCGTGCCGGTCTTTTCCATAAAGAAATCCGCCGTGCGCACGACGCCGCGGCGCATGCCGCCGACGGCACCCACGAGGCTCCGCTCGGCTCCCCCGTAGGACTTCGGGAGCTTCGCGTAGGCGCGCTCCAGAAGAAAGGCGGTGCGTCGGTCCACCGCGTCCTCGCCGGGGAGGAAGAGGAGGAATCCGGGTGCGAAGTCGTGGTCGCGGGAGATGTCGTCGTCGTAGCCGAAGCATTCGGAGCCGCTGCCGCACAGGCCGGCCGCAAGCTGCGGCAGGACTTCCGGGAACTCCCTTTCCAGCATGGGGCGGCCGTACTCCTCGAAGTAGCCGCGCGCGATCTCCAGTCCGGTCATGCCTTCTGCCTCCCGGCGTAAAACGCCTCGATCCTTTCGCGCAGACGGCCGGCCTCGAAGAACCAGCCGTAGCGGTCAAAGACCGGCATGCACTTTTCGCACACGAAGATGGTGTAGCCGTCCTCGGGCAGGGTGGGGGTATGCAGCAGGCCGGCGGCCTTCTCCAGACAGGAATCGATCTCCTTTTCGGCCTCGTCGGGCGGGAGCTGGGCCTCGGCCGCATCGGCGAGGTTGAGCCAGGTGATGGCCTGCTCGAGCTCCCCGTTTCGGACCTTCCCCATGATATCGATGGCCGCGGCAAAGCGCGCGCGGGCCTCCTCATAGCGGCCGAGGGCCGTCAGGGAGAGGGCCATGTTGTTGTAAAGGCCGCCGAGGCGGGAATCGTCTGCGGACAGGACCGCCTCGTAGATCTCCCGGGCGCGGGAGAAGAGCTCCAGGGCCTTCTCGTGATGCGAGAAGTTCGCGTACACGGTGCCGGCGTTCACGAGGCAGGTGCCGCCGCTGGCGGAGTGCTCATAGCCGAGGACGGGCAGCAGGTCCAGGGCCCGCTGCGCCGCGGCGATGCCCTCGGCCTCGCGGCCGGTCTTGCGGTAGAAGCCCATCATCTCGTTGCAGAGGAAGAATTCTCCGCGCCTATCGAGGCCGGCCTTCGCCTCCTCCAGCCAGTAGAGAAGGTGGCGTTCGGCCCCCGCGAAGTCCTTGTCCGTCATGTAGGCGTCCAGCTTTTCGGAGATCCGCTTCTGCGGGATGCTGCTCACGGGTTCGTCGAGGCCGAAGCCGCGGCTTCCCAGGGGGCAGCGGGGATCGTCGTAATCTTCCGGGCCGATGGGCCCGCGGTCATTGGTCATGGGGTCTCCTTTGCGGGGCGGCGCGGCATACGCGCCGCGGCCGGTCTCCGGTGTTTTTTTAAGATCAGATGCAGACCGGCGGCGCCTTCCGCATCTGAAACGGTCGATGGATGAACGGCTCCGGAATGCGATCCGCACCTCCGGACGGCTCTCCGGCCTCATCAGCATACCACAGCGGGGGCGCCCTGAGAAGTGAGAAAAAAAGGAAAAAGAGGATGTTCAGGCGGCACTTTTATGGTATACTCATTTTGGTATGGTCTGCTCTTATGAACGAGCAGCTGCAGTCGAAAGGAAGAGGGTATCTCCCATGCGTGAGAGGATCAGCCGGCTTGCCAACGGCTACATCGAAAACGAAGTGCCGCGCGCGGTTTTTCAGCCGGAACTGGTGGAAGAGGAGCTCATCACGGACAAGTGGTCGGGCGCGTTTTCCATCGTTTCCGACAACCACGTGCAGATGAAGGGAATCGTCTACTCGGACGATCCCCGGATCCGCGTCATCCGTCCGCAGTTCAAGGGCTACGACGCGCAGATCCCGTTCCAGGTGACCCTGCGCCCGGACGAGGATGTGCGCGAGTTTTCCGGCGCCTTCGCGGTGATCGGAAACGGGTTTGAGCTCTCGGTCCCGTACCGCTTCACGGTGCGCGGCCAGGAGGCTCTGCGCGGAGAGGCCAAATTCGCGACGGTGGAGGAATTCGCGCAGTTCGTGAAAGAGAATCCGGAGGCGGGAGAGAGGCTCTTCGGCGGCCGCGGCTTCTATGATCAGCCCTTTATGAAGGATCTGGCCGTGGCGTCCCGCTGCGAGGCCCTGACTTCCCGCGGGAACCGCAAGAACGCCCTGGAGGAGTTTCTGGTCGGCTGCGGCGCGAAGGAGCAGGTGCGCTTCTCGGTCTTCGACAGCGCCCGCACCTATCAGATGCCCCACGCGGAATTCTCCGACGCCATCCGCATCGAGCGCTCCGGCTGGGGATACTTCACCCTGGACCTGACCACAGACGCTCCCTTCGTGATTTTGGAGAAGGACGTCCTCACCGAGGCGGACTTTGACGGAAACGTCTGCCAGGTCCCCTACAAGATCCGCACGGACCTGCTGCGCGACGGCGTCAACCGCGGGAAGATCCGCATCCGCAGCCCCTATCAGAGCTTCGAGGTGGGCATTTCCTGCAGCCTGAGCACCTACCGTCCGGAGACCAACCGCGAGACGCTGGAGCGCCAGAAGGCCGCGGTGGACTTCACGCGCCAGCACGTGGCATACCTGGCCGGCACCCGCACGAGCGATTCCGACCTCGAGAACCTGCAGACCGGCATCGCCCGCCTCCGGGCCCTCGCGCCGGATTCACTGCAGTACCGCCTCATCCACGCGCATATCTACGTCCTCCAGCGGAAGGAAGAGCTGGCGGGCGTCATTCTTGACGAGATCTACGGCCCCGTGTACGACCTGCGCGATCAGGACCCGGGCCTGTACTGCTATTATCTGTACGTCCGCTATCTCCTGGAGCAGCAGCCCGAGCAGAAGGAAGTCCTGCTGACGCTGCTGTCGGATTTCGAATCCCGCGGCAGGGGACGCGGCATCCTGTTCTTCCTGGTGCGCCTCGCCGTGGAGCGCCGGATCACGGAGGACAGCGTGTACTTCCTCCAGGAGGTCCGCAGGGAATATGATGCAGGCTGCCGCAGCCCGTATCTCTACATGGCCCTGTGCCTCAAGTACCGCAAGGTGCCGGAGCTCCTCTCGGTCATGGACGACGTGTCCCTCCAGGCCCTCTCCTGGGGCAGCCAGAACGGGCTGGTCGGCCTGTCCTTATCGCGCCAGACGGCTTCGCTCGCCGCAGCGGAAAAGGGGTACCGCCCGGTCTACGCCAGGCTCCTGAGACGCCTCTACGGCCTCTACAGCCAGCCGGAGGTCCTCTCCGCGGTGTGCACCCTCCTTATGAAGGGCGGCATCCAGACGCCGGAGAGCTTCGTCTGGTACGAGCGCGGCGTGAAGGCGGACCTGCGCCTCACCCAGCTGTACGAATACTATCTCTGCACCCGTCCGGAAAACTGCGCGGATCCGCTTCCGGCCTCGCTCTTGGGCTACTTTGCCTATCAGCATTCGCTGGGCCCGAAGGCCAAGATCTCGCTGTACCGCTATATCCTTTCGCACTATAAGCCCGGGGACCGCGAATACGACGCCTACCGCGGCCAGATGGAGCAGTTCGCCATGAGCGAAGCGCTTCGCGGCGAGGTGGACGAAGATCTGGCCTACCTTTACAGCCGGCTCCTCTACCCCGAGATGGTGGACGAAAAACTGGCCGCCGTCCTGCCCCGGATCCTGTACACCCACCGCATCGTGGCGCGCTCCGGCGCGGCGCAGACGGTGGTGCTGCGCTATGAGGAATCGAAGGAGGAGCACTCGGCTGCCGTGCGTTCCGGCGTGGCCTATCTCCCCATTTACGGAGATCATTACCAGCTGCTGTTCCAGGATGCGGAGGGCAACCGCTACATGGGCTACAAGGCCGAGGCGGAGCCCCTCATGAAGAAGGAGCCGCTGCTGTCGGCGTGCCAGGCCCTGGTCCGGCCGCGCCGGGAGGAACTGCTCGCCCGCTGCAGAGACATCTACGACCGCGGCGTCTACACCCGTCAGGATGTGGACACCTTCCGCGAGACCGCGCTGGATCCGTCGGTGTCCCGCGTCTTTAAGAGCCAGCTCACCAGCGCCGTCATCAGCTGGATCCACGAGCGCGGAGAAGAGGCCGTCTTCGACCGCGACTATCTGGATATGGAGACCGCGAACCTTCCGATCACGGACCGCATCCTCCGGACGGAATCCCTGATCGACCGCGGGTACGATAAAGAGGCCTGGCGCGAAGTGGAGCGCATCGGCTACGCGAAGCTCGACCCGGCCCGGGCGATGCACCTGGTCCAGTCGCGCATCGAATCCGGCGCGCGTGACGCGCTCCTGACGAAGATGGCCCGGGACCTGTTCGCGCAGGGAGAGATCAGCGCGGACCTTCTGACCTACCTCTGCGAAAACGAAGAGGGCAGTGCGGACGACCTTCTGGCCGTCTGGCGCGCGGCGCGCCGCGGCGGAGCGGAGACCGGCGACATGGAGGAAAAACTCCTGGCGCAGCTCCTCTTCACGGGACGCTACGACGCGGCGGCGGAAGTCTTCACGGCCTACGCCCAGAAAGGCACCGTGGATGCGCTCCTGGCACGGGCCTACTTCACCGTCCTGTGCTACCGCTATTTCCTGGAGGACGAGGAGATCGGCGAGGCCTCCCTGGCCCACATCGAGAGACACGCCTCCCTCGAGGAAGACCCCGCGGACCTGCCGGTCATCCACCGGCTGGCCCTCACCAAGTATTACTACGGCGCCTTCGTCCTGACGGACGACCAGCAGGAACTGGGGCGCAGCCTCCTCACCAGCCTGGTGCAGGAGGGGTACGTCTTCGCCTACATGAAGCCGCTGTCCCGCAAGCTGGGCATGCAGATGAAGCTCCAGAACCGCCAGATCATCGAGTACCGCGGAAAGAAGGGCGACCGCCTGCAGCTGCGGTTCCGCGTCCTTCCGGATCAGGAGGAATTCGCAGAGGAGACCATGACCCACGCCTATGAGGGAATCTTCGTGCGGCAGCTCATGGCCTTCGAGGGCGACACGGTGGAATACGAGATCTACCGCAAGGACGGGGATGAGCGGGAGAAAGTGGCCGCGGACCGCATCTTTGTGGAGACGGAGGAGTCGCAGGGCGTCTACGGACGCGTGGGCCGGATGAACCAGCTCCTGCGGCTGCAGCGCGGCGGGGACGAGATGGCCCTGCGCCGCGGCATGGAAGAATACGGCGTGCGGGAGACCATGACGCAGACGTGGTTCCCGCTCAAGAAGTAGAAAGGGGGATGCGAGATGGACAAAGAGAAGACCGACGCCCTGTATCTGGGCCTGGATCTCTGCGACGACCTTTGCCAGGTCAGCTGGTTCGACGCGCAGACCCTGGACGCGGAGACCTTCTATTTTGACGCGGAGGGCACCCAGCCCTTCCTGCCGACCGTGCTCTGCCGCGGCCGCGAGGGAGAGGTCTGGTACATCGGGGAAGACGCCTACAAGATGGCGCTCACCGGCAAGGGCACCCTGGTGGACGAGCTCGTCAAGCTGACGGTGCGCGGCGGGACCTCCACCATCGGCGGACGCCGCTACGAGGCCGAGGAGCTCCTGGAGATCTACCTGAACAAGCTCCTGCTCACCGTCATGGACGCGCGCGGGACCCGCGAGATCGCGCAGGTGGTCATCACCCTGCAGGAACTGTCCGCGCCACTCGTGGAAAGCGTCGTGCGGGTGATGGGGCATCTGGGGATCGGCCGCGACCGCCTCACCCTCATCAGCCACACGGAGGCCTTCGTCTACTACGTGCTCACGCAGAAGAAGGAACTGTGGGCCAACCAGGCCGTGCTGTTCGACCTGACCAGGAACGGCCTGCACTACTACGAAATGTCCGTCCTGCGCGGGCGCACGCCGCAGATGGTCAAGGCCGCACATGAGTTCCTTGAAGAGGGCTTCCGTCTGGATATCCTGGAGACGAAGTCCGGGAGAAAACTCGCGGATACCATCCTGCAGAACTGCGCGGAGCGCCTGCTGGACAGAAAGGTCATTTCCTCCGTGTTCCTGACCGGAAAGGGCTTTGAGAAGACGGACTGGGCCGGAGAGTTCTTAAAGACCCTGTGCAGAAAGCGCCGCGTCTTTGCCGGACAGGGTCTCTTCGCGAAGGGCGCCGCCTACATCGCGCTCGATCACGACCGCGAGGCCAGCGCGTACAGCATCTCCTGCCTCTGCGAGGGCCGCATCCCCGTCACCGTGACGATGGACGCCGCCGTCAAGGGGCGCGAGCGCCAGCTCATTCTGGCGTCGGCCGGCACCAGCTGGTTCGAGGCCGGCACCAGCCTGGAGATGATCCGCGGCTCCGCGAACGAGCTGGAGCTGACGGTGCGCCGCGTGGATCCGGCCGGGATCCGCAAGGTGATCATCCCGCTGGCGGCCCTGCCGGACCGCCCCGAGCGCATGACGCGCATCGCCGTCTCGCTCGCGTTCCTGCGCGAGGACTACATGGAAGTGAAGATCCGCGACCTGGGCTTCGGAGAGTGGTATTCGGCCACGGGCACGGAGATCAAAGAGTATTTCACGGTGTAAGGAGGGGGCCATGAGCAGCCGGTTTTATCTGTGCAGCGGACCGCTGGCAAAGACGCCGTTCGCCCTGGAAGAGGGCGCGGTGCACGTCTTCTCCGCAGAGGAGCTCTGCTACTATATCGACCGCAATGTCCTTCTCATCGAGCAGGACTTCTTTTCCGACGCCCTCCTGCAGTTCGTCCGCGACGACCTGCGCATGCCGGAGCTGGCGGAAAAGGTGCGCCGCTCCCGCGAGACGGACACCATCGACCAGCAGATGCTGCTGTTTCTGTCCGAGGTGGGCTACCACACGGAGAAGGAACTGGAGGAGTTCTTAAAGGCGACCGAGCGCAAGAAGCTCGCGAACCCCTGGGAGACCCAGAAGAACAAGGCGGACTACATGGTGGACCGCGGCCATTACGAGAGCGCGCTGCGCATCTACGACGCGCTGATCGAACACGCGGACAGGCACCGTATCCCCGCGGAGGGACTTGCGGATCTTTACCGCAACCGCGGCGTCTGCCTGTGCCGCAGCTTCTGCTTCGCGGAGGCCGCCGACAGCCTGGAGCGCGCCTTCGCCATGACGGGGGACCAGGAGATCCTCAAGATGCTCTACGGCCTCAAGATGCTGGATCCCGGGAGCGGGATCCTGCCCGAGATCTTCACGGCCATCGATCCGCAGATGCAGTTCGCATGGAAGGAGGAGTTCGAAAAGCTCCGCAGCGAAGCGCATTTCACGGGCAAGAGCGCCCAGGCCGACGCCGCGTTCTTAAAGGACAGCGTGCGCCGTCCGCAGGCGATCCGTCAGCTTCTGGCTTCCTGGAAGAAGGAGTGCCGCGAGATGGCGTGAGCGGGGAATACCGCACAACAGAAAAAGGCCGCGGCTTTCGGGCCGCGGCCTTTGTGTTGTATGCGCGCCATGGGCGCGCTCTAACGGGTGAAAGTCCCGAACACGCCCAGGTAGTGGGAAGTGTATAGCTGAACAGCAAGGGTGTTCATCGCGAGGTGAAATCTGAAAGAAGCTGCAGGCAAACCTCTG
>JAFRUR010000039.1 GCA_017438775.1 Lachnospiraceae bacterium | reverse complement strand
TTCACGTGGTGGCCGTGGCAGATCAGCGTCACGACGGGGACCTTGAGGAGCTTGCACAGCTTCCCGAGCGAGGCGGGCAGCACGGCCGTCGTCCCGCAGAGCGAATAGCGCGCCTCGGGGTAGATCATCGCGACGTCGCCGTTTTCGATGACGGCTTTCAGCTGCCGCACCAGCGTCATGTCGCTCGTGAACTTGCGCTTGCAGATGCAGCCCACCTGGCGCAGCAGCCACTCGCGCCCGATAAACCCGTCGATCGCCACCACGTAGTTGGCGCGGTGCGGGAAGATGGCCTTCGTGGCGACCTTGAAGTCCAGGAAGGCGTTGTGGTTGCACAGCAGCACGTAGGGGGGCTTTAGCCCCTCCACCCCGGTGCGGCGCACGATGGTCCCGTGCTTTTTGACGTCCGGCGCGCTCAGCAGGTACGTGAGCGGACGCAGGTACCAGCGCGTGCGGACGGGAGGGCAGTTCATATCGAATCGTTCGAATTCGCATTTCATGAAGGGGAGCCTCCGGTCAGTTTTTCCTTGGGTGTCGTCTCTTCAAATGCGCCTTTGAACGGAAGCGGCTCCGAGGGGAGCGGAAATGAGCCGGCAGAGGCCTCATTACTCTCCCGCCTCTTCCCACTGCGGCAGGATGGGGTCTTTCATGTCTTCGCGGGCGATGTCAATGAACATCCGGGCCGGCGTGTTGAGAACAGTCCCGGACGGATACGA
Source organism: Lachnospiraceae bacterium (assembly GCA_017438775.1). Classification (GTDB taxonomy): domain Bacteria; phylum Bacillota; class Clostridia; order Lachnospirales; family Lachnospiraceae; genus RUG11204. The sequence continues at coordinate 9,410 of JAFRUR010000039.1, read as the reverse complement.
TGCCACGATGGGACGCCACAGCTGCCTCTCCAGGATACGGAAAAAGCGGACGCCGCGGGCGCTGTTGCAGTAGCGGATCGTGGTGTTCGGAAGAAACGTCAGATAGTTGGTGTATTGAAGGTGGCCGATCAGCAGATCAAACCCGTTCTCGCTCACGGACAGGCGCGTGTCGTGCTCATTCGTGTTCAGATAGCGGCAGGCTGCGGAGAGAAGGCGGGGACTGGTGGCCGGGATCATGAACGGCTGATCCTTCAGGTCCTCCAGAGAGACGCACGGCACGCCCTCGGCGTCCGCATGGACAGTCAGTCTCTTCAGCAGAGGATGACGCGAGGACATGGCGAGGAGAATCTCCTCCTCGAAGAGAACTTCATGGGTCAGGCTGCCTCCCGCAGGGATGGCCGGTTCCAGAGGCTCCATATCAAAGGCGTGCACATACAGGCTCACCGGCTCCTGCGTGTTGCGCGTGAAGAGGTCCGGTGCCCAGTCGATTTTGATCATCACCTGCGCTTCCATGTGCTGCTGATGCAGGTGCGAGAGCAGATTCGGGACCAGATTGGAGGCGTAAAAAGGAACGGTCTTGACGCAGAGGTAGCGGTCGGATTCGCTCAGAAGATCCTGCTCCAGACGCCGGCGCACGGAGAGGATCTCCCGCGCAGCCGTCAGGATCTTCTGCCCCTGCGGCGTAAAGGTGGGCTTACTCTTTTTCCGGTCCAGGATCCGCACGTTGAATTCCCTCTCCATCGCCCCGATCTGCTGGCTCAGAGCGGATTGAGAGATGAACAGACCCGCAGCGGCGGCTGACAGACTTTTCGCGTGCGAGATCTCCTCCAGGTATTCGAGCTGACGAAATGTCATGACAAGTCTCCTGCTATTAGAAAAACCTAATGGTTTCTTTAGGATTATTGTATTTGAATCATTCCATGCTCCGAGTATATACTCGCATCGTAAAATACACAAGTCCTTCCTCAATTGTTCCTGTTTCTTTCTGCCGGCTGCGGCACGCGGCCCAAAGACCGGAAGGACAAACCAAAACCTTACAAGGAGGCAAAATGATGAAGGCATGGAAAAAGGCTGCGGCTCTGGTGCTCGCGCTCACGCTCGTCCTCTCGCTGGCTGCCTGCGGCGGTCAGTCCAACCAGACCACGAAGGCAAGTGATCCGCCGATCACCCTGACCTGCGCGATCACGATGAGCGAGGACTCTGTTTACTACAAGGATCTGACGACGCTTCAGACGGAGCTCAACAAGTACACGGACAGCATCACGCTGGATATCCAGGCCGGCGGCGTCCTGGGCGGTGAGACCGAGTACATCGAAGGCCTGGAGGCCGGCACGATCGACGTGATGATCGTCTCCTTCTCTCCTCTTGCGGCCACGTCCAAGAAGTGCGGCCTGTTTGAGATCCCCTACCTGATCGACGACTACGATCATCTGCAGAAGGTCTGGGACAGCGAGATCGGCGAAGAGATCCGCACGGACCTGGACAAGGTCGGCATCCACGCGCTGGGCGTGCTCGACTTCGGTTATCGTCAGACCACGAACAACGTCCGCCCCATCAACACTCCCGCTGACCTCAAGGGCATCGTGCTGCGCGTCATGCAGAGCCCGATCCAGATCGCGTCCTGGGAGACGCTGGGTGCGACTCCTGTGACCATGGCCGTCACCGAGGTCTTCTCCGCCCTTCAGACCGGCACCATCCAGGGACAGGAAAACCCGGTCAACGCCATCTGCTCCAACGGTTTCCATGAAGTTCAGAAGTATCTGTCCATGACCAACCACCTGTTCGCGCCCGTGATGATCGCCATCAGCAACACCGCGTGGAACAAGCTGACCGACAACCAGAAGGAAGCCTTCACCAAGGCGATGTCCTTCGTCCAGCCCAACTCCGTGAACGTCTGCGCCGAGTACACTGACTCCGGTCTGGAGACCATCAAGGCCGCCGGCGTGCAGATCAACGAAGTCGACCGCGCTTCTTTCGAAGAGGCCATCAAGCCCCTGCACGACCAGCTGAACCAGCAGTATGACGGTGCTCTGGACAAGATCAAGGGCATGAAATAACGACTGCAAGGGGGATTTCATGAGAGTTTACCTGAAAGTGATCGACCGCCTGAATAAGCTCATGGAGATCCTCGTGATCATCCTGGTGACGATTCTTGCGTTTGTTGTTTTGGCGCAGGTCGTCACCAGGACCGCCAAGATCTCCGTAGCCTGGCTGGAGGAAATGGCACGTTACAGCATGATTTGGGTTTGTTTCTTCGGCGCGGCTGTTGCCTGCAGGCGCGGCACACTGATCAAGGTGGACGTTCTCTACGAGATTCTGCCGAAGAAGATCTGCCGGATCCTCTACTACATCGTGGACGTGATCTCCATCATTTTCCTCATCTTTGGGCTGTACAGCTGCTCCAAATACCTGCCCCTGGGCTTTCACTCCACGGCTTCCAGCATGAGCATCAACATGTTCTGGTTTTACTTGTGCATGCCCCTCGGCATGTTCATGATGATTTTGAACCTGATCGCCAACATCCTGGAGCGCACGGCTCAGAAAGGAGGCACTGAAGCATGATCTACATCATCCTCCTGCTTTGCTTTGCCCTGGGCGTGCCCATCGCGTTCTCCCTCGGCACCAGCTGCGTGCTCGCCATCACTGCCGATCCGTCCCTCAACATGGTCTGGATCGCCCAGAAGATGTTCGCCGGCATCAACTCCTTCCCCTACCTTGCCCTGCCGTTCTTTATCCTGGCCGGCAACATCATGGCGGAAGGAGGCATCTCCCGGCGCCTGGTGACGTTCTTTTCGGCCATTGTCGGCCGCTTTCGCGGCGGCCTCGCCATCGTGGCCGTGCTGGTCTCGCTGTTCTTCGGTGCGATCTGCGGCTCTGCTGCCGCCTGCTGCGCGGCCGTCGGCGCGATCCTGATCCCGGGCATGCTGGAGAAGCGCTATTCCAACGCCTTTTCCGCCGCCACGGTTTCTGCCGCCTCCTGTCTGGGTGTCATGATCCCTCCCAGCGTCCCCATGGTCCTCTACTGCTTCATGGCCGGCAGCGGCGCGTCCATCAGCGACGGCTTCATGGCAGGCATCGTGCCCGGCATCATCTTCGGCCTCGCCTTTATTCTGGTCGCCCTCATCGTAAGCAGAAAGAACGATTTCGGCGGAGACCGCAAGTACAGCGGAAAAGAGATCCTGCACGCCTTACTGGATTCGGTCCTCGCCTTCCTGACGCCGGTCATCATCCTCGGCGGCATCTACTCCGGCATTTTCACTGCTACGGAGGCCGCCGTCATCGCGGTGTTCTACAGCATTATCATCAGCATGTTCGTTTACCGTGAGATGAGCTGGAAAAAGCTGGCCAAGGTCTTTCTGGAATCCGGAATCCTGGCTGCTTCGATCCTGCTGATCATCTCGATCGCGGCCGTCTTTTCCGTGATCCTCTCCAAGCAGCACGTGCCGCAGCTTCTGGCGCAGTTCTTCGCCAGCGTGGCGCAGAACAAGTACGTGTTCCTGCTGTTTGTGAACATCCTGCTCCTGATCCTGGGCATGTTCATGGAGAACGCATCCTGTATCATCATCATGACGCCTCTCCTTGCCCCGATCGCCGCAAGTTACGGTGTTAATCTGATCCATTTCGGCGTGATCATGGTCTGCAATCTGGCCATCGGTATGGTGACGCCACCGTTCGGGCTGTGTCTCTTCATGGGCGCGGACCTGGCAAAAGCAAAACTGGGTGACACCATTCGTTCCCTGGTGCCGTATCTGGTCGTCTCCGTGATCGCTCTGGCACTGATCACCTACATTCCCGCGGTTTCCATGGGGCTGGTCGATCTGCTGAAGGGCCTCGGAAAATAAGAGGAAGGACAAGAAGATGCAGATCAAAAACTTTCACGTCTATCATATTTCAAAGAAACTGACGAAGCCGCTCCCCAACGCCGTCTACGCCCTCGAATACATCGAGCATGTGTTCCTGGAGCTGGAGACCGAAGAGCGCACCGGCGTCGGCATGGCCTACACCTTCAATCCGGATCAGGCTGAAGCCATGAAAGTCCTGGTCGAAGGGTACTGCCGCGCTCTGATCGGCAAGGATCCCGTCTACGTGCGGGCTTACTGGCAGAAAGCGCAGAGCACCATGGGCGGCTGCGGTCAGACCGGTCTTCCCATGTCTGCCTACGCGGTGGTCGACACCGCGCTCTGGGACCTGACGGCCCAGGAAGCGGGCATGCCTCTGTACAAACTTCTCGGCGCCCGCACGGATACCCTGCCGGTCTATGGCAGCGGCGGCTGGCTGGTCCCGCAGGAGGAGATGATCCAGGAGGCTCTGGATTTCAAGGCACAGGGGTATACGCGCTACAAGCTGAAGCTCGGTTTTCCGGACTGGAGGACCGACGTCGCCCGCCTGACTGCCCTGCGCGCGGCTGTCGGCGATGATTTCGAAATCATGGTGGACGTGAACCAGGGCTGGACCGTCAAGCAGGCGCTGCGGATCGCCCCGTACCTGTCCGAACTCGGCATCTCCTATCTGGAGGAGCCGCTGCACTGTCTCGATTACGCCGGAAATGCGAAGCTGGCGGAGTCGACCGACCTGACCATCTGCTCGGGTGAATGTCTCTTCACGACAAAGGATATCTTTGAGCTGCTCCGTGTCGGCGGCGCCGATATGATCAATCCGGATCTGATGCGCTGCGGCGGAGTGACGGAATTCCGCGAAGTCTGCTCTTTGGCGGCCGCGTTCGGCGTCCCGGTGACTGCCCACGTCCTGATGGAAGTGAGCGCCCACGTGATGGCCGCGACCCCGAAGGGGGGCCTCCTCGAGCACATCCCCGACTGGTGGGCAGGCGCATTCTCCAAGGCTCCTGTGGTAAAAGACGGCACGCTGACGCTCCTTCCGGATCCCGGCCTTGGCATCGCCTTCGACCGCGACTATATCGAGCGCAACAAGTACCGCGGATAAGGAGGTCCCCGTGCTGAAAACAGTCGATGTGATCACGGCTGAAGACCTCCGCTCAGGGCGCAGGCTCCTGGGTGCCTGGTGTCATACCACCAGCCCCGTATGCGCGGAGATCCTGGCCAAGAGCGGATATGAAGTGATCGTTCCCGACATGGAACACGGCCCCTATTCCCTGCCCACCCTGACCGGTGTTCTGCAGGCGATCGAGAGCCGCGGATGCTTCGCCATGGTGCGCGCCCCCTGGAACGACATGGTCCGGATCAAGCAGATTCTGGACTGCGGCGCACACGGCATCCACGTCCCGTACGTTCAGACCGCGGAGGAAGCCGCCTACGCGGTAAGGAGCTGCAAGTACCCCATGGACGGCTGGCGCGGCGTGGCCAGCAATCAGCGTGCGACAGATTACGGCATGGACAAGGCGAACTACTTCGCGCGGGCCAACTGCGACGTGATCGTAATGATCGCGATCGAGACGCCCGAGGGCGTGCGGAACGCGCGGGCGATCGCCGCAACGGAGGGCGTAGACGGAATTTTTATCGGCCCCAACGATCTGGCTACTTCCATGGGACACATGGCAGATCCTTCGCAGCCTGACGTGCGCGAAGCGATCCGCACCGTGGAAGAGGCCGCTCTGGCCGAGGGAAAGTTTCTCGCCTCGATCGCCGCTCCCGGTGCGGACGCACAGGCGAAATTCGACCGCGGCTACAGCCTCCTCTATGTTTTCTCCGATACCAGCGGTCTGGCGCAGGCCGCGCTCGCGGCCCGGAGGAATTCCGTGCCTGCTCCCCTGCCGGACAGGGACTGAAAAAACAGAGCAGCCTTCGGATGCAGCAGGACAATAATACTTCGTAAACATGAAAGACCCGGCCGTTCGGCCGGGTCCCAGACGGAGATAAAGCCAGCACTTCGGTGCCGGCTTTTTTTGTGTCATTTGCAGACTGCATCCAATTCAGTTTTCCGCAGATTCGTCACGCTTCCTTATACCGCGCAAACGCCGCGCTCAGCGAATACGGGATCCCGCGCGGGCCGCGCACCGCGAAGATGCCGTACTCGTCGCGCAGCTTTTCAAACGTGAAGGCCTGCGGGTCGAAGCGCTTCTTCAGGCGGATGCGCATGAGCTCGGTGACGACCAGTTTGCCCTCGCGTCTCTCGTAGGGAATGCCCACCTCGAGGACCTCGCACTCGTACAGGACGGCGGAGACGGGCTTTGCCACATACATGAAGACGGTGTCGCCGACGCGGATGCCTTTGCCCCGCTTCCAGCGGATCTCTGTGGCATGGTCGAAGGCGTGCTCGATGTCGTAATAGATGGGGTTCGCGGGGATGATCCACTCCTGCGGCCCGCGGATCTGCTCCTTCTTTTTGGCCGACGCCGTCGCGGCGTAGCTTACGTCGAGCATGTCCAGAAGCTGCGGCTGCGGGACCGTCCCGTCCAGAAGCGCCGTTACCCAGAAGCGCTTGTTCATGTGATAGGCCGGCAGCACGCCGGGCTCCCGCAGGATGACGTCGCGGTAGACGTCGTCGGAGATCTTGAAGTTGATTACGGGAAGCGGCGCGTCCCCTGGAAGGCCCAGCTTGTCCGCGGGCACGACGGCGACGAGGGCGAACCACTTTTTGTTGTCCCCGTGGCGGAACACGGCGTACTCCGGGAAGTTCCTCCAGGGGTATTCCGGCGCCGCGCCGTACATATCTTTGATCTGTGTTTCGATCCATCCGCGGAGGTCCGTTTCCGCCGCGGCTCTGCGTTTTCCAGCCATGATGCTTCCCTTGTTTCTCTCTGTCGACCGGACACATTTGTCCTCTTTGACCGGACATTTCTATCCTATTCGATCGGACACATTTGTCCTACAAAACCGGACATTTCTGTCCCATCTACCCGGACAGATTTGTCCTATTGCACCGGACATTCTTGTCCTCTTAAACCGGACACATTTGTCCTATCATGCCGGACATTTCTGGCCTCTCACACCGGACATATTTGTCCCACAAAACCGGACATTTCTGTCCTCTCCAACCGGACAAATCTGTCCGATTTCTCACCCTTCCCGCTCGTCTCTTTCGGCCCTCTCCCGCTTCTGTTTTTCCCGCTCCGCGCGCGAAAATGCGCAGCCGCAGTAGTCCTGTCGGTAGAGGCCGTATTCCGCGGAAAGTTCCACGGATCTCCGGTATCCGTTCTTCTTTTTGAAGTCCGAAAACAGGTACGGGACGCCGCACGCTTCGGCCAGCTCCGCCCCGACCCGGTTGAGCTTTTCCGCGTCCTTTAAGGGGCTGATGGACAGCGTCGTCGTGAAGGCGTCAAACCCGCCCGCGGCCGCGCAGCGGGCCGCCTCGGACAGACGCAGGCGGTAGCATTTTTCGCACCGTTCCCCGCCCTCGGGGACGTCCTCGAGGCCGCGCGAGATCTCCAGAAACCGCTCCGGATCGTACTTCTCGAATACGACGTGAGCGGCGCGCGGCATCGGCATTTCGCGCACCAGGCGCTCAAGCTCCGCGAGGCGCTTGTCGTGCTCCTCCCGGGGCGAAATGTTGGGATTGTAGTACAGGACGGTGATATCAAAATCGGCCGAAAGGCGCTCCAGGACCGCGCTCGAACACGGCGCGCAGCAGGCGTGCAGAAGCAGTCGCGGCACGATTCCCGCGGCGCGGTTCCTCTCGATCTCCCGCTCCATGAGGAGGTTGTAATTTTGCTTTCCGGCCACAGCCTGCATGTCAGCTCCTTCTTTGATCGACGCTGTATCATCTTTTCCGGCGCATGAAAAAGGTATCCGATTCGCCGCATGATTCATACAGGAAATAAGAGGGATGCGGCTCATTTGCCCCTCCGATGCATTGCCTCTACAAACCGGAACTGCTCGTCTTCTGTCGAATCATCCTGCGAGTAAAAATAATGCATCTCCGCAAACGGATCATAAGTGTCGCCGCGCCTCATCTGCGCCCCTTTCTGTTCCCACGATCGGCATTCTCAGGGAAAAGTATAGCATCTTTTGCGGCTTTAATAAATACCGCGCCGGATTTGCACTTACACGTTTCATTAAGTGCAAATCCTGCACCTTTTCTGCCTCCGCGTGCAAAATCCGCACCCGTTCCGCACCCGTTCCCTTTGATAAAACAAAAAGAGGAGGGCCGCAGTCCTCCTCTCCTGAAGGGGGCCTTCCGGCCCCCTCGTTTTCAGTGCGTTCTTCCCGTTTCCCGCTGCCCCGGCACTGCAGGCTGTTCCGCATGCGGGCTCCGGCGCCTTCCTGCGGGAACGTCCTTACCCGAGCGCGGCCAGCTGCTCCTGCACCTGGGCCAGCATCTGGGCGTATTTGTCGCGCTTCTCGCGCTCCGCATCCACCTTCTCCTGCGGCGCGCGGGCGAGGAACTTCTCGTTCGAGAGCATGCCGTCGGAGCGCTTCAGCTCTCCGGTCAGGCGCTCGATCTCCCTGCCGAGGCGCTCCTTCTCCTTCGCGACGTCGACGAGCTCGGCCAGCGGGATCCGGATCACGACGCCCGGGATGACGGCCGAGGCCATGCCCTCGGCGCCCAGATCGTCGGTCTCCTTCACGATGACGCTACTCGCGCCGATCAGGTTCCGGTACAGGGCCTCGTTCTCCGCGAACACCTTCCGGGTCTCTGCATCCGCGCTGATCACGAAGAGCTCCGTGCGCACGGACGGCGCCACGTTCATGTCGTTTCGCAGCACGCGCACCTTGGAGACGGCCTCCTTGATCTGCTCCAGCGCCCTCTCCTCCTCGGGGAAGCACCAGTCGTCGCGGCGCACCGGCCACGCGGAGACCATGATGGACTCCTCTTCATCCTGCAGCGTGTCGAAGATCTCTTCCGTAATGAAAGGCATGAACGGATGCAGGAGCTTGAGGGCCTGGATCAGCACGGTCTTCAGGGTCCACAGCGCGGCGTTCGCGGCCGCGGGGGCCTCCTCGCGCGCCTGCAGGCTCTTCTTGGACAGCTCGATGTACCAGTCGCAGAACTCCTCCCAGATGAAGTCAAAGACCTTCTGCACGGCCACGCCAAGTTCGAACTTGTCCATGTTGTCCGTGACTTCCTGCGCGAGGTCGTTGACGCGCGACAGGATCCACTGATCGGCCGCGCCCAGCTCCTCGGGAGCGGGCTCCGTGACCGCAGCATCGCCCAGATTCATCAGGATGAAGCGGGTCGCGTTCCAGATCTTGTTCGCGAAGTTCCGGGAGTTCTCCACGCGCTCCCAGTAGAAGCGCATGTCGTTGCCGGGGGCGTTGCCGGTGAGAAGCGTCAGGCGCAGGGCGTCCGCGCCGTACTTGTCGATCACCTCGAGCGGGTCGATGCCGTTGCCCAGGGACTTGCTCATCTTGCGGCCCAGCGAGTCGCGCACCAGGCCGTGGATCAGGACGGTGTCGAACGGGATGTTGTCCGTGTAGTGCAGAGCCGAGAAGATCATACGGGACACCCAGAAGGTGATGATGTCGTAGCCCGTCACCAGGGTGTTCGTCGGGTAG
>JAFRUR010000038.1 GCA_017438775.1 Lachnospiraceae bacterium | reverse complement strand
GGATTTCTCCACACAGCTCAAGCGCTATAACTATAAGGATTACAACCGCTTCCCCATGCGTCCCCTGGGTTGGAAATCTCCTCAGACTGTCCTAAGGGACTTCGTTGAAGACGGTGTAACATATGTTTGACAAACCTACACAAAGACGCACTGCGTTCATTCAAAATATATAGACTTTCACCGCATTTATGGTATAATATGATGAAAAGCCTCGTTCTCAGAAAGCGGCATTAACAAGAAGAAAACGGAGAAAAAAGCATGGCACTGGATCGGGAAAAGAAAACGGCGATGGCTGTCGCGGCTGCGTCCGCGGCCAGCCCGGATGATATCCGCAGCCTGCGCGTACTTTCCTTCGGGCCCGTACCGGAGGGCGCGGAGGAAGCACCGTACGAAGACAGGCAGCTCACGTATCTGAAATACCAGCTTGGGAGGAGAGAGAACATGGAGAGATATCGCGTCAAACTCGACGGAGAGGTCTACGAGATCGAGATCGAGAAACTGGAAGTGGCGGAGCGCGTGGACCCTGTCCCGGAGCGGGAAGAGGAAAAGCCCGCGGCGGAGACCGTGAAGGAAAAGGCCGAAGCCGCGAAAGAGAAAGCCGGAGAGGTCCTCGATGCTGCGAAGGAGAAGGCCGGCGTGGCGCTGGACGCCGCGAAGGATAAGGCCGAGGTTGTGAAGGAGAAGGCCGGCGTGGCGCTGGACGCCGCGAAGGATAAGGCCGAGGTCGTGAAGGAGAAGGCCGGAGAGACCCTGGAAGCTGCCAGGGACAAAGCCGGAGAAGTGGCTGCGGCCGCGTGCGAGAAGGCGGAAGAGGTCGTCCAGAACGTGAAGGACAAGATCGAGGCCGCCAGATCCGATAAGGAGGGCAAGTAAATGAGCGAGACCCTTTCCATGCCGGGCGGCAAGCTCTGCATCACCGATACGATCCTGCGTGACGCGCATCAGTCCCAGGCCGCGACCCGCATGCGCCTGGAGGACATGCTCCCCGCGTGTGAGATCCTTGACCAGATCGGCTACTGGTCCCTGGAGTGCTGGGGCGGCGCGACCTTCGATTCCTGCATGCGCTTCCTGAATGAAGATCCCTGGGAGCGTCTGCGCACCCTGAGAAAGGCCCTGCCGAACACCAAGCTGCAGATGCTGCTGCGCGGCCAGAACCTTCTGGGCTACCGCCACTACGCGGACGACGTGGTGGACACCTTCGTCAAGAAGAGTGTGGAAAACGGCATCGACGTCATCCGCATCTTCGACGCCCTGAATGACCTGCGCAACATCGAGCAGGCCATGAAGAGCGCGAAGGCCTCCGGCGCGACCGTGGAGCCCGCCATGAGCTACACCACCAGCCCGGTCCACAGCATGGAGTACTTCGTGGACCTCGCCGTGAAGCTGGAGGAGATGGGGGCCGACACCATCTGCATCAAGGATATGGCCAACCTCCTTCTGCCGATGGATGCGTACACCCTCGTGAAGAAGCTCAAGGAGCGCGTCCATGTGCCGATTCATCTGCACACCCACAACACCACCGGCACCGGCGACATGGTCTACCTGATGGCCGCCCAGGCCGGCGTGGACATCGTGGACTGCGCCCTGTCTCCGTTTGCGAACGGCACGTCCCAGCCCACGACCGAGTCCCTGGTGGCGACGCTCGCCGGCTCCGACCGCGACACGGGCCTGGACCAGAAGAAGCTGGCCAAGGCCGCGGCCCACTTCAAGACCGTCGCCCAGAAGATGGAGGCGGAGGGCACCCTGAACCCCAAGGTGCTGCGCGTGGAGCCCAAGACCCTGATGTACCAGGTGCCGGGCGGCATGCTTTCCAACCTTCTGTCCCAGCTCACCCAGGCCGGAAGAGAGGATCTCTTCGACGAGGTCCTGGCGGAGGTCCCCGTGGTCCGCAAGGACTTCGGCTATCCGCCTCTGGTCACCCCGACGAGCCAGATCGTGGGTTCCCAGGCCGTCATGAACGTGATCGGCGGCGCCCGCTACAAGATGTTCCCGAAGGAGAGCAAGATGCTCCTGCACGGGGAATACGGCAAGCTTCCGGGCGAAGTCAACGAAGAAGTCCGCAGAAAGGCCATCGGCGATGAGGAAGTCATCACCTGCCGTCCCGCGGACCTGATCGCCCCGGAAATGGACCGCATGAGAGAAGAGACCAAGGAATTTGCCCGCTGCGAAGAGGACGTCCTGAGCTGCGCGCTCTTCCCGCAGGTCGCGCCGGAGTTCCTGAAGAAGCGCTACCATGACCTGGACTGGAAGGACGCGAAGGACGTGACCGTGGTCGGATGAAGCGGGCACTCATCACCGCGTTCGATCCCTTCGGGGGAGAGAGCGTGAACGCCGCGCAGGAGATGCTCGAAAAGCTCCCGCCCCTCTGGGCCGGCATGCAGCTGGAGAGACGGATCCTGCCCACCGCGTTCCGGAGCAGCAAAGAGCTTCTGACGGCGTGGCTGAAAGAGGACTTCGACCTGGTCGTTCTTCTGGGACAGGCCGCAGGCCGCAGTTTTGTCACGCCGGAGCGCATCGCCGTCAATCTGATGGACGCGCGCATCCCGGACAACGAGGGATACGCCCCGGAGGAACTCCCGGTGGAGGAGGACGGTCCTGCCGCGTACTTCGCGGATCTTCCCGTGAAGGCCGTCGCGGACCGGCTGTTTTACCGCGGCCTCCCGGTGCGCCTCTCGGACAGCGCCGGCACCTACGTCTGCAACGCGGCGTTTTACCACGCGCTGCACACGATCCGCACCCTGGGGCTCAAAGCGAAGGCGGACTTCGTTCACGTGCCGCTCCTTCCGGGGCAGCAGGAGGGCAAGCCCGTCCTCGAACCGGAACTGATGCTGACCTCCCTGCTGGAGATCCTGCGGGAATTCGGAGAAGCTATCGCATAAACCACGCTCTGATTGAATAAATATGCTTTACACCGGCGCCCTCTGCGGGTATAATCGTTCGCACAGGCACCGGTGCAGGAGGAGACCGCATGACGACGTTTGATGAGCGCAGTGCGCACACCGTATATGAAAAGGACGAGGCCTATTCCGTGGAGATCGCGGATGAGGTCGTGGCCGTGATCGCGGGTCTGGCCGCCACCGAGGCGGAGGGCGTCGCGTCGCTGGCCGGCGGCATCACTCACGACGTGATCGGCCGTCTGGACGCGAAGAACCTGAGCAAGGCCGTTCGCGTGGAAATGAAAGAGACCGACGTCACGGTGGATACGGCAGTCACCCTGGAGCCCGGTGCGGGCATCCCCGAGACGGCCGAAAAGGTCCAGGAAAAGGTCCGCGACGCCATCGAGAACATGACCGGAATGCGCGTGGAACAGGTCAACGTCCGCATCGCGGGCGTCCGGTTCCAGTAAAGAAACGCGGCCTTCCGGCCGCACGCAGTCCGCTTTTGCGGCAGGAGCTCTCTGACAACTTTCGAAGCAGTGACGCGCGGAGGGGTCGGAGGATTCCTCCGCGCTGTGTATTTTTGGAATCATGAGGGCGCAGGCCCCGAAAAGAGGCGGCCCTGAGGCCGCGATCGGACAGACCGCACCAGAGGAAAAGAAATGAAAAGAAGCGAACTGAGAGAGCACACCTTCCGCACGCTGTTCCGGGCGGGCTTTTTCGCCCCGGAGGAGTGGGAGGAGCAGGGGGATCTGTACACCCGGTACGAGGGAGAACTCTCGGGAGAAGAGGACGCCTTCGGAGAACTCTCCGAAGAGGATGCCGCGCAGGTCAAGAGCCGCGCCGCGGCCGTCTGGGAGAAGCGTGAGGACCTGGACCGCCGGATCGGAGAGGTCTCCGAGGGATGGCGCGTCGAGCGCATGTCCAGGGTGGACCTGACCCTTCTGCGCCTCGGCCTTTACGAGATGCTGTATGACGATTCCGTCCCCTACAAGGTGGCCATCAACGAGGCCGTGGAACTGGCCAAGAAGTACGGCGGGGACGATTCCTTCTCCTTCGTGAACGGCATTCTGGGCCGGCTGGCGAGGGAGACCGCGGATGAATAAGTCCGTCTACTCCGTCGCCCAGATCAACGGGTACATCAAGGGACTGATCGGGGAGGATTTCCTCCTCCGGAACGTCTCGGTGCGCGGAGAACTCTCGGGCGTCAAATACGCCTCGCAGGGCTACGTCTTTTTCAGCCTGAAGGACGAGAGCGGCGTCCTGCCCTGCATGGTGGGCTCCTGGGACGTGAAGAACCTCACGTTCCGGCTGGAGGACGGCCAGAGCGTGGTCGTGACCGGAAAGATTGACGTCGCCCAGAAATACGGCCAGTACCGGATGATGGTCAAGGCCGTGGAGCGGGAGGGCGTCGGAAAACTCTACGAACAGTACCTGCGGCTGCGGGAAAAGCTCCGCGCGCAGGGGCTCTTTGACCCGCAGTACAAGCAGGAGATTCCCCCTTACGTGCGCACTGTGGGCGTCGCAACGAGCGCGACCGGCGCCGTGATCAACGACATCAAGCGCGTCGCGTGGGAGAGAAACCCCTACGTGAAGATCGTTCTGGCCCCCTGCGCCGTGCAGGGCGAGGGCGCCGCGGCCCAGATCTGCCGCGCCATCGAGCGCCTGGACAGCCTGGGGCTTGACGTCATCATCGTCGGGCGGGGCGGCGGCTCCCTCGAGGACCTCTGGTGCTTCAACGAGGAATCCGTGGCCTGGGCCATTTTCAACTGTCAGACGCCCGTCATCTCCGCGGTGGGTCACGAGAGCGATTTCACGATTGCGGATGAGGTCGCCGACCGGCGCGCCTCCACTCCCTCCAACGCGGCGGAGATCGCAGTGTTCGAGGCGGAGGCTCTGGAGGGGCGTCTCGCGGCGTTCCGCGACCTTCTGCGCGGCGGTCTTCTGCGGCGCACCGCGGCCTCGCAGGGGCGGCTCCTGCGCATGGAAAAGCGCCTGGAGCGCGTGCGTCCCGCCGCGAAGGTGCAGCTTCTGCGCCAGAGGCAGCAGCACGACGCGCAGAGGCTCTCGCTCCTCATGCGGCAGCGCGCTGCGGGAAAGCGGGAAGCGCTCGGGCTCCTGGAAGCCCGTCTCAAACAGAAGGATCCGGCCGTCAGGGCGCAGCTCCTGCTCCAGCGGCTCCTGCACGACAGACAGACGCTCTCGTCCGTTATGCGCCGGAAGGCGGCGGGAGAGCGGGAGAGGTTCAAACTTCTGATGGCGCGCCTGGAGGGAAGATCGCCCGTGCGGCGTCTTTCCGGCGGGTATGCCTTCGTGGAAAAGGGGAGTGTCCCCGTGAAGAGCGCCGCGGTCCTTGCGGCGGGAGACGTCATCACCGTGCGGTTCTCGGACGGCGCGGCGGACGCGTCGGTCGAGCGCGTGAGGAAAAATGAGGGCTGAGATCCGATATTCCGCAGTATTGGCAGACCGTGCCGGGCGCTGCAGTTCGGATTTTGAGCAGAGACAGCAGGAAGACCGCACCGGGGACCCGGTCGGTGAGTGAGAAGAAAACATGAGCAAAAAAGCAGAAAACGCGGCCCCGCAGGAAGTCTCTCTGGAGGAGGCCTTCGCGGAACTGGAAGATATCCTGGAGCAGCTGGAGGACGAGGACAAGTCCCTGGAGGAGAGCTTCGCCCTGTACAAGCGCGGGCTGGAACTGACGCGTCTGTGCCACACCCGCATCGAGGGCGTGGAGAAACAGCTGGCAGTGCTCGAAGAGGAGAACGGCTTTGGAGAAGATGCCTGAAAACCTGGGGACGCGCGAGGGCCTGGAGGCGGCGCTGGCCGCATACCTGCCCCCGGAGGGCGGACACCAGGAGCGCGTGATCGACGCGATGCGGGACGCCTTCCTCGCCGGAGGAAAGCGCGTGAGGCCGCGCCTGATGGAGCGGGTCTATCGCGCCTGCGGCGGAGAGGGAGCGGAGATTCTTCCCTTCATGGCCGCGATCGAGATGATCCACACCTCGTCCCTGATCCATGATGACCTTCCGGCTATGGATGGAGACACCCTGCGCCGCGGCCGGCCCACGACCTGGGTGACCTATGGGGAAGACATGGCCGTTCTGGCCGGGGACGGTCTCATGATCTACGCCTTTGAGACGGCGGAGAAGGCCCTGGACATGGGAGCGGATCCGAAGCGCGTGGCCCGCGCCATGGGCGTTCTGGCCCGCGAGACCGGAATCTATGGCATGATCGGCGGCCAGACAGCAGACGTGTACTGGACCGGAAAGCCCCTCACGGAGGAGCTTCTGACCTTTATCTACGAAAACAAGACGGGGGCGCTGGTGCGCGCCTGTGCGAAGATCGGCGCCATCATGGCGGGCGCGGGAGAGGAACTCATCTCCGCGGCCGTGCGGATGGCGGACTGCGTGGGCTTTGCCTTCCAGATCCGGGACGACATCCTGGACATCACGGCGGACGAGGCCACGCTGGGCAAAAACGTCGGCAGCGACGAGCGCAATCAGAAGACGACCTACGTCTCCCTGCACGGCCTGAAAGCCGCACAGGAGGCCGTGGAGGCCTATTCGCGGCAGGCCCTGGACCTGCTCGGATCCTTCCCCGGGGACACGGGGGAGCTTGAGGCCATGGTGCGCCGGCTGGCGACGCGGGAGAAGTGACATGATTCTTGAAAACATTCGCGGTCCGCGCGACGTGAAGGAACTGCCGGCGGAGCAGCTGCCCCTGCTTGCCTCCGAGGTCCGGGACTTCCTGATCGAGCACGTGAGCGAAACAGGAGGGCACCTGGCCTCCAACCTGGGCGTTGTGGAACTGACCATCGCCCTGCACCGGGTGCTTGACCTGCCGCAGGACAAACTCGTCTGGGACGTGGGGCACCAGAGCTACACCCACAAGCTCCTGACGGGGCGCCGGGAGGCCTTCGACACCCTGCGCAAGGAGGGCGGTCTGTCGGGCTTTCCGAAGCATTCGGAGAGCGCCTGCGACGCGTTTGATACCGGCCACAGCTCGACGTCGGTCTCCGCGGCCCTGGGCCTCGCTGCGGCGCGGGATCTGCGCGGGGGAACGGAGACGGTCGCGGCGGTCATCGGGGACGGCGCCCTCACGGGGGGCATGGCCTTCGAGGCCCTCAACAACGCGGGGCGTCTGAAGAGCAACCTGATCATCGTCCTCAACGACAACGAGATGTCCATCTCGCACAACATCGGCGGGATCAGCCGCTACCTGAGCGGCCTGCGCACGTCCACCCGCTACACCGGGCTCAAACTCAAGGTGGAGGGCGGACTGGAGAAGACCCCGGTCATCGGAAAGCCCATGATCCGCTCCATCCGCAGGACCAAGAGCAGCCTGAAGGCCCTGCTGGTGCCCGGCATGTTTTTCGAGGACATGGGCATCACCTATCTGGGCCCCGTGGACGGCTACGATTTTAAGACCATGACCCGCGTGCTCCGGGAGGCAAAGCGCTATCCCGGCGCGGTGCTCGTGCATGTGAAGACGGTGAAGGGCAAGGGCTACGCCCCGGCGGAAAAGAACCCGTCGTTCTTCCACGGCATCGGGCCCTTTGAGCCCGCCACGGGCCTCTGCCGGAAGGAAAACGCCCACAACACCTACAGCGACGTCTTCTCCGACTGGATCATGAAGAAGGCAGAGGAGAGGAAAGACCTGGTGGCCGTCACGGCCGCCATGCCCGAGGGCACGGGGCTGTCGGAGTTCAAGAAGAAGTACCCGGGCCGGTTCTTCGACGTCGGAATCGCGGAGGAACACGCGGTCACCTTTTCGGCCGGCATGGCCGCGGGAGGGCTCCTTCCCGTGGTCGCGGTGTATTCCTCTTTCCTGCAGCGCGCCTACGACCAGATCGTGCACGACGTGTGCATCAACCGGCGCCATGTCATCTTCGCGGTGGACCGCGCCGGCCTGGTGGGTGCGGACGGAGAGACGCACCAGGGCATCCTGGACCTGTCCTTCCTCGCATCGGTGCCCGGCCTTGCGGTGATGGCACCGCGCGACGCGCGCGAACTCAAGGCGATGCTGGGTTTCGCGGCGGAACTTGACGGCCCCGCGGCCGTGCGCTATCCCCGCGGGAAGGCGCAGGTGGATATGGATATCGACCGCGCCCCCATACAGCTCGGCGTGTCCGAACTGCGGATGGGAGAGATGTCCGGCATGGCCGATGTGAGCTTTTTCGCCGCGGGAACGATGGTGAAGGAGGCAATGGAGGCGGCCCGTCTGCTGAAGGCGGAGGGGCGGAGCGTGCGCGTCGTCAACGCGCGGTTCATCGACCCGCTGGATGAGAAAATGATTCGCTTCCTCGCGGAAAACAGCCGCCTGCTGGTCACCATGGAGGAAAACGTGATTCGCGGAGGCATGGGTGAGGCAGCAGCCGCCCTGTGCGCCTCGGAGGTTCCCGGCACCCGCGTCCTCACGCTTGCGCTTCCCGACGCCTATGTGCCGCAGGGGAACGCCGAGGCGCAGAAGAGCGCCTTCGGGCTGGACGCGCAGGGCGCGGCGGCCCGCGTGCGGGAGGTGCTCGGGTGAAAGAGAGACTGGACGTGCTCATGGTCAGCCGCGGCCTCGCGGAATCGCGCGAGAAGGCCAAGGCGCAGATCATGGCCGGAATCGTTTTTGTCGGAGGAAACCGGGAGGACAAGGCCGGCGCGATGGTGGCGGAGGACGCCGTCATCGAGGTCCGGGGAAAGACCCTTCCCTATGTGAGCCGCGGAGGGCTGAAGCTGGAGAAGGCCATGGAGGTCTTCCCCATCGACCTGAATAGCCGCGTCTGCATGGACGTCGGGGCCTCCACCGGGGGCTTCACCGACTGCATGCTGCAGCGCGGCGCGAGCCGCGTGTATGCGGTGGACGTGGGGTACGGCCAGCTTCACTGGAAGCTGCGCAACGACCCGCGCGTGGTCTGCCTCGAAAAGACCAACGTGCGGTACATCACGCGGGAACAGGTGCCGGAGGAGATCGCGTTCTTTTCGGCCGACGTCTCCTTCATTTCCCTCTCGCGGGTGTTTCCCGCGGTGCGACCCCTGCTGGCGCCCGGCGCGGAGGCGGTCTGCCTCATCAAGCCGCAGTTTGAGGCGGGGCGCGAGAAGGTCGGGAAAAAGGGCGTGGTCCGCGACCCGGCTGTCCATGAGGAAGTGATCCACGCGGTACTTGCCTTTGCCCGGGAAGACGGCTTTGTGCCGGCTGGCCTGACCTATTCGCCCGTGCGCGGACCGGAGGGCAACATCGAGTACCTGCTTTACCTGAAGACGGAGGGACCGGAGGGAGACCTTCCCCCGGTCGGCGATATCGTCGCAGAGGCGCACAGCGCCCTGGACTAGACTGGATGCAAGGCGGAGGGACATCGTGAAGCACTTTTATCTGGTGGTCAATCCGGAAAAGGACCCGGCCTACACCCTATCCAAAAAGGTGAGAGCCTATCTGGAGAATCGCGGCGGGGTCTGCTCCGTCAAGACCGGCAAGGACCCGAAGGGAAATTACTACTACACGGATCCGGCCTGGGTGCCGGAGGAAGCCGAGTGCATCATCGTTCTCGGCGGCGACGGCACGATGATCCAGGCCGCCCGCGACCTGTCGGACCGCGCCCTGCCGATCCTCGGCGTGAAGCTCGGCACGATGGGCTATCTGGCCGGCACGACGCAGGAGGGCATCTACGAGGCCCTGGAGCGCCTGCTGCGGGACGACTACGATATCGAGGAGCGCATGATGCTCGAGGGCACCTCCTTTGCCGGAGGCGTGGAATCGAGTGAGATCGCCCTCAACGATATCGTCATCAGCCGGCGCGGGGACTGCAACATGATCCACTTCCAGGTGTCGGTCAACGGAGAGGTCCTGCACCGCTACGCGGCGGACGGCATCATCGTGGCGACGCCCACCGGATCGACGGCGTACAACCTGTCCGCTGGCGGTCCGATCGCGGCGCCGGCGTCATCGCTCATCCTGCTGACGCCCATCGCGGCGCACTCCCTGAACAACCGCTCCATCGTGCTCACGAAGGACGACGAGATCCGGGTGCAGCTGTGCGGCGGACACGCGGAGGAGGCCGGCGTCATCTTTGACGGGAAGATACAGAGCGTTCTGACCGTGGGCGATACCGTGACAGTGCGCCGGGCGCAGAAGGTCACACGGCTGATCAAGCTCAAGCAGACCAGCTTCCTGGAGACCCTGCGCGAGAATATGACGGACTAGAGGAGGAGCACATGAAGGACAGCAGACATCAGAAGATTCTGGAACTGATCGGCGCTCTGGAGATCGAGACGCAGGAGGAACTGGCGGAAAAGCTCCGCGAATCGGGCTTCCCGGTCACGCAGGCTACAGTTTCTCGCGATATCCGGCAACTCCGTCTGACCAAGGTGCCCACCTCGGGAGGCCGCCAGAAATACGCGGCGATCCCCGCGGGGGACGCCCTGCCGGAAGAGAGGTACGTGCGCGTCTTCTGCGAGGGATTCGCGGGGATGGACGCCGCGCAGAACATCCTGGTGGTCCGCACGGCATCGGGACTGGCCATGGCCGTGGCCGCGGCGCTGGACGCCATGCGGTTCCCGGAGGTGGTCGGCACCCTGGCCGGCGACGACACCCTGATCTGCATCGCCCGCACGTCGGACGATGTGCTCCTGTTGATGAATAAGATCAAACGGCTGCTGGGGGCAGCGGAAAGGTGAGTGGCATGGAGATGAAAAGAAAGCTGAGAGCAGGTATCCTGGGAGCGACCGGCATGGTCGGACAGCGCTTTATCACGCTGCTGGCAGATCACCCGTGGTTTGAAGTGGGCCTTGTGGCGGCCAGCGCGCGCTCCGCGGGAAAGACGTACGAGGAGGCGGCCGGCCCCCGCTGGAAGATGGCGGAGCCGATGCCCGAGGCAGTGAAGGGCCTGATCGTCCGCGACGTCGCCGACGTGGAGAAGAACGCCGCGGAGGTGGACTTCTTCTTCAGCGCCGTGGACATGACCAAAGAAGAGATCCGCGCGATCGAGGAAGCCTACGCGAAGACCGAGACGCCTGTGGTCTCCAATAACAGCGCCCATCGCTGGACGCCTGACGTGCCCATGGTGGTGCCGGAACTCAACCCCGAGCACCTGGACGTGATCCCGTTCCAGAAGAAGCGCCTCGGCACCGAGCGCGGCTTCATCCTGGTCAAGCCCAACTGCTCGATCCAGAGCTACACGCCCGCCCTGCACGCCCTGCGGCAGTTTGTGCCCAAGGTCGTGGTGGCGACCACGTACCAGGCCATTTCCGGCGCCGGCAAGACCTTCGGTGACTGGCCCGAGATGATCGACAACGTGATTCCGTACATCGGTGGAGAAGAGGAGAAGAGCGAGCAGGAGCCTCTGCGCATCTGGGGCCATATCGAGAACGGCGTCATCGTCAAGGCGACGAGCCCCATCATCACGACCCAGTGCCTGCGCGTGCCCGTGAGCGACGGCCACACCGCGGCGGTCTTCGTGACCTTCGAGAAAAAGCCGGAGAAGGAAGAGATCCTTCGTCTGTGGAAGGAATTCAAGGGCGTGCCTCAGGAACTTCACCTGCCCAGCGCGCCTGCGCAGTTCATCACGTACTTTGACGAGGACAACCGTCCGCAGGCCAGGCTGGACCGCATGACCGAGCGCGGCATGGGCGTCTGCGTGGGACGTCTGCGCGAAGACACCGTCTATGATTACAAGTTTGTCGGTCTTTCCCACAACACGCTGCGCGGCGCTGCCGGCGGCGGCGTTCTCTCCGCGGAGCTGCTGACCGCGAAGGGACTCATCCAGCCCAAGTAAGAGAGGAGCACGGCCATGGCTATCACAAAGAAACCGTTTGGAACTGTCGACGGAAGAGAGGCCGTCCTGTATGTCATCACCAATGCGAACGGGGCGAAGATCGCCCTGACGGACTTCGGAGCCGCCCTGGTGCAGCTCTGGATGCCCGACCGCTGCGGCGTCTTTGACGACGTGGTCCTGGGCTACGACGACGCGCCGGGCTACACGGCCCCCAAGGGCCATCTGGGCGCGCCGGTCGGCCGCAACGCGAACCGCATCGCGAACGCCTCCTTCGTCCTGAACGGCGTTCGCTATCAGCTGGCGAAGAACAACGGGGAGAACAACCTCCACAGCGGCCCGGATTTCTACGAGCACCGCTTCTGGGAGGGAGAAGAGGGAGAGGACGGCATGTCCGTCATTTTCCGTCTGGACAGCCCGGACGGCGATCAGGGCTTCCCCGGCAATGCGAAGATCTCCGTGACGTACACCCTGACGGAGGACAACGCCGTGCGCTTTACGTACGACGGGGTGTCGGATCAGGATACGATCTTCAACATGACCAACCACAGCTACTTCAACCTGGCCGGACAGGATGCGGGGACTGCGCTGGATCATAAGATCATGATTCCCGCGGACACCTACGCCGGAACGGACAGCGCGAGCATCGTGACGGATCCTTACGTCCCGGTGGACGGCACCGTGATGGATCTGCGCACGCCCGTGCGCATCGGCGACGGCATCACCGCGCCCTTCAAGCCCCTGCTCGACTGCGGCGGCTACGACCAGAGCTGGAACCTCTCCAGCCCGAAGGAAGAGGACGGACTGCGTCTGGCTGCGGTGCTGTCGGAGGCGAAGACCGGCCGCGTCATGAAGGTCTATACGGACCTTCCGGCCGTGCAGTTCTACACCGGCAACTATGTGGACTATCCCGGCAAGGGCGGCCACCATTACAAGCCGCAGGAGTCGGTGTGCCTGGAGACGCAGTACGTCCCCAACGCCATGAACCTCGAAGGCGTGGACCAGCCCTTCTTCAAGGCGGGAGAGGCGTATCACAGCGTGACGGAATACCGCTTCTCGGTCGAGGCCTGATCATGCAGGCTGACTGCGATTACTGCCGCAACCTCGCCTATGACGAGGAACTGGAGGAGTACGTCTGCGGCGTGGAAATGGACGAGGACGACGAGGCGCGCCTGGCACTGTCCGGCTACCGCGGCTGTCCGTACTTCCAGATGGGCGACGATTACTCCATCGTCAAACATCAGATGTGAGGAAACCAGAGACACATGGGATTTGATCCGGTACAGGCCGTTCCGTTCGGAACGGCCTTCCTTCAGGGACTTCTGAGCTTTTTCTCCCCCTGCGTCCTGCCGCTCCTGCCCCTGTACCTGGGGTATCTGTCCGGGACGCGCGTGGACGGAGAGGGGGCCGGCAGGTGGAAGACCTTCCGCAATACGGCCTTTTTCGCGCTGGGAATCGCCGCGGCCTTCTTTGCCCTCGGTCTGGGCATGAGCGCCCTCGGCCTCTTTCTGAACAAAAACCAGATGCTCTTTGCCAGAATCGGCGGCATCCTGGTCATCTTCTTCGGCCTGTATCAGCTGGGGATCCTGGGGAAGAGCACCGTGCTGGAGCGCGAGAGACGCCTGCCGTTTTCCGCGGAAAAGGTGCACGCATCGCCGCTTGCGGCGCTCCTGATGGGCTTCTCCTTCAGCTTCGCGTGGACGCCCTGCGTGGGGCCGACGCTCTCGAGTGTCCTCCTGATGGCGGCCTCCGCGAAGACCCGCGGGGCGGGCTTTCTCCTGATCGCCGTCTATGCCCTGGGCTTCTGTCTGCCCTTCCTTCTGGCGGGGCTGTTTACTGGCGCGATGCTGGACTTTTTCCGCAGGCACCGGGGCCTCATGCGCGTGGCTCCCAAAGTCGGAGGCGCCCTTCTGGTCCTGATGGGCGTGATGATGCTGACGGGCACCATGAACAGCCTGACCGGCTATCTTTCGCGTTTCGCCTGGGGAGGTCAGCCCGCGGCGGTCGAGAGCACGGCCGCGCCCCCGGAAACGCAGATCCCGGTGACGTCCGCGCCGCAGACCAAAGCGCCGCAGACGGCCGAGGCCGGGACCGCACCCGTCACGACGGCAGAGGCGCCGCAGAGCACCGATGCCCCCGCACAGACCACAGAGCCCGAAGAGACTGCGCAGGAGTCGTCTTCCGATCTGCCGCGGGCCATCGACTTCCATTTGACGGACCAGTACGGGAACCCGCAGTCCCTGGAGCAGTACCGGGGCAAGGTGGTGTTCCTCAATTTCTGGGCGACCTGGTGTCCGCCCTGCCGCGCGGAGATGCCCGACATCCAGGCTCTGTATGAAAAGTACAGCGCGATGGAGGACCCGGAGGTGGTCATCCTGGGCGTGGCCGCGCCGGACTGGGGCTCCGAGACCGACGAGAGGGGCGTCGCAGCCTTCCTGCATAAGAACGGCTACACCTACCCCGTGGCGATGGACAAAGGCGGGGAACTGTTCGAGGCCTATTACATCAACTCGATTCCGCAGACCTTTATGATCACCCCGGACGGATACGTCTACGGCTATGTTCCCGGGTCGATGACGGCCGACGTGATGGAGAACATCATCGAGCAGACCTTGCAGGGGTCCGGACTGCGCTGAAGCGCACAAAAAGTGGGGCCGCGGGGTGGTTTTTCCCCCGAATGTATAGTATATTGGGAGTCGGAGAGGATGCTCCGGCTCCTTTTCTTTCGTTTCTGCAGTATGGCAGCCGTTTTTCCGTCTGAGACGCGGGGCCCGTGAAGGGGCTGCGCGTGCGCAATAAGCGCAGGAGAAAACCGATGCTCTCATTCATGAACGATTACAGCGAAGGCGCCCATCCGCAGGTCATCCGCGCGCTGGCGCGCCTGTCGGAGGAACAGAACGCCGGCTACGGCACGGACCGGCACGCGCAGCGCGCCGCGGACCTGATCCGCACGTCGGCCCACATCCCGCGGGCGCAGGTCGCGTACACGTTTGGCGGCACGCAGGCCAACGCCCTGGTCATCGCCGCGGCCCTGCGGCCTTTTGAGGCCGTCATCGCGGCGGACAGCGGACACATCAACGTGCACGAGACCGGGGCCATCGAAGCCACCGGCCACACGGTGCTCACCTGGCCGCACGAGGGCGGCAAGCTCACGGCGGAGGGCATCGAGGAGATTCTCTGGAGCCACAGTTCGGAGCACATGGTGTCGCCGCGCATGGTCTATCTCTCCGACACCACGGAGTGGGGCACCGTCTACACGAAGGCGGAGCTCGCGGCCATCAGCGAGGTCTGCCGCAAGAACCGGCTGGTGCTGTATCTGGACGGCGCGCGGCTGGCCGCGGCGCTCACCTCCTCCGCGAACGACATGACGCTCGCCGACATCGCCTCCATGACGGACGCCTTTACCGTCGGCGGGACCAAGAACGGAGCGCTCTGCGGCGAGGCCATCGTCCTGTGCACGCCCGAACTGTTCCCGGATTTCCGCTTCATGCAGAAGCGGGCGGGCGCGTTACCGGCCAAGGGCTTTGCCGTGGCGGCGCAGTTCGAGGCCCTGCTGGAGGGAGACCTGTACTTCCGGCTGGGAGAGCACGCGAACCGCATGGCGGGGCAGCTCGCCGCGGTGCTGGAGAACGCGGGCGTCACCTTCTATCAGCCGCCGGTATCCAACCAGCTCTTCCCGATCTTTCCGGGCGTGCTGGCGGACCTTCTGGTCAGGGAAGTGGAGATGGAACTGATGATGCCGGTGCGCGGCGGTTCGGTCTGCCGTCTGGTCACGTCCTGGGCCACGAAAGAGGAACAGATCGAGGCCTTTGAGAACGTCCTGTGGAATCTGACGCGGGACAAGGGGATAGGAGAATAAACGCGTGAATAAGAAAATCAACTGGCGCAGGATTCTGCTTGCGATACTGCTCGTCCTGGTCGTCTACATCCTGATCACCCGCTTTACGGGCGGCAGTGTGACGCCGCCGTCGACGCAGGGGCAGACAGAGGCGTCGTGGTCGCTGGTGGATCCGACGGGGTCCGGCGAGTCACAGGTCCAGACTGAGCCGCAGACGCAGCCGCAGACCTCCCAGGCTGCGACGCAGCCGCAGACGACCCAGGCTCCGACGCAGCCGCAGACCACGGAGGCGGCGATCGCGGAGGACGGCCGGTATTCCTCCAAGGAGGACGTCGCTCTGTACCTGCATACTTACGGACATCTGCCGTCCAACTTCATCACCAAGAGGGACGCGGAGAAACTGGGCTGGGTGGCCTCGAAGGGGAACCTCTGGAAAGTGACGGATCACATGAGCATCGGCGGGGATACGTTCTCGAACCGCGAGGGCCGGCTCCCCACCAAAAAGGGCCGCAAGTACTACGAGTGCGACATCGATTACCGGGGCGGCTCGCGCGGCGCGAAGCGCATCGTGTTCTCGAACGACGGCCTGATCTATTACACGAACGACCACTACGAAACGTTTGAACTGCTGTACGGGAACGAGTAAAAAACCGGCGCGCGGGAAGGAAGACGGCATTGCGATGTGTATCGGATGGTTTCGGAAAAAACGTTCCCCGGAATGTAAGGAGAAAAACGCTGCGGCTCCGGAAGGAAATGCGGCGCAGGTTTCTGCGGAGAAAAGCGCCGTGAGAGAGCCTGAGAGCGAAGAGCAGAAAGAAGAGAAGATGGAGATCGTACTGGGAGGACGGCGCCTGATGATCCGTCAGGGCGCCCACGCCTATCTGAAAGAAAAGTTCGGTTTTCCGGACTATTACGGGAACAATCTGGATGCGCTGTATGACTGCCTGACGGAACTGGACCGCGGGACGCGGGTGCGCGTCCGCTTCGCTGCGGAACTGGAAGAAGGCGGCGGCTACGGGGCAAAGATCCTGGAGACGCTGCGGGACGCCGCGGGCGAGGGGTATCTCGAACTGAAGGAAGAGTAAGCAAAGGAATCAAAGCCCCGGGCATTCTCGGAAAGAGAAACCCGGGGTTTTTTGTGTTTCGAAAAACGATCAGAGCGCGGGCCGCTTCGGTGGCGCCGCCTCGAACAGCCCGTGCCGGTTGCAGAAGGCGTACAGCTTACGGACGCGGGAGACTGAAAAGCGCGCCTCGGCGTTTCCCTCCGGATAGAGCTTGACGAACTGCACGCCCTGGTCCGAGACCGCCGCGAGGAAGGAGAGGTAGTGGTCCTTCCGCATGGGATGGTCCACAGTCACATAGTACTCGTTCTCGATGACGCTGACGCGGATGGCGTGGTCACCGCCTGCCGGCTCCGGCTCGAGCCGCGGCAGGATGATGCCGCAGCAGCTGATGAGAGCGTCGCCGACGGCCTGGATCACATTGCCGCAGACGGGGCAGACGTAGAAGGCCTCCCGGAGCATGTCGGAGGCGGGATTCTTGTTCTGCACGTCCTCTCCGGAGAGCAGCTCGATCACGGAGATGCCGAGCGCGTTCGCCAGAGGCTCAAGCAGGGAAATGTCCGGAAAACCGTGTCCCGTTTCCCACTTGCTGACGGCTTTGCTGCTGACGAAGAGCCTGTCCGCGAGCTCTTCCTGCGTGAGTTTCTTTTCTTCGCGGAGCCTGCGGATGACGGCTCCGGTCACGTATCTGTCCATGGGCAGTACCTCCCTTCACGGTGAGGATACCGCAGCGGGAGAAAGAGCGCAAACCACGCTGCGTGGAGGTGCGAAACGAAAAGGAAGGCGGGGGCCGGCCTGCCGCACGGTCCCCGCCGGGGAATTCAGAAATCGGGATTTTCAGCTTCAGGTCGGCTGTGTCCTCACGCCTGCGCCGGCAGGGTGACCGTGAAGGTGATGATGCCGCCCTCGGAGCGGGCGGAGATCTTTCCGCCGTGGGCCTGCACGATGGTGCGGGCAATGGGAAGGCCGAGGCCGTATCCGCCGGCCCCCTCGCGGGTGCGCGCGGAATCGGCACGGTAGAAGCGGTCGAACAGGTGAGAGATCTGGTCCGGGGAGAGGTCCTTCCCGGGGTTGGCGACGGACAGCACGAACTGTCCGTTTTCTTTTTTGAGGCGGACGCTGACTTCGTTTCCGTCGGCGTATTTGCAGGCATTGTCCAGAAGGATGACGGCCAGCTGGCGCAGCTGCGCCGGGTCTCCGGTGAGAACGGCGTCCGGTTCGATATCGTCCTGCAGGGAAATGCCGCGCTCAAAGGCCACGGGCTCAAGCGAGAGCAGGGCGCCGGTGACGATCTCCGAGAGATCGGTCCGCTCGGCCTTGACGGGAAGTTTCTGCGCGTCCGAGCGCGCCAGGAAGAGCAGGTCGTCCACGAGGTGCTTCATGTGACCGGCCTCCTCCTGCGTGCTCTCGATCCAGCGGTACTCCTCCTGAATGGTCCGGTCTTTGTGCGAGGCCAGCAGCCCTGTGTTGGCCAGGATGACGGTGAGAGGCGTGCGCAGCTCGTGCGAGGCGTCTGCGACGAACTGGCGCTGTTTTTCCCAGGCCTCTTCGACGGGGCGCAGGGCCCAGCGGGCCAGAAGCCAGGTGATCAGGAGCAGCGCGAGGAAGGCTCCCGCGAAAATGGCGCCGGAGGAGAGGAGGGTGTTTTTGAGGACCTCGAGCTCCGCGGAGCGATCGGCCAGGGCGATCAGGGTGCCGGCGTCCGTGGTCTGCGTGCGGTAGCGCAGGCCGTAGGAGGAGAGGGTGCCCGACGTTTTTCCGCTTTCAAGGACGGTCTGCGTCACGTCCTCCACAGCCTCGTCCGAGAGCGTGAGGAGCTGCTGGCGCACGGTCGTCACGCTGCCGTCGGTTCCGGAGAGCAGCAGGATCGAGGGCGTGAAGGCCCCCATGCCGCCCGACGGGCCGCCGTCCCGGTCAATATGGCGCGGTCCGAAGTAATCCTCTTCATTTCCCCGGCGGCCTTCGTTTCTTCCGGTATTGTCTTCAGGGAAGGCGGGCGGCGTTTCTCCGGGCACATCGGTGCCCTGCGGGGAAGTCTGGCCGACACGAAGCATCTGCACAAGGGCGTTCTCCTGCATGCGGATCTGCTGGTTCACGGTGTTATAGCCGGTGACCGCGAGGATGGCCGCGAGCAGGAGGGAGAGCAGGAGCATGGTGATGCAGATGAACTTGGTTCGCAGGGAACGAATCATGCCTCAGCCACCTCCAGATGATATCCGACGCGGCGCACGGTGGAAATGCTCACGCGCGAGCCGAGAAACTGCAGCTTCTTGCGGAGGAAGGAGATGTAGGCCTCCACGTTGTTGTCCTCCGCGTCCGAGTCCGCGCCCCAGACCTTCTCGATCAGGGTCTCCTTGGAGATCAGGATCTTCGGATTGGACATCAGGATGCGCAGGATCTCAAATTCCTTAAAGCCGAGGTGAATGTTCTTCACACCGCAGACGAGGTCGCAGGTGGAGAGATTGAGGGTCAGGTCCGCGAAGGTAAGTTCTTCGAAGACCACCTCACCCTGGCGCCGCGTGAGCGCGCGGATGCGTGCCAGGAGCTCCTCCGGGACGAAGGGCTTGGTCATGTAGTCGTCCGCGCCGGAATCGAGGCCGGTGATCTTGTCGCGCACGTCATCGCGCGCGGTCAGCATCAGGATGGGGACATGCCGGCCGGACCGGCGCAGCTCCTGCGCGATCTGGAACCCGTTTTTCCCGGGGAGCATCACGTCCAGGACGATGACGTCGTAGTCCGTCTGGGTGGCGTAGTAGAGACCGTCATCCCCGGTATAGGCGACGTCGGCCTGGTATTTGGCTTCCCGCATGATCTGCGCGAGCGCGTCTGCGAGGCGTTTTTCATCTTCGACGATCAGGACCTGCATGGCAAATTCCTCCCGGCGGTGCATTCCGCTGCCGCCATCATATCATATTCTGAGGAGAGATTACAGATTCAACCTGAAACGTATCTGAAATACCTGAAACATTCTGACAGAGTATTTTGAAGAAAGCATCCGGGTACTTCTTTTAAGCATCCGGGTACTTCTTTTCTGTGGGGCCTTCTTGTCGAACGTTTCCTTCAGACGGCGGTTTCCGGCAGGCAGATGATTTCGGCACACGGTCACTTCCAGCATGCAGATGATTTGGGTACGCGGTCGTTTCCTGCAGGCAGACGATCCCGCCACACATTCGTTTTCAGCTTCCGGCCGTGTCTGCGAACAGCATTGGGAGACGTCTTTGAACCTTGAACGAACCTGAAACGCAAATTTCAGGTTTGTTTCAGAAACCCGCGATAGGATACGGGCGTAAGCAGCAGAAAGGAGGCGGACGGCATGTGTCAGATGACGTTCGAGCGATACGAAAAAAAGTACAGACTGACGCGCACGCAGCAGGAAAAGCTCCTGCGCCGGCTGGACGGGGAATTCGTCCCGGATGTGTACGGCAACTACCTGATCACCAACCTCTATTACGACAGCGAAGACGACGTCCTCATCCGCACCTCGCTGGACAAGCCGGTCTATAAGGAAAAACTCCGGATGCGGGCCTACGGCGTCCCGAAAGCGGACGACACCGTCTTCGTGGAGATCAAAAAGAAATACCGCGGCGTTGTCTACAAGCGCCGCATCTCCCGGAAGGAGAGCGAGGCCGTATCCTTCCTGCGGACAGGAGAGTATCCCGGGGAGCGAGACCAGATCGCGGAGGAGATCCGCTGGATGAACAGCCGCTATGCTCTCCGGCCGCGGGCGTACATTTCCTACCGCCGCCTGGCGTTTGCCGGGGCGGCTGACCCGCAGCTGCGGCTCACCTTTGACACCGAGATTTTGGCCAGGGCGGAGCAGCTGGATCTGAAAAAGGGAAGCTTCGGTACGCCTCTTCTGGGAGAGGACGAGGTGCTGATGGAGATCAAGATCCCCGGGGCCTATCCGCTCTGGCTGCAGAGGATCCTGGAGGAGGAAGGCCTGTCACAGACGAGCTTCTCCAAATACGGGACCTGGTACCAGATGTGCGAAAAAGAGAGACAGCGCCTCGCGGAGGATCCGCACAAGATCTATTACTTGAACGATTACACCTTCAGAAACGGGAGGGCGGACGAGGCCCGCCGGAAAGGAGCGAAAATATGGACAGCCTGAGCACTCTGCTTTGGAACAACGTGATTGCCGGAGGACTTACCGCCGGAAGCTTTCTGATCTGCACCCTGGTGTCCCTGGTGCTGGGCGTCGGAATCGGGCTTCTGCACCGATACAAAAACCACGCATCGCGCGGATTTCTCCTGACGCTGGCCATTCTTCCGGCCATCATCGAGATCATCATCATGATGGTGAACGGCAATCTGGGAGCCGGTGTCGCCGTGGCCGGCGCCTTTTCGCTGATCCGCTTCCGCTCCGCCCCGGGCAGCGCGCGTGAGATCACCAGCATCTTCCTGGCGATGGCCGTGGGCCTTGCGACCGGCATGGGCTATGTGACGGCGGCCGTGATGTTCTTCATCATTATGGCGGCGGTGATCCTCCTGCTTCTCTCCCTGCATTACGGGGAGGAGACGGAAATGCAGGAACTGCGCGTGAACATCCCCGAGCAGCTCGAGTATGCGGACGTCTTTGACGATCTGCTGGACAGATACACTTCCCGGCGCGAGCTGGTCAGAGTGAAGACCACCGGAATGGGCAGCATGTACGAACTGAAATACCGCGTCTGCCTGAAGCAGAGCGGCACGGAGAAGGCGTTCCTGGACGAGATCCGCACGCGCAACGGGAATCTCACGGTCTCTCTGGGACGCGTTCCGGACCAGAAAGACGAACTTTGACCGGACAGAAAGAGACAGAGCGGTCTTGGAAAAAGAAAAACGGACCCGGCGCGCGCCGGATCCGTTTTTTTGCTGTACTTTTCGCGGCGGCAGGGCTTATTCCTCCGCGCCTTCCTCCTCGGCTTCGACCACGGTGACGGCAGTGCGCTTGCGGGCCATCGCGTCGCTGGCGAGGTATTCGTCGTAGGTGGTGATCTTGTCGATCAGGCTGCCGTTCGGCAGGATCTCCATGATGCGGTTGGCCGTGGTCTGCACGAACTGGTGGTCGTGGCAGGCGAAGAGCTCCACGCCGGAGAACTTGATCAGGCCGTTGTTGAGGGCCGTGATCGACTCCATGTCCAGATGGTTGGTCGGCTCGTCCAGGATGAGGACGTTGGCGCCCATGATCATCATCTTGGAGAGCTGCACGCGCACGCGCTCGCCTCCGGAGAGGACGCGCATCCGCTTGACGCCGTCGTCGCCCGCAAAGAGCATGCGGCCCAGGAAACCGCGCACGTAGGTGGCATCCTTGATGGCCGAGAACTGGGTGAGCCAGTCCACGATGGGAAGGTCGGAGTCGAAGGTCTTCGTGTTGTCCTTCTCGAAGTAGGCTACGGAGGTGGTGACGCCCCACTTGTAGCTGCCCTCGTCGGGCTCCATCTCGCCCATGAGAATCTGGAAGAGGGTGGTCTTGGCAAGCTCGTTTCCGCCGACGAAGGCGACCTTGTCCTCGCGGCCCAGGATGAAGGAGATGTCGTCCAGGACCTTCACGCCGTCGATGGTCTTGGAGAGGTGCTCCACCAGCAGGACCTCGTTGCCGATCTCGCGGTCGGGGCGGAAGTCGATGTAAGGGTACTTGCGGCTGGAGGGGCGGATCTCCTCGAGCTGGATCTTTTCGAGGGCGCGCTTGCGGGACGTCGCCTGCTTGGACTTGGAAGCGTTGGCGGAGAAGCGCTGGATGAACTCCTGCAGTTCCTTGATCTTTTCTTCCTTCTTCTTGTTGGCTTCCTTCATCTGGCGGATCATCAGCTGGCTGGACTCGTACCAGAAATCGTAGTTGCCGGCGTAGAGCTGGATCTTGCCGTAGTCGATGTCCGCGATCTGGGTGCAGACCTTGTTCAGGAAGTAGCGGTCGTGGGAGACCACGATCACGGTGTTTTCAAAGTTGATGAGGAACTCCTCGAGCCAGTCGATGGCGTCCAGATCCAGATGGTTGGTGGGCTCATCGAGGAGCAGGATGTCGGGGTTGCCGAAGAGGGCCTGCGCGAGCAGGACCTTGACCTTGAGGGAACCGTCCAGGTCCGACATCTGCACGTAGTGATACGAGGGATCCACGCCGAGGCCGTTCAGGAGCATCGCCGCGTCGGATTCGGCCTCCCAGCCGTTCATCTCCGCGAATTCGCCCTCGAGCTCGCTTGCGCGGATGCCGTCCTCGTCGGTGAACTCCTCCTTCGCGTAGATGGCCTCCTTCTCCTTCATGATGTCGTACAGGCGCTGGTTGCCCATGATGACGGTGTCGAGCACCGGGAAGGCGTCGTACTTGAAGTGGTCCTGCTGCAGGAAGGAGAGGCGCTGTCCGGGAGTGATGGTGACGTCGCCCTTGGAGGGCTCGAGCTGCCCGGAGAGGATGCGCAGGAAGGTGGATTTTCC
This sequence comes from Lachnospiraceae bacterium, assembly GCA_017438775.1. Lineage (GTDB taxonomy): Bacteria > Bacillota > Clostridia > Lachnospirales > Lachnospiraceae > RUG11204. Next base: position 8,140 of record JAFRUR010000038.1, on the reverse strand, counting down.
GGCGCCGTTCGCGCCGATGATGCCGTAGCAGTTGCCCTCGGTGAACTTGACGTTCACGTCCTCGAAGAGGGCCTTTTTCCCGAAGCGGAGGGTGACGTTGTTGGCAGAGATCATGTCGGCTCCTTTATGTGTGGCTGCGGCAGCGCCGCATCTGTGAGATCGTCCGGACGGCGCGCTCCGGAGGGACCGGACGCGCCGTTCTTATTTCTAACATAATAGAGCGAAAAAAGCAAGGCGGAGCGCGGCCTTTTGCGGGAAAGCCGCACCGGCGCGCATGTTTCGGCCGAAATGAAGCGCCGCGGCGTGCCGTTTCGGGGGAGAATCGCGGTTGCCGCGGTGCGTGCGCCTCTTTACCTCGTGCGCGAATCATGGTATCGTAATAGCGGCGCGGCCGGCGATGACGGCCCGCGCAGGGAAAGCGAATCGTCGGAGGAGGATCCCCATGAAGAAATACATTTCCTGGAACGTCAACGGCCTGCGGGCCGTGCTGGGCAAGGGCTTTTACGAAAGCGTGGCCGCGCTCGACGCGGACGCCATCTGCCTGCAGGAGACCAAGCTCCAGGCGGGACAGTGCGAGATCGACCTGCCGGGCTATCACGAGTACTGGAACTACGCGGAAAAGAAGGGATACTCCGGGACGGCCATCTTCACGCGGGAGGAACCGCTGTCCGTATCGTACGGCATCGGCATCGAGGAGCACGACCGCGAGGGGCGCGTCATCACCCTGGAGTACCCGGAGTGGTATCTGATCACCTGCTACACGCCCAATTCGCAGGACGGCTTAAAGCGTCTCGACTACCGCATGACCTGGGAGGACGCCTTCCGAAACTACCTGAAGGGCCTGGAGAAGAACAAGCCCGTCATTTTCTGCGGAGACTTAAACGTCGCGCACAAAGAGATCGACCTCAAGAACCCGTCCTCCAACCGTAAAAACGCCGGCTTTACCGACGAGGAGCGCGGCAAGTTCGGGGAACTCCTGGACGCGGGCTTCGTGGACACCTTCCGGCACTTTTATCCGGACAGGGCGGGAGAGTACTCGTGGTGGAGCTACCGGTTCCATGCGCGGGAGAACAACGCGGGGTGGCGCATCGACTACTTCCTGGTGTCCGAAGCGCTCAAAGACAGGCTGAAGGGGGCCTCCATCCACCAGGAGATCTTCGGCTCGGACCACTGCCCCGTGGAACTGGACATCGACCTGTGACGCGGCCGGAAGGCGCGCATTTCCGCCGTTCTGGGGGACCTGTTTTGCCCCGTCCGACCATGCGGGACATGGGGCTGCGAAAGGAAACGATATGGAAAAGATCGCAAGTTTTACCGTCAATCACCTGTGCCTTCTTCCGGGGGTCTACGTCTCGCGCCGCGACCGCGTCGGCGATGCGGTGATCACCACCTTTGACCTGCGGATGACGGCGCCCAACCGGGAGCCGGTCATGAACACGGCGGAGGTGCACACCCTGGAGCATCTGGGTGCGACCTTCCTGCGCAATCACCCGGACTGGAAGGAACGGGTCATCTACTTCGGGCCGATGGGCTGCCGCACGGGCTTTTACCTGCTGCTCGCAGGAGAGCTCGAGCCGGCGGACATCCTGCCCCTGCTGCGGGAGATGACGGATTTCATGGCCTCCTTTGAGGGCGACGTTCCCGGCCAGGCCGCGCGCGACTGCGGCAATTACCTGGACATGAACCTGCCTATGGCGCGGCTCCTCGCGGCCCGCTACGGAGAGGTCCTGGCGGATATCACGCCGGACCGCATGGTCTATCCGGACTGAGACGGGACCGTTTTGCGGCGGTGCGCGGCAGGGCCTTCTCTGCGGAGCTGAGGGCAGCAGAGCCGGCACTTTTACATGCTTGCGGGGAAGAGAGAATGCTTTCTTTTTTGCCCGTCCTGTGGTATATTTTTTTATTAGTTTTGAATGAAAATCTGCTCCGGACGATCGCGCGCATCACTGGGCGCGGGCCGGAGAGGAGAAGAGAGGAACAAGATGCTTAACGGAGAAAAGGTCGTCTTCAGCGGTGCCCAGGCCACGGGCAACCTCACCATCGGCAACTACCTGGGGGCCATCCGCAACTGGGTGGAACTGGCAAACGATTACCAGTGCTTTTTCTGCGTGGTGGATGAGCACTCCATCACCGTGCGCCAGGATCCTGCCACGCTGCGCCGCCGCTCCCGCGAGCTGCTGACGCTTTACATCGCGGCCGGCCTGGACCCGGAGAAGAGCTGCCTGTACTTCCAGTCGCATGTGCCGGCGCACGCGGAGCTCGCCTGGATCCTGAACTGCTTTACTTACATGGGAGAGCTTCAGCGCATGACGCAGTTCAAGGACAAGTCCGCGAAGCACGAGGACAACATCAACGCGGGCCTGTTCACGTACCCGGTGCTGATGGCCGCGGACATCCTTCTGTACCAGGCGGACCTGGTGCCGGTGGGCCAGGACCAGAAGCAGCACCTGGAGCTGTGCCGCGACATCGCGCAGCGCTTCAACGCGGTCTACGGCGACGTGTTCACCGTCCCGGAGGGGTATTACCCCAAGACCGGCGCGCGCATCATGTCCCTGCAGGATCCGCTGCACAAGATGAGCAAATCGGACGAGAACCCCAACGCCAGCATCTACCTGACGGACGATACGGACACGATCATGCGCAAGTTCCGCCGCGCGGTCACGGACTCCGAGGGCGTCATCCGCTACTGTGAGGAGCAGCCCGGGATCCGGAACCTGATCGATATCTACAGCGTCCTGAACGGAAAGACCCCGCAGGAGGTCGAGGCGGAGTTTGCCGGCCGCGGCTACGGGGATTTCAAGACCGCCGTGGGCGAGAGCGTCGCCGCCGTGCTGGGCCCGATCCAGAAGGAGCAGAAGCGCCTGCTGGACGACAGGGCCTACGTGGACGGCATCATCCGCGACAACGCGCAGAAGGCCGCGTGGTACGCGGAAAAGACCCTGCGCAAGGTGCAGAAAAAGGTCGGTTTCCCGGAGCGCGTGAGATAAGGGGACCCCACACGAACAAACGGAGAGAGCCATGAAGGACAAATACGTCGCGTACGTCGGATCCTATACTTACACCGGACCCAGCAAGGGCATCACCATTTACGATGTGGACACGGAGAAGGGCACCTTCGTGAAGCGCCGCGAGGTGGAGGTCAACAACGCCTCGGCCATGATCCTGTCCCGGGACAAGAGGCATCTGTACTCCATCGCGGACGAGGGCATCGTCACTTTCGATGTGCTTCCGGACGGCGGGCTGCGCCAGGTGGCCGTGACGGGCATCCGCGGCATGCGCGGGTGCGATCTGGCCGTGGACAGAAAGAACCGCTTCCTGCTGGTGGCCGGCTCCCACGACGGCAAGATCACCGTGATGAAGATCGACGCGGACGGCGTGGTCTGCAGCATCGCGGACGGCGTGTTCCACGAGGGACTGGGCACCGTCGCGGAGCGCGGCTTCAAGCCCCACGTGACCTGCGTGTGCTTCACCCCGGACGAAAAGTACGCCTGCGCGGTGGACGCCGGCATCGACCAGATCAAGGTCTACGCCATCAGGCCCCGGAGCGGGAAACTCAGTCTGGCCTACATCATCCGCAGCGAGCTGGATTCCGGCCCGCGCGACATGGTGTTCTCCGAGGACGGCCGCTTCGCCTACGTGATGAGCGAACTCCACAACGAGATCTCCGTGTACGCCTATGAACTGACCGAGAACGGCCCCGAGTTCACCCTGCTCGAGCAGGTCCCCACGGTGGGAGCGAAGCCCTCGGACCGCTCCGCCGCCACGTCCCTGTACATGAGCGCGGACCAGGCGCACATGTTCTGCACCAACGCCGGCGACAACAGCGTGGCGATGTACGACCGCGACGCGGAGACCGGCCATTTGAAGCAGCGCTTCGTTTTGCCGGTGAGCGGGGCTTATCCCAAGGACTGCGGCCTGTTCCCGGGCGGGGACATCCTATACTCGGTCAACCACACCGGGGATTCGATCACGTTCTTCCGGGTCGATTACGAGAAGGGGCTCCTGATCATGCGGAGCCGCCCGGTCAAGGTGTACGAGCCGAACCGCGCGGTGCTTCTGAACCTCGCGGAGATCAAAGAAGGGTAAAAAGAAAAAAACAGCGGATCGCTCAGATCCGCTGTTTTTTGCAAGAAAAAGTGGAGCATAGGGGATTCGAACCCCTGACCTCCACACTGCCAGTGTGGCGCGCTCCCAGCTGCGCTAATGCCCCAGTGCTCCCTAGTATAACAGATGGCAAAAAAAATGCAAGCACTTTTTCGCGGACAAAATCGAAGAGGGGATCCGACGGCTTTTGCGGTGCTTTCCATAGACGTATGAAGTGGAGCCCGAAATCTGCAGACAGGCAGTATGGTTTTTCGTGTCCGGGGCGGCCGAAAGCGCCCCGGTTTTCCTTGCTTTCCGAATTCAGAGGGGTAGAATGAAACAGTAAAGCTTCACCTATCTCCACAGGAGGTTACCCATGAAGATATTCAGAAAATTCCTCAGTATCTTTTTGGCACTCGTGCTTGTCGCGACGACATTTTCGCCGGCGGGAAGCATTACGGCCAGGGCGGCGGGAGATTACACCGTGACCCTCCACAGCAACGTCCCCGGCAACGACGAGACGATGTCCGGGGAAATCGGTGAGAACGCCGTTGTGCATTTTCTCAGATACGCGGCTGTGGCGCTGGGCTGGATCGGCGATGACATGGCCGACAAATCTCTGGATTATAACGCGTATTTCGGGAAAAACCCCGGCCATGTGGTCTCCGGATGGAACACCCGGCCGGACGGCACCGGAACGGCCTATTATCCCGGAGACGAATTCACCATGCCGGCTGCGGACGTGGATCTCTACGCCCAGTGGGAAGATGCCTGGGTGGTCACGACCCACACCAATACCGGCACGGCGGACGACTTCGACATGACGTACGACGTCCCCAGGGGCGGTCAGATCCAGATCCAGCCCGAGACAGACGGTTTCCAGTATGCCTACATCTACGATGCCAACGGCGTGAACTATTCCAATGGAGGCAATGCCTACGGGACGCTCCATATGTCCGGGTATTCGCTCTCCGGCTTTTCGGAGGACCCGTCCGGGAACGGACAGATCTATGGCAGGTACGAAGCCATCTACCCGTCCGGCAACATGGATCTGTACATGATCTGGCAGAAAGCTGTCACGGTGACGCTGCACGAGAATGCGCCTTCGTCCAACCAGACGGCGACCGTATCCGGCAACGGGACCTTCTATGCGTCATACGGGCATGCTTCATTCGGCGGAAATACTGTCTCCTTCACCTTTTCCAATCCGGGATACATCATTGTCGGCTGGAACACGAAGGCCGACGGAACGGGGACGAATTATTCCATTGGCGAAACCTTCGAGGTCACGGCAGATATGGACCTTTACGCCGTCTGGCAGAAGGCCTTCACGGTGACGCTGTACGAGAACACGCCGTCGTCCAACCAGACGGCGACCGTCTCCGGCATCGGCAATGTCTATGCATCCAGCACGTACGCTTCCTTCGGAGAGAATTCCGTTTCTTATGACTTTACCAATCCCGGGTACGCCCTTGTTTCCTGGAACACGAAGGCGGACGGCACCGGAACGTCCTATCGGGTCAACGATTATTTTGAGATCACAGCGGATACCGACCTCTATGCGATCTGGGCGAAGGCGTACACGGTCACGTTTCACGACAACGCCGGCGGAAGTACGGAAACGATCGAGGGTTGCGGAAAGTTCAGTGTCAGCAATTCGAGTGCTTCGTTTAACGATCTGGGGCGCTTTGCGTACTTCGACTTCCAGAACCCCGGCTATACCCTGCTGTCCTGGAACACGAAGGCGGACGGCAGCGGCACCCAGTACTGCTTCTACAGGGATTTCGAAGTGACGGCCGATATGGACCTCTATGCCGTCTGGGGGCAGAACTGCACCCTGACCCTGCACGGGGATGTGGACGGCTCCGGGAACGAAGTGACGGCCACCGCAGAGATCGCTGTGGGCACCACGCTGTATGCAACGAGGTATGACACGACCAGGAGCGTCGCTTCGCAGTTCCCCGGGGGCGCATTTCAAAACAGTGCCTCGCTTGGATTCACCCGCACGGACGCTGCCTTTGCGGGCTGGAAGGATGCCGCCGGAAACAATGTGGGCTCCAGGGGAGAACTCTGTACCGTGACCGGAGACACGGACCTGTACGCAGACCTGACGACGGACATCATCACGATCACGTACGATTTCGGCGATCCGAACCTCTACGGGGCTCCGGAGACCCGCATCATTGCCAGAGGAGACGAGGTCGCGTTTCTGTGGAACGGCCCTGCCATCGGCTACGCGGCGGATCTTGCCTCGGGCGACTGGTATGACCGCAGACAGATCGATGAGGGTCAGCTCACCGCGGAGGAGGATACGACGCTGTTCGCCATCCGCGGGGTGGAATACACCTCTCTCTGCAAAGATGCCGACAGCGACTTCTACTACTACATGCTGAACAACGGGACGGCGGTCATCAAGAAATACGACGGCCCTGTCACGGACGTCCGCATCCCGGAAACCGTCGATGGCATTAAGGTCAGCGCCTACGACTACTGGACCGCCTTCCAACCCCTGAACTGGACGAAGGAGTGGTCGCCGATCGAAAGCCTCGTCTATCCGGATTATATCCCGCACTGTCTCGATAACGGCGAGTCCGCGGGAGGCACCTTCGACAAATTCAGATTCTCGAAACTGACGTCCGTCAGGTTTGAGAACGGGATTCCGGAAATCGCGGATTACGAGTTCACCGACCAGGAGATCGACGGCTACTACCCCGACACCTGGACGACCGTCCCGCCCGCGACCTTCGGCGGCGCGAAGCACATCAACTGGATCCCGTATCACGTGCAGGAGGAGGAGACGACGCCCGTTATGCGCGTGGACCATCAGACCACGGCGCCCGATGAGGTCACGGTCAACGGCGAGCCGGTCGATCCGGAGAATTACACCGTCGTGATCGAAGGCGACACCGTGATCATCGAGTTCACGGAATCTTATAAAGAGTCCCTTCCTCCGGGGGCGGAGATCGGCGTCTCGTACGGCGATGATACGATCACCGCGGAAGTGGAAGAGGAGGGCATGGCCCTGGCCGTGCTTTCCGTGGAGAACCAGGAACAGACCGTCCCTCAGGGACAGACCGCGGAGCCGGTGGTGATCGTTGTTTCCGGCGATGTGGAAAAACTGGAAAAGGTCCTCGTGGGCGGCGTGGAGGCCGTGGTCGGGACGGACGTGTTCGTGACGGACGGCAGCACTGTGCTGACGTTCTCCGAGGCATTCCTGGCCAGTCTCCCGACCGACACGCCTCTGGAGGTGGAGGCGGTCTTCTCAAACGGCGTGGCCCGCACGGAGATCGCGGTCAATACTCCCGAGCCTTCCTGGGATGATCTCTTTGATCACAGCGTCTCCTTCAGCAACGATTTGAAGCTGATCTACTACGTGGACGCTTCGGCTCTTGAGGGATATGAGAACGTTCGTGTGGTCGGAAAACGCGTGAAAGCTGACAAGAACTGGGAGACCTTCAGCATCACAAAATACGAAATTCAGGCGACGAATACCGGGGAAGAATACCGCTTCGTACTCGGTGGCATCGCCGCCAAGGAGATCGGGGACGTGGTGACCGTGCATCTGGAGGCAGAGAAGAACGGCGAGACCCGGAAGAGCCCTTCCGACGTTTACAGCGTGAAGCAGTACGCGTACAACCGCCTGCGGAAGACGGAGAAAGCGCACTTTAAGACGCTGCTGGTGGATATGCTCAATTACTGTGCGCAGGCACAGGAGTACTTCGGCTACGACACCGAGCATCCCGTGAACGCGGACCTGACCGACGAGGAGCGCGCCCTGGGCACGCAGGAGACGCCGGAACTGACGAACATCAAGGAGATCACGGCGCTGGAAGGCGCCACGGCCGAATGGGCGGGCACCAATGTGATCTTCGGCTCCAACGTGGGACTCAAGTACTACTTCACGGTGGATGAGTATGAGATAATAGGACTAAACCTGAAAAGCCAGTTAAATCAAGGCTTTCGCGGCTTAGTCCTATTTTTATTGACCCTAAAAATAGCTGACAAAGCAATTCATAGGAGGCAATATGCGCAGAATAGGAATCTTTCTGCGGAGCGT
>JAFRUR010000037.1 GCA_017438775.1 Lachnospiraceae bacterium | reverse complement strand
TCCCGTGTTGCTCCAGCTACACTAAAACGAAACCTGGCGTTGATCAACGCCAGGCCTCGTAAGGTTCTTGGTTTTCGTTCTGCACAGTCCCTTTGGGATCTTGAGCTTCTTAACTGTTGCACTTAGTTTGACAATTCACTCCAACACGTTTTGTCCTATAAGCCTCTTTGCTGTTTCTATCGTGATTTACTGTCCCTTCCGCTGCAGCAGCGTGTAGTACATTTCCAGAAGTTCGTGGGTGCGCTCGCGGGTGGATCTCGTCAGGGATGCCAGTTCCGCCACGCGGGCGGCCTCCCCTTCCTTGCCGGAGCATTCCCTTTCTGCGCGTTCGTCCCTTTCCTTGAGCCAGGCCCGCTCCGCCCGGCGCAGAAGTTCGAACTCCTCTTTTGTCATGGCAGCCTTGATGCGGCGGTAAACGGCGTTGAGTTCATCGTCCCAGACCTGATAGGCAGCCTGTGCCTGCTTCACGTCCCCGAAGGCAAGGCCCGAATCCAGCTCCCGATACGTCTCCAGTTCCGCCTGATAAGCGCCGTAGAAATGTTCGCTCAGAGTTTCCGCCGCGTCATTATGACCGTTTTCCGAAGCATCGGGTGCGTTTTCGGCAGGACCGGTCAGATTTGTCTCCTCCATGGGACCCGCACTCTCCGCGATGCCCGTATTCTTATCCAGGGCATATTGGGCCTCGTAATTTTTCCCGGAAGAACCGGACATCAAAAGAGCGCCGTTCACGGCAAGCGTGCCGAGTACGCCGATGGCTGCGATAATGAGGGCGAGCACCGCCATTGTCTTCAGTCGTTCTCTCATTTCAAACTGAACATATCACAGTCACATTGAAAAAGAAAGAGCGCGGGAACAACCTTTAGGAAACCGAAAGGTTTTCGTCAGGAATCGCACTCTTTCTCCTCAGTTTCTCTCTCCGAGACTTCTTTTTCGTAAACATCGTCGACCAGAAGATCCGCTTCGTCCGCATCCGCGGCCGAGGTGGCCAGTTTGTCGCACAGTTCGTTTTCGGGATGCCCGGCATGCCCCTTCACCCAGTGAAAGGTGATCGTGTGCGGCTCCGCCGCCGCGAGGAGCCTCTCCCAGAGGTCGATGTTGCGGACCTCGCCGCGCCTGCCGCGGCGGAAATCCTGCTTTTTCCACGTGCCGATCCAGTCCTCCGTAAAAGCCTTGATCACGTAGGAGGAATCCGAATAGAGATCCACCTCGCAGGGGCGCACCAGAGCCTCCAGGGCAGCGATCGCGCCCATCAGTTCCATGCGGTTGTTGGTGGTCAGACGGTATCCCCCGGACAGCTGGCGCTCATGCTTACGTCCGGCCGGATCCACATAGCGCAGGAGCGCGCCGTATCCGCCGGGCCCGGTCCCGTTCGCACGGGCAGCGCCGTCGGTAAAGACCGTCACTTTCATGGCGTTCCCTCTTTCTCCCAGCGCCCGGTGGCCAGAAAATGCTGCGCGGCCTCTTCCGAAGCGCGGGTGATCGATTCGTCATAGCCCATGACCGACAGCAGCCGGATGGCATTGCGGCTCTGGGCAGGCCCCGGCAGGAGCTTGTACGGGAAGATGACCGCGTCCTCGGTCACTTTTTCGGTAAAGTGCACGTTGGTAAACTGTTCCTCCAGAAGGCGCGTCAGCTCCACGTCGTGGGTGGCCGCGAAGCACAGCCCCGAGCCTCCGGCGATGTGGCGCAGGATCTCCGTGGAGGCGGCGATGCGCTCCACCGTGTTGGTCCCGCGCAGGACCTCGTCCACGAAGGCGAGGACCGGTTCCCCGGCATCCATGGCGTCCAGGATGCGGCGCAGGGAGCGGATCTCCACCACGAAGTAGCTCTCGCGGGCCGCGATGTCGTCCCGCAGGGCCATGGAGGAATACACGTGCCACAGCGAGGTGCGGAAACGCGACGCGGGCGCGGCGCCGATGCTCTGCGCCAGAATGGCGGCCAGCGCGGTAGCCTTCAGGAATGTGGATTTGCCCGAGGCGTTGGAGCCTGTGATCAGAACGCAGCGATCCGCGCAGATGTCGTTGGTCACGCCTTCCGGAAGGAAGGGATGATACAGCCCCTCCGCATCAAACGCCCTCTCCCCCTCCGGCGCAATGTCTGGCTCCGCGGTCTGCGGAAGGCCGGCGCGGAACGAGGCCGCGGAGACCATGGCCTCCAGATACCCGAGGACCTCCATGAGCCGGCGCAGCTCTCCCGTGTGCGCGCGCACCTGGGACAGAAGGGACGAAAAGGCGATCAGATCCATGTGGGTCAGCATGCGCAGGTAGTCCATGAGCATGGCGTCCAGACCGCCCGCCACGGTGCCGTCGTTCCCGAGAAGCGACGCCTTGGCCGGCAGGGTCCGCAGGGGCGCGGCATTCTTCTTCAGTTCCCCGGTGTAAGTCTCCAGCTCCGGGATCCCGGAGGAAGCGATCTCCTGCGCGGAGCGCACCATGTGAACGGCCGCGCGCACGCAGGCCAGAAACGGCTCGATTCTGGCTTTTCTCCGGTAATAGACGATGATGCTCCCGACCACGGCAAATATGGGAAGAATCGCCATGCCGGAGGGATTGAGAACCGCCAGGACGATCGACGCCGCGATGGCGGCCAGACACAGCAGGTCCTGCCAGACGGAGTAGTTCTCCAGCTCCGCGAGATTATCCACCAGTTTGAAAACAGATTCGCGGGGTTTTCCAATGTGCGCATAAGAGAGCCACAGTTTTTCCCTCTGCGCGTCGTTTTCGATAAAAAAGCGGATGAGGCGGTTGCGCTCCGCGATCTCGGCCGGGTCCATCGACGGCGTGCGCAGGATCCGGTAGAGGGCGCTCTCTCCCACCCCGGAAAACGTCCTGTCGGCCAGGCCGAAGACCTCGTCCATCTGCAGGTCGTTCCAGGTGATGTCGTCCAGGAAAAACCCCTCTGTCCCGTACGTCCGGAACTCGTACGAGATGCGCTCAAGATCCGCGTCGGAATACTTCCGCCGCTCCCGGCTCCCGAAGCTTTCGCGAACGCGCGAACGCAGCCTCGCCTCGGCCCGCCTGCGGGAGGCGATGGCCGTATAGACGAGGATGCCGAGGCACACCAGGATGACGATGAAAAGCTGTTCCGGCATCTCTCTTCAGACCTTTACAGGGTGTATCGGATATTCTTCAGAATGTCCGAGAAGTCGAAGGTGGCGAAATAGTCCTGCGGCGTCTGGGCGCGGCGGATCAGTTGCACCGAACCGTCCGTGCGCAGCAGAAGCTCCGAGGAATGAAGGCGTCCGTTGTAGTTGTAGCCCATGGCAAAACCGTGCGCGCCGGTGTCGTGGATGATCAGGTAGTCGCCCACGTCGATCTTGGGCAGCATCCGGTCGATGGCGAACTTATCGTTATTCTCGCACAGGGAGCCGGTCACATCGTAGCGGTGGGCGTGAGGCCAGTCCTCCTTGCCCGCCACGGTGATGTGGTGGTATGCGCCGTACATGGCCGGGCGCATCAGGTTCGCGGCGCAGGCGTCGCACCCGATGTACTCCTTATAGATATGCTTCTCGTGAATGGCCTGCGTGACGAGGCAGCCGTACGGGCCCATCATATAGCGGCCCATCTCCGTGTAGATGGCGATGTCGTCCATGCCCGCAGGCACCAGGATGCTCTCGTAAGCCTCTTTGACGCCCTGCGCGATCGCAAAGATGTCGTTGGCCGGCTCATCCGGATAGTACGGGATGCCCACGCCGCCCGACAGGTTGATGAAGGCGATGTGCACGCCCGTAGCCTGCTTAAGTTCCACCGCCAGACGGAACAGCTGGCGCGCCAGTTTGGGATAATACTCCGTGGTCACGGTGTTGCTGGCGAGGAAGGCGTGGATGCCGAAACGCCTGGCCCCGAGTTCCGACAGGCGCCGGAAGGCCGTGACCATCTGCGCACCCGTCATGCCGTACTTGGCGTCACCGGGGTTGTCCATGATGCCGTTGCTCAGGTGGAACACACCGCCGGGGTTGTAGCGGCAGCAGATGGTCTCCGGGATGCCAGCGCAATCCTTCAGATAATCGATGTGGGTGATATCGTCCAGATTGATGATCGCGCCGACTTTGGAGGCGTAGACGTACTCCTCCGCCGGCGTCGCGTTGGCGGAGAACATGATGTCATCGCCCGAAAAGCCCAGCGCGTCCGCGAGCTGCAGCTCCGTCAGGGAGGAGCAGTCGCAGCCGCAGCCGTACTCCTTCAGGATGTTGATCAGGTAGGGGTTGGGCGTTGCCTTGACGGCAAAGTATTCCTTGAAGCCGGGATTCCAGGAAAATGCCTCTTTCACGCGCGCGGCGTTCTCCCGGATGCCTTTCTCATCATACAGATAAAAAGGCGTCGGGTACGTTTTGACGATCTCTTTGATCTGATCCAGCGTCACGAAGGTCGGCTTCGTGTCCGTCACAAAGTGATCCCAGGAAACCAGATCGCTCGTCCTCTCCATGTGATCTTCCTGCGGCATCTCATATTCCTCCCGTTCCTGTTTTCTTCGTTCCGTCTCCGGCCGGCGCACGGCCGGGCGGGCTCACGGGCCGCCCGCCCCGGTCTTCAGTTCCGGCCATCCCCCGGTCTCTCTGCCGGGGGATTTAGCTCCCGCGGCTCCTCAGCCGAGGGATTCGTACAGTTCTTCGTACACGCGTGCGGAGCGCTCCCAGGACCAGTCTTTCCGCATCGCGCGCTCCACGATCTTGTTCCAGTCGGCCTTGTGCTCAAAGAACACGCGCTTGGCATACTGCAGGGTAAAGAGCATCTCGTGGGCGTTGTAGTTGGCAAAGGAGAAGCCCGTTCCGGTGTGACGGTATTCGTCATAGGGCTCCACGGTGTCCTTAAGGCCGCCCGTCTCGCGCACGATCGGCAGGGTGCCGTAGCGCAGGGCGATCAGCTGGGACAGGCCGCACGGCTCAAAGAGCGACGGCATCAGGAAGGCGTCGCAACTGGCGTAGATGCGGTGGGACAGTTCTTCCGAATAGCAGATATTGGCGGAGACGCGGTCCGGATAGCGCCACGCGAAGTGCTTGAACATCTCCTCGTAGCGGTACTCTCCCGTTCCCAGGACCACGAGCTGCACGTCCTCCGCGAGGATCTCCTCGATGACGTGCTGGATGAGGTCGAAGCCCTTCTGGTCCGTCAGACGGCTCACGATTCCGACCATGAACTTCTTCGGATCCACCGCAAGGCCCAGCTGCTTCTGCAGGGCGGCCTTGTTCTTCTTCTTGTCCGTGCGGAAGGTATCCACCGTGAAGGGCTTCTCGATCAGATCGTCGTTCGCGGGATCGAAGATCTCGTAATCGATGCCGTTGACGATGCCCCAGAGATCGTTCTCGCGGGCGCGCATCAGGCCGTCCAGCTTCTCTCCGAAGAACGGGGTCTTGATCTCGTTCGCGTAGGTGTAGCTGACCGTGGTGAGCTTATCCGCGTAGGTCAGGCCGCCCTTTAAGTAGCTGGCGGACTTGTACATTTCCAGCTTGTCGGACGTGAAGTAATAATCCGAAAGGCCCGAGAAGCGCTGGATCGTAGGGATATCCCAGGTGCCCTGGAACTTGAGGTTGTGGATGGTCATCACGGACTTCATGTCGCGGTAGAAGGCGCCGCCTCGAAAGCTGTCCTTCATGAACACGGGGATGAGGCCGGTCTGCCAGTCGTGGCAGTGCACGATCTCCGGCTGGAAGCCGATGAGCGGCAGGGCCGACAGGACCGCCTTGTCAAAGAAGCCGAACTTCTCGATATCCCACAGCATGTCCGTGTAGGGCGCGGGGCCGGAGAAGTATTCCTCGTTGTCGATGAAGTAAAACGTGACGCCGCTCTCCTCGCAGGTGAGGACGCCGACGTAGCGGCTGCGGAAGTTGTAATCCATGTAGAAATGGGTCACATACCGCATGCGGTCCTTGATCTCCTGGCGCATGCACTGGTACTTGGGAAGGAAAACACGCACGTCGTACGCTTCCTTGTCGAAATACTTCGGCAGAGCACCGACGACGTCCGCCAGCCCTCCGGTCTTGATAAAAGGCACAGCCTCAGAGGAGACGAATAATACTTTCTTCATATGATCCTTTCCTTTTCTGCTGCTGCAGCGGCGGTTTCCGAGACGCGTTTATCCTTTTCCTCCGCGGTGCGGACACGGCCTTGTGTATGCCTTCACGTTACAGCAGGTTTTTCGATGATATTCGCGTATTATACCAAAGAAACCCGCTTCGTGCAAGCCGGACCCGGAAACCGGCGCGGCGCGGAGTGTAGGTTTGTCAAACATATGTTACACCGTCTTCAACGAAGTCCCTTAGGACAGTCTGAGGAGATTTCCAACCCAGGGGACGCATGGGGAAGCGGTTGTAATCCTTATAGTTATAGCGCTTGAGCTGTGTGGAGAAATCC
>JAFRUR010000036.1 GCA_017438775.1 Lachnospiraceae bacterium | reverse complement strand
GAACAACAACGGCACGCCGGATGATGAGGAAGCGTTCACCGTTCTGTACAAGAAGGGCGAGCACGGAGCCTTCACCGAGGACGTGGCGGACAAGACAAAGTTCGAGGACCAGTCCGCGGGCGCTGACACCCCTGCCTACGCTGGAGAGACTGACGCCGCGAAGGGCGGCAAGCCTCAGGGCGAAGAGAACTGGGTGTTCGTCGGCTGGAACGAGAAGGACGGCGATGTGGCCGCGACGGTAAGCGGCGCGGATGCAGACGCGGACAGCGTCATCACCTACATCGCGGTCTGGGCCATCGACAACAACAACAACGGCATCCCGGACGAGGACGAGGACTTCCCGATCACGTATCCGGACGCGGACAAGGACGATGACGGAGACGGCAAGCCCGATGAAGTCACGGAGGAGGTCCCGTACGGCACGAAGATCCAGGTCGATCCGAACGGCGGCACGTGGAAGGGAAGCCCCGAGGTGCAGACCTTCACGATCACGGGCGAGTTCAACGACCTGAAGGAAGAGCCGACCCGCACCGACTACGCATTCGTCGGTTGGAAGAAGACCGACGGCACGGACGGTGTCAAGTACGTCTTCACGGCGCAGTGGAAGGACGACAAGAACCACAACAACATCCCGGACGAGGATGAGGACTTCCCGATCACGTATCCGGACGCGGACAAGGACGATGACGGAGACGGCAAGCCCGACGAAGTCACGGAAGAGGTCCCGTACGGCACGAAGATCCAGGTCGACCCGAACGGCGGCACGTGGAAGGGAAGCACGGAGGTGCAGACCTTCACGATCACGGGCGAGTTCAACGACCTGAAGGAGGAGCCGACCCGCACTGACTACGTGTTTGCCGGCTGGAAGAAGACCGACGGCACGGACGGCGTGAAGTACGTCTTCACGGCGCAGTGGAAGGACGACAAGAACAACAACGGCATCCCGGACGAGGATGAGGAGTTCGTCATCACCTTCCTGCCGAACGGCGGAACGATCGGCGGAAGCACGGACCCTGTGGTCGTGAACGCGAAGTACGGCGAGGTGATCACCATCATCGACGCACCGGAACGCGACGGCTACACCTTCCTGCTCTGGAGAGGTTCCGAGTATCAGCCCGGAGACACCTACGAGGTCACGGAGGATCACACCTTCACGGCCGAGTGGGAGAAGAAGGATCCTGTCGCGCCTCCGAAGACCGGAGACGACAGCAGCTGGTTCTTCTGGATCCTGCTGATGGCTGCCAGCCTGCTCGCGATGGCCGGTGCCGTGTTCGGGCGCAGACGCCGCGATATGAGCCGGTAAGGCGAAGCGCAGCGAAAGCGGCTGACAGAAGGAAACGTCCCGCAGCGGCGTAAGGCTGCGGAAACAAAGCAACGGGGAGCCCCGCAGAGAGATCTGCGGGGCTCTTTTCGCGCGAAAATAAGACAAATATTCATATTTCTCTTGATTCATCTGAGGAAATTTGGTATCATATGACAGAGTGTCATAAGTGAAAAAGGGTCAAGTATGTGAAGGAAATACGTTCTAAAGAATTTCGGCTTGTTCAGGACGTTTCCGTGGAGAACAAATGACGCTTTGTGCAGAGACGTTCTTACAGCTTCTGAGCGACGCGATCGGGACCGGACAGCGGGCCGGGCTGCCTCTTCTGAGCGAGGAGGACTGGCGCGGGGTCTTCTCCCTGGCCGAACAGCACCATGTGCTTCCCCTCATCGTCGATGAGGTTTACCGCAGGGGGCTTTCGGCGCTGCCTTCCTCGTTCCGGCCGTTTCTGAGAAGGGCGATGCGCATTGTCAGTATACAGACCTCCCGGACGGCAGCTTTCCTTGACCTGTACCGGCACCTGTCCGAACAGGGGCTGGAGCCGATCGTCATGAAGGGCCTGATCTGTCGGGAACTCTATCCGAACCCGGACTTCCGCTTTTCTGCGGACGAGGATCTTCTGATCCGCCCGGGCGAGGCGGCAGCCTGCCACAGGGCCCTGACCGCTTACGGACTCACAACGGAGCGCGCGGAAAAGGAGATCTCCCGTTCTTACGAGACGGGATATGCCTCCGCAGACGGCCTGCTTTCCCTGGAGATCCACCGCACCCCCTTCCCGCCGGAATCCGCGGCGTACGGGGAGTACAACCGGTTCTTCACGAAAGCATACGAAAGCGCCTCGACCGTGAGCGTGGACGGCACTTTGCTCCGGACATTCTCCCCGACAGACCACCTGCTCTACCTGGTCTGCCACGCCATGAAGCACTTCCTGCACGGCGGTTTCGGGATCCGTCAGGTCTGCGACATCTGCCTGTTCGCGCGAAAGCACGAAGAGGAGATCGACTGGAACCGGCTGACCGCCTGCCTGAAGGAGATCCGCGGAACGGAATTTGCCGCCGCACTTTTCGCCATCGGAGAAAAGTACCTGCAGATCGCAGCTCCCCGCGAAAACGGAGAGCAGCCCCTGCCGGCCGCGGAGGCAGATCCGGAAAACCTGCTTTCGGACATTCTCGAAAGCGGCGTGTACGGAGCATCGACGCTCAGCAGGAAGCACAGCAGCGGAATCACGCTGGAAGCTGTGGAGAAGGAAAAAGAGAACAGCACGGGAAAGGCTTCCTGGCGCCGCCTCTTCTTCCCGCCCGCGGCAGAGCTCCGGGAGCGCTATCCGTACCTGAAGAAGCATCCGTACCTGCTTCCGGCAGCGTGGGTGCAGCGGGCGTTCCGGTATCTCGGATTGCGGAATGGGGCGGACAACTCCGCGGCTCAGGCGCTGAAGATCGGCCGGGAGAGGACGCAGCTCCTACGGGAGTACGGACTGGTTGGCGGAGCAAAGGACAAAGGCGGTGCCGCAACGGCCGAAGCGGAGACCGCAGAGAAAAGGATCGTCGACACCGGCGCCTACATCTCGTCCCTCGTGGAACTCGTTCGGGACGGGCACGAGGTGAGCCTGCCGGTCGTCGGAAGCAGCATGGTCCCATTCCTCGGCGACGGGCGGGACCGGGTGTTCCTGCAAAAACCGGAAGGGAGGCTGAAAAAGGGAGACGTCGTTCTGTACCAAAGGGATAACGGAGACTACGTCCTGCACCGCATCTGCCGCGTCAGGAAGAGAGACGGCACAGAACTCTTTGACCTCGTCGGCGATGCCCAGACCCGGATCGAACCGGGTATACGCAGAGAACAGATCTGCGCAAAAGCCGCTCGCATTGAGCGAAAGGGAAAAATCAGAGAACCAGGGTCCCTTTACTGGTGGATCTTTCAACATATATGGGTGAACATCCTTCCGATGCGACGCCCGGTACTAAAAATTTATTCAACCATTCGGCGCAGGCGGTAACTGCAAAGAATGAAGTAGTTATTAAGAAAACCAAGGAGGTTATCAATGAAGAAGTTTGTTGGAGTCATTATTTTGGCTCTCATCCTGGTTCTGGGACTTCCGTCTCTTGCCGGCGTCGCGCGCGCGGAGGAAGGCAACGAAGGCGGCGTGATCAACCAGAACGGCATGACGATGTCCAAATACGCTCACGTGCAGGACGACGGAACGTATATCATCGATCTGGAGGCGTTTGCCTACGGCGAGGTGACGACCACGTATTCCACCACCCCCTGCGATATCGTCCTGGTTCTGGACGTGTCTGGTTCGATGGATGAAGCTATTGGCAGTACCTACACGTATACTGCCAGAGCCAGTCAGGGGTATTCCTACAACAGCTATGGCGATAGCCAGTATTATTACCAGCATACGGATGGGGAGTATTATCGCGTTAACAGAGAAAGACCTTATGAATATGTCAATTGGGATTACAGCCGGCGTTATCGTCTCTACTATACTGTCAACAACACGAGATACTATCTGAGCGGCACAAGCGTCACCACGACCGCTCCGACCAATGTCACTGGCAACAACACCACCATCTGGACCGGCGTACTGTATGAAAGAAAACAGGAAACCAAGATGGATGCGCTGAAGGAAGCTGTCGGCAAGTTCATCGATATTGTTAAGGATAAGAACGCCGCGCCTGAGGCCACGGAAAAGAGCCGCGTCGCCATCGTGAAGTTTGCGATGAACAGGTACCCCTGGAACAGCAGCAATCAGAGCTCTGCTAGTGATGCTAACCCCGGCAATTATAATGCTAATAACGGGGCATACATCGGCAACAACAAGCTTCCGCAGGGCTCAGATTATAACTACACGCAGGTCGTTCAGGACATGACGACGGTGGACGCCACCACCGCCACTTCCATGAAGACCAAGGTCAACGCCTTCGATGCCGGCGGCGCAACCGCGGCGGACTTCGGCATGGCGTTGGCTCAGGAGATTCTTGCCGATAATCCGATCGCTGCCGGATCCGACCGCCAACAGGTCGTCGTGATGTTCACTGACGGTTCGCCGACCTACACGAACGGTTTCCAGTCAGATGTTGCCAACAGTACGATCGATTACGCCAAGACCATGAAGGGTGACGGCGCGAAGGTCTTCTCTGTTGCCGTGCTGCAGGGTGCCGATCCCACCATTGATCCGGTGAACGGATCCTATAGCAGCAATACGAATCGCGATGTAAACCGCTATCTGCACGGCGTGTCCAGCAACTATCCCGCTGCGACCGCTATTACCAGCCTCGGCACCCGTTATACCGATCCTGAGACTCAGAAACAACCCGACTTCTATTTCACCGCTTCCAACTCCTCCCAGCTGGCCGGCATCTTTGCCGCGATCGCGCACTCGACCGGCGGCACCTCCACCGATGTCGGCACGGAGGCCATTCTGAAGGATGTCGTCGGAAGTTCCTTCACTCTGCCGCCGGGAGCCACGACTGAGAAGATTCACGTCTCCATCGTGCGCTGGAACCCGTACCCCGGCAAGCACCGCTGGGGCACCGCGGAGGACAACGACGGCGGTGAGAAATACGTGTTCACACCGGCGGAGTGGGCGACCTATACGCATAATAAGTACACCACGACCGTCGATGGCCAGACGGTCGACGGCACAGAGAACGTCGCTATCAGCATCAACGGCTCGGACGTCGATGTCACTGGCTTCAACTACTCCAAGCACTTCAAGGCCACCAAGGCGGAGGAAGACAACGACGCGATTGACAAGCCCAACGGCGTCAACAAGGATACCGCGAAGGTCGTCATCTCCTTCGAGATCGACGCGAAGCCCTCGGCTGTTACCGGCGGCCTCGTCGCCACGAACGGTGAGAATTCCGGCCTCTATGTCAACGGCCAGCTGCTGATCAAGTTCCCTCAGCCCACGGTCGTCTTCACGCCCGTCACCTACGTCGTGGACTATGTGACTTCGGACACCTCCTCGGATACGAAGGCCTCTTCGGTCAAGCTGGATTACAAGCACGTTCTGGATAACGTGGAGATGCTGGACGATCCCTCGGACGACATCCTGCGGGGCAAGGAAAAGATCGACTTCGAATACAAGATCTACAAGGGCACGTACGGCACCATCTCCTTCGGTGATGACGCGACCGACGTCGAGAGACGTTACGTCCGTTATGCTCCCACCACGATGAACTGGGACGGCTACGACCGCATCTTCATCAAGGGCGCGAGTGCCACGGAGGACGACAAAGACGTGTGGGCGATGCTCTGCGTTCTTCCCGCCAACAGTGTGTTCTACGAGGACACCTACATTACGCAGACCAAGACCGTCACGTATAACAATCAGCAGTTCAGCATTGAATACACCGGCATCGATTACGACGCTAACTGGTCGATGGTCGGCACCGAAGGAAAGAACCAGACCCAGCATGTCGGAGACGAGATGGGCTGGATCACCGGCCTTGCCGACGACAGCGACTACGCCAATGACATGGCGCATGCCGCCAGCCCCGACGCCAAGGCGAAGGCCACCTTTACTGCCACTGGTACCGGCATCGATATCTACAGCCGCACGAACGGTTCTACCGGTACGATCACTGTTACCGCCAAGAGCATTGCGGCGGATAATGTGAGTAATAAGAAGGTCGTCAGGACCCAGATCATCGATACCAAGGCTGCTGCGGGCGACTTCTTTGCCGTCCCTGTCTGCACCTTTACTGACCTGCCTTACGGCAAGTACACCGTGACGATCACCGTGTCCGCGGCCGCAGGAAACGAAGGAAGAATGTCCTTCTATCTCGACGGCGTCCGCGTCTACAACCCGATCCAGCCGCTCGAGGGCGACGGGAACGTCCAGATGATGTACGGCGAGAAGAACATGGGTGCCCAGTTCAAGGAAGTCCGCAGCCTGCTCGGCACCAATGAGGCCACCTCGGAGGCCCTGTACATCGACGAACACACCATCACGGAGGTCGTGGAGGATCTGGATGCCATCAATGAGGCAGCCAGAGCGCTGGCTCAGGCGCAGCTCGATCGCGACGCCTACGTCAACAGCACGATCACTCCCGCGAAGAACGCCGTCAGTGCGGAAGCGTATGCCCTGAGCAAGGCGGAGAGCGATTTGGAGAATGCTACGACGGTCTACAATGCCGCAGTCGAAGCGTATAACGCGGCCGTGGCCTCCGGCGATGCTCAGGCGATCGCGGATGCGCAGGCGGTGGTGAACGAGAAGAAGGCGGATATGGACGATGCGCAGGATGCTTATGATGCTGCTGTCGACCATTACGATGCCAACATTGAGGATCTGCAGGATGCCCTGGCCGCTGCGCTGGCCGGAAGGAAGACGTACGATGATGCCGTGAAGGCGGCCATCGCGGCGTACGACGAGGCCAACACCGGTGTGACCGTGTCCTATACCGAGGCAACGGTCGAGCAGTACGACAAGGAAGGCCCGAAGACCGAGCTGTATCTCTCCAAGGGACAGCAGGTCGCGATCAGTGTGGAGACCGGCAAGACGTACTACATCGGCCTGAGATCCCTGAACGGCGATGCGGTCACCGCGCAGATCAACGGCGCTTCCGTGAAGATCCATGGCGTTGAGTCTCCGATCTCGCATACGGTCGACCTGTACTACGAGGCGGTTCCGGTGTCCGGCAAGATCGTGATCAAGAATGCCAGCGATGGTGATCAGATCCTGGCCGTCACGAAGCTGCGCATCACGAATGGCGTCAGCACGGAATCGAACGGCGGCGATCAGACGTCGTCCAATGTGGACACGATGAGCTTCGTCCGCAGCCTGGCGGGCCAGCCGGCCACTGAGTATACCGGCAAGGTCCTGACCGAGGAAGAAGCGGCCGGCGCCATGCTGGATGCGGAAGATATCGCCATTGAGAATGAGGAAGCCGCGGAAGTGGCAGCAGAGAACGAGACAGCTCTTTCGAAGATCCTGTCGAGTTTCTTCCGCTTCTTCAGCAGACAGTAAGAAAGGGGGGACCGACATATGAAAGAGCAGTATGTGAGGCCGGTGGTCTATGTTGAGAGCTTTACGCTGACGCAGACCATCGCGAAGGACTGCGGCGACATGCACCAGGGAACGTTGGGTGAATCGAATCACTACGACGAGTATTCCTGCGTGTGGAACGTCGGCGGCGTTATCCTGTTCTACTCCGACCACTGCGAGGACTATGATTCCATGGGCCTTGAGGAGGGCGAGGAGTTCGGGCCGGATGACGATTTTGAGATCGGCGGCCGTTGCTTCAACAACCCGACCGGCGGCCAGCAGATCTTCTCCTCCACCTGATGTAATTCATCGATTGTAAACCATCGATCAGGGGCAGTCATGTGCAACATGACTGCCCCCTAGTGAATGACTATGCGATATCTGATTCATGTTGCGGACGTCGCCATTCTGGCAGATGTCCCTTTTGTGTTACATGAGAGCGTAAAAATGACGCCGTTCATGCAGCCGGAGAGGGACGGGACGGATGCACCGCCGCGGGCGGATCTTCGCTTTGAGCTTTGTCCCGTGGAGGCGCTTCCGGAGGCGGCGGATGTGCGGTTTCGGGATTCGCGCCGGCTGTATGTGGGAGAGGGGAGAACGGCAGGGACGTTTTTCAAGTGTTCTCCCCGCTTTTCTCCGTACGCCTTTGTTTCCAGAGAGACGCTGCAGGAGGGCTTTCTTCGCTGTCAGTATCTCCCCGGAAATGAAAAGTATATGGACTTTGCCCACAACCTGATGACCCTGATGGACATCGAGGCGACGCTTCTGGCGTTTGATGCGATTCTCCTGCACGCCTCGCTGATCTCCTGGCAGGGAATGGGCATTCTGTTTTCTGCGCCCTCCGGCACAGGAAAATCCACGCAGGCGGATCTTTGGGCCCGCCTCGAGAACGCGGAGATCCTGAACGGAGACCGCGCCGCGCTGCGAAAGCGGGACGGCGTGTGGCGCGGATACGGCCTGCCGTACGCGGGCACCAGCGGGATCCACCGGAACGAATCCGCGCCGATGAAGGCCCTCGTGGCGCTCCGTCAGGCGAAGGAGAACCGGATCCGTCAGATCCGCGGATCGGAGGCGTTCCGCTATCTCTACCCGGAAACGACGATCCACCGGTGGGACCGCAGTTTTGAGGAAAAGGCGGCAGGACTTCTGGTGGAAGTGCTGTCGGACGTCCCGGTGTTCCTTCTTGAATGCCGCCCCGACGCGGAGGCTGTTGAGATCCTGAAGGATGCCGTGGTCCAAAATATTGAATGATCTGCATGCCTGACGGCCGGGCTTCGGCCTGTCCGGCGTGATCGATAAGGATAGAATCTATGATCCAGATTCCGGTCGAACCGAAATTAACGGAATATCTGCATCAGAAGGCGGCGGTGCGGAAGATCCCGATCCACGCTTCTTTTGAACTGACCCCGGTCTGCAATATGGCCTGCCGCATGTGCTACGTCCGCATGGACAGAAAGACGCAGGAGAGCATCGCTCCCCTCCGTTCGGCTGCGGAGTGGCTGGCTCTGGCCGAGGAGATGAAGGAGCAGGGCCTTCTTTTCATCCTCCTGACGGGAGGAGAGCCTTTCACGCATCCGGAATTCCGCGAGATCGTGTCGGGCCTGCAGCGAAAGGGCTTCATCGTCTCCGTGAATACCAACGGGACCATGATCGACGAGGCCGCGGTGGAGTGGCTGAAGAAGACGCCGCCGAGCCGCTTCAACATCACGCTGTACGGGGCGTCGGACGAGACCTATGCGAGGCTGTGCGGGAAACCGGACGGCTTTACCCGGGTCACCCGCGCGATCCGGCTTCTGAAAGAGGCCGGGATGACCGTCAAGATCAGCGTGAGCGCGACGCCGCACAACGCGGAGGATCTGGAAGCCATTTTTGCGTACTGCAGGGAGAACCGGCTTCTCGTTCAGGGAACGAGCTACATGTTCCCCTCCATGCGGCGGGACGAGACCTGCGTCGGCCGGAACGACCGCTTCACGCCGGAGGAGGCCGCGTACTATTCCGCCAAAATCGTTACTTTATTAAACGGAGAAGAGGCTTTCTTAAAACGCGTGGAAGCGGGAGAACTTCCCGCACCGGTCGGGGATCCGGATGAGAACTGCACGCCGGACCGCGAAGGCGAAGGGGAAGGCATGCGCTGCCGCGCCGGGAGCTGCTCCGGTTGGGTGACGTGGAACGGAAGACTGACGATCTGCGGGATGATTCCGGATCCGGACGCGCCGGACGTCTTTGAACAGGGTTTTGCAGGCGCGTGGAAGCAGCTGACCGCGAAGGCGGCCGCGATCCGCCTGCCTGCGGCCTGCCGGGAGTGCCCCCTCAAGGAGGAGTGCCACCCCTGCGCCGCCATGTCGTATACAGAGACCGGAGAATACGGAAAGGTTCCGGAATATCGCTGCCGGATGACCCACGCCTACCGGGCGCAGGCCCTCCGTCTGGCCGAAGAGATCCGAAATAAAGCCGGGGAGATCAGATGAAAAAGAACGACCGGAAAAAACGAAACATCAAAAAGGAGACCGGGGTGATCGTTGCCATCATCGTGGCCGTCGTTATGATCGGTGCGGCCATCGGCGGGGCGATCGCCTCGCATAAACCGGCCGGGACCGATCCGGCCACGACCGTGGATCCGTATTACAGCGGCGCGATCGATCTGCTGACCGATCCGGAGACGACGGAGGCGCCGGCCACCACGAAGGCGCCGGAGACCGAGACGTCCCCGTCCGAGGGGACCGCGGTCGATCCGAGCCAGGAGACCACGGAGCCCGCACCTACGGAGAGTGAGACCGAGGGCGGCGGACATACGCCGACCCTGCCGCCCGTGAATCCGACCCGTCCTCCCGCCACAACGGAGGCCGAGACGGTCCCGACGACGCTTCCCCTCCCGGAGATCTCCTTCCCCTACACGATCGAGGGGTCCGAGGTCGTGATCGAGAAACTCAGCACGTATAACGGGTATTACATCGAGGACGGCAAAGACGAATCCGTCTCCGGCGTGGCCGCCATCGTCCTGACCAACAAGGGAAGCGACGCGACGTTTGTCGGTGTCGGCATCTCGCAGGCGGGCGGTGCCCTGGCCTTCTCCGGATCTCAGATTCCGGCCGGAGCGACCGTCATCATCCTGGAACAGAACAAGGCGGCGTACGACGGGAATCCCTGCTACAGCTGCACGGCCAGCGTGAACCGCGTGGATCACTTCAATATGGAAGAGGACAAGATCCGGATCCAGCCGGAGGCGGACGGCACGTTCACCGTGTTCAATCTCACGGAAGAGACGTTTCCGCGCGTCAGGATCCAGTTCAAGAACTACCTTCCGGACGAAGATGTCTACGTGGGCGGCATTACCTACAACCTCACGCTGACCGACATTGAGGGGGGAGAGGAAGTCAACGTCAACTCGGGCCACTACGATCCGAGATACACCCGGTTTGTCACGGTCGCCATCGAGGAAGAACCGTAACGTCAGGAGTCTGCATGAAGATCAAGGGAACATTCGTGACAAGAAATATCGCGGGCGATACCGTGATCGTTCCGGTGGGGGAAACTGCCCTCGCGTATAACGGCATGATCACGACGACGCGCACGGGCGCCGTCATCTGGGCGAAGCTCGAAGAGGGCGCGGAAGATAAGGAAGTCCTGCTGCAGGCGGTGCTCGACCGGTTCGAGGTGGACCGCGCCACAGCGGAGAAAGACCTGGATGCGTTCCTGGAGCAGCTCGACAGGGGCGGCTTTCTGGAAAAATAAAGACGGAGCGCCGCGGATGACCGCGGATGGGACCGACCGAAAAAAAGCCGGAGAACCTCGCCGGGGCTTTCGCGGGTTTGTGATAAGCACCGTGCGGGGGATTCCGGAACCTCCCGGACAGCTTCGTGAGGAAGCGTCCGGAAAACCGCAGAGAAACGGGCAGGGAAGAGGCATATGGCGCAGCCGA
The DNA here is from genome assembly GCA_017438775.1 of Lachnospiraceae bacterium. Taxonomy (GTDB): domain Bacteria; phylum Bacillota; class Clostridia; order Lachnospirales; family Lachnospiraceae; genus RUG11204. The sequence goes on along the minus strand of JAFRUR010000036.1, from coordinate 73,876 downwards.
AAGACGAAAAAAAAGAAGCATATTTTGCGTCTGCCCACAAGCTGCGCATGGCCATCAGGGACGGGACCTTCCACGAGATTCTGGACGACTGGAAGTGGATCTTTTCCTACAGCAAAAAGTATAAGGGCGCGATCGCGGTCTACACGCTGTTCGGCATCCTGTCGAGCACCATGGGCATCGCGGCGAGCATCGCGAGCAAGTACGCGATCGACGTGATCACGGGCTACCAGACCGAAAAGCTGTGGCTCCTGATCGCGATCACCGTGGGCACCGCCTTCTGCAGCCTGTTCTTCTCGAGTCTGGTGAACCGCATCTCGACCAAGTTCAGCCTGGACATCCACAACGACATCCAGGCCGACATCTTTGACCGGATCATCGACGTCGACTGGAAGGCGATCCGGGAGTATTCGAGCGGCGACATCCTGAACCGCTTCAACAGCGACGTCGGGACGGTCTCGAGCAACGCGATCAGCTGGCTCCCGACGGTGCTGATCTCGGTCTTCAACTTCATGATCACCTTCGCGGTGATCTGGCATTACAACAAGCCCATGTCGCTGCTGGCCTTCGCCTCCGCGCCGATCATGCTTCTGATGTCGAAGTACCTGATCCGCAGACAGCGCGAGCACCAGAGAAAGGTGCGCGAGATCAGCAGCAAGATGATGGCGTTCGAGGTCGAGACGTTCTACAACTTCGACACGATCAAGTCCTTCGGCATCACGAAGCGCTACGGCGCGAAGCTCCGGGAGTGGCAGGCGAAGCTGAAGAAGCAGAGCCTGGACTACAACCTGTTTTCGATCCGGACGAACGTCTTCATGTCGGTCCTGGGCCTGATCGTGCAGTACCTGGCCTTCGGCTACTGCCTGTATCTCCTGTGGACGCACCAGATCACCTACGGCACGATGACGCTGTTCCTGGAGCAGCGCGGGCGCCTGTCCCGGTCCTTCAATCAGGTCGTGGGCATCGTCCCGTCCTTCCTGTCGAGCTCGGTTTCGGCGCACCGCATCCGCGAGCTGATCGAGCTGCCGCGCGAGGTGCACTTAAAGGAGAGCGAAGACCTGAGCGCGTTCGCGGACCTGGGCGTGGAAGTGCGCATGGACGACGTGAGCTTTGCGTACGAGGAGGGCGAGAAGGTCATCGCCGACACGTCCTTCGTGGCGTCGCCCGGTGAGATCGTGGCCCTGGTCGGCCCCTCCGGCGAGGGCAAGACGACGATGATCCGTCTCATGCTCGGCCTGATCCACCCGGATATGGGCGAGGCAAAACTGCGCATCGTTTCCGGTCCGGAGACCTTTGAAAAACTGAAAGACAGCGCGCTGTTCTCGGAGAACGGCGACTATACGCTCGAGGTGGACGTGAACGCCGACAGCCGGTATCTGTTCAGCTACGTGCCGCAGGGCAACACCGTGATCTCCGGAACGATCGCAGAAAACCTCCGCATGGTGAAGGAGGACGCGACGGACGAGGAGATCGAGGAGGCGCTTCGCACGGCGTGTGCCTGGGATTTCGTGTCCAAACTCCCGGACGGTATCAACTCGACCGTGGGAGAGCGGGGCCGCGGCCTTTCGGAAGGCCAGGCACAGCGCATCGCGATCGCGCGCGCGGTGCTTCGCGACGCCCCGATCCTTCTTCTGGATGAGGCGACGTCCGCGCTCGACGTGCAGACCGAGCGCGACGTGCTGCACAATATCGTCCGGCGCAGGCCGAACCGGACCTGCATCATCACGACGCACCGCCCGTCGGTCCTCTCCATGTGCCAGAGGGTCTACCGCGTGATGGAAAAGACGGTGACCGAGACCTCGGAAGAAGAGAACGAGCGGATGATGATCGATTTCTGACCGCGGCAGCCGGCGCACGCACGCGCCCGCGCGCGGGATAACAGCACAGACTGCGAGGACGGCCGATGACCGATATCCATTCCCATATCCTGCCGGGCATCGACGACGGCTCTCCGGATCTGGAGGAGTCGCTGGAGATGCTGGCCATGGCGGCCGACAGCGGCGTGGAGACGATCGTGGCGACGAGCCACTGCAACATCCCCGGCGTGTACGACAACTACGCCTCTCCCGAACTGAACGTCCTCTTCCGGCGCCTGAGATCGGCCGCGAGGGAAGAGGGGATCCCGATTCGAATCGTCCGCGGCATGGAGGTCTTCGCGACGGAGGATCTGACAGAGCTTCTCCGGAAGCAGAAACTGTGGACGCTGGGCGGGACCCGAAATCTTCTGATCGAGTTCTCGTTCGAAGAGGATCCGGATTTCTGCGCGGACGTCCTGAGAGATCTGAAGCGGACCGGGACGGTCCCCGTGATCGCCCATCCGGAGCGCTATTACTTTCTGCAGGACGATCCCCAGCTCGCGTTCGAGTGGTGCACCGGCGGGTGCATCCTTCAGGTCAACAAAGGTAGTATCCTGGGACGCTTCGGAAGCGGGCCGGAACGCTGTGCGCACGCTCTTCTGCAGCACGGCCTTGCGGCCTGCGTGGCGAGCGATGCCCACAGCGCTTCGGCGCGAACGACGGATATGTATGAGGTGCGCCGCGCCCTCGAGCGGGACTACGGAGAGGAATACGCGCAGCTTCTTCTGGAGGAAAACCCGGAGCGGATCCTGAGCGGCCGGGACCTTCTGGGCTTTCAGCCGGAGCCGTTCCTGTAAGGGCCGGAGCCCATGCCTGTGAGTGCTGCGGAGGCGCCGGTGCAGGCAGGGCATTCCCGCAGGCCCGTGAAGGAAGCGGGCCGGAGAGTTTTTCAATCGTCAGACATACAGGTTTTTGCAAACCCGGAACGAAAAGGACAGAGATATGAAGCTTGTGAGAGGTCTGGGCGTCGCGTTTTTCGTATTGGCGCTCGCAGCCTTTATCATCTACTCCATATATGCCAGCAGGACGTCGGACTTTACGGCACCCAAAATCAGCGCGGAGAGCGATTCGATTCGGGCGGGCGTGAACGTGACGGACGAGCAGCTGCTCGCGGGCATGACGGCCGTCGACAACCTGGACGGCGATGTGACCGACACGCTGGTCGTGGTCTCGTTCTCGAAGTTCGTGAAGAAGAACACCCGCAACGTGACGTACGCGGCCTTCGATAAGAACAACAACGTCGGCCGATACACGCGCGAGCTGACCTACACCGATTACGTGGCGCCTCACTTCGTGCTGAAGACGCCTCTCTGGTTCCATCAGAATGAAGAATACGACAGCAATGCCCTCTGCGACCTGATTGGGGCGCAGGACGTGCTGGACGGGGACATCTCCTCGCAGATCATGATCACGCAGGGCGACCGGTATACCTTCGATGAGGACACGGAGCGCCAGAGGATCACCGTCCAGGTGTCGAACCGCGCCGGCGATACGGCTCAGCTTTCCCTGGACGTCATGTATCTGAGCTACGCGGCGTTCAACGTGAAGACGCCCGCCCTGTCCGACTACGTCATCTATACGACGGTGGGGATGCCTCCCGCTTACCGCTCCTATATCCAGGGCGTCCGCAGCGGCACCAGCACGATGGTCCTGGACCAGACGCATTTTGACATCGACAGGGACTTTGTATTTAATACCTCGAACGTCGATCTCCGCAAGCCGGGGACGTATTCTGTCCCCTGCACGCTTTATGACGGGGATCCCGACGAGAGGCAGAAGCTCGGCACCGTCGAACTGATCGTGGTCGTGGAGGAGCCGTGATGGAACAGAACAGTACGGAACGCTCCGCCTTTTTCGGCCAGATCGATCCCTACAGCATTCTCCGCGATATCATCCGGAACCTCTGGGTGATCCTCCTTGTCGCGATCGCGGCGGGCATGCTGATGAACGTCTATGCCCGCATGAATCACCAGACGAGCTACTCCGCGGAGACGATGTTCGCGGTCAAATCGCGCAGTTCGACCACGTCGCGCACGAATCTGACGGCCGCTTCCTCCATGGCCAGCAGCTTTGAGAACATCCTGAACAGCAGCCTTCTGAAAAAGAAGGTCTGCGAAGACCTGAACATGAAGACCTTCGACGCGAAAGCGAGCGCCCAGGTCATCAGCAGAACGAATCTGATCAAGATCCGCGTGACCGCGGATTCGCCGTATAAGGCATTCCGGTTCATATCCTCGACGATGCGGGTCATCGACGAACTCGTGCCGTACGTCTCGGACAGCATGGTCCTCGAGGTCCTGCAGGAACCCTCCGTGCCCCGCGGCGCGGACGCGACGTTCACGGGCATACCCCAGGCGCTCAAGGGTTTCCTGGCAGCCGGTGTCCTCATGACGCTGCTCTTCGGTGTCCTCTCGTATTTCAAGAACACGGTGAGGAGCGAGAGCGAGCTCGAGGAGAAGGTCGGAGGCCGGATTCTGGGCGTGCTTCGCCACCAGCGTGCCCGCGGTTCGCTGATCGAGCGCATCCGGGGACGCAGCGACAGCCTCCTGATCACGGACGTCAACGCGAGCTTTGACTACGTCGAAAAAATGAAGAAGATCGCTTCGTCGCTTTCGAATCACATGAAGCGGAGCGATCAGAAGGTCATTCTGGTCACGTCCGTCAACGCGCACGAAGGCACGTCGACCGTCTCTGCGAACATCGCGCTTGCACTCGGGCAGCAGGGCCGCCGCGTTCTCCTGATCGACGGCGATCTCCGCAGTCCCGCGCTCCACAAGCTCTTTGTCCCGAGCAAGACGAAGCTGCAGAACACCCTGAATGCCCTGCTCTCCGGCAAGTGCAGCGTGAAGGAAGCGATCATGAAGGAGAACGGCCGGAACCTGTTCCTGCTCCTGAACGACAGGGGCAACCCGCACTCCACGGATATCGTGGCCTCGCGCCGCATGAACGAACTGATCGACGCGGCGCGGCCGTACTTCGACTGCATCGTTATCGACTCGCCGCCGTTCGCCCTTATGTCGGACGCGGAGGCGTTCGCGGAGTGGGCCGACCTGATGGTCCTGACCGTCAAGTACGACTACTGCACGGTCGACGAGATCAACGACGCGGTCGAGACGCTGGGAGGCTGCAAGGCCGAGTTCTACGGCTGCGTGCTGAATGACGTGCACACCCTCCTGGGCGACCGGTCGGTCGGCGGCTACGGCGCTTACGGCAGCTACGGGAAGTACGGCTACGGCCGTTACGGCAAATACGGAAAGTACGGCAAGTACGGGGCGTACGGCCGGTACGGGGCGTACGGTCACACGCACACCTCGAAGACGTCGTCTTCCGAAACGGACGAGAAGAAGTCACTGACCTGAGAACGCAGAAGGCGGATCGAATCACATGAGCGAAACCCAGGCCGGCATCGAGCCGGAAAAAATCGATATCGTCTCGTTTTTAAGCGATATGCTCCACAGACTGAAGCGTTTCTGGTGGGTGATCCTGCTGCTGACGCTTCTGTTCGGTGAACTCTTTTATTTCCGGAGCACGGTGTCGTATTCGCCGACCTATGCAGCGGACGCGACAGTCACTGTCGAGATGATCAACGGCGGGAGCACCTCGAACGAGAACACCACGGAACTGATCAGCAGCGTCTTCCCGCATCTGCTTTCGACCGGGATTCTGTCCGATGCGATCAAGTCCGATCTGGCGATCAAGAGCATCCCTGCGGTCATCCGCGTGTCGAGCATCAAGGGTACGAACCTTCTGACGATCACGGTCACGGGCGCAGACCCGAACAGTTCCTATGAGATCCTGCAGTCGACGGTCCGGAACCTGCCGCGCGCGGTGCAGTACGTCGTCGGCCAGACGAAGATGACGATCATCGACGAGAGCGGCATTCCGGAGGATTCCGGAAAGACGACGGTCGTGCGCGGCTCCCTGGTCAAGGGACTGCTTCTCGGCTTTGTCATCGGCGTCGCCCTGCTCGTGGCTTATACGCTCGCGACGCGCACGATCCGCACGGAGAAGGAACTCAAAAAACTCTTCAATGTGCCGTTTCTGGGGAACATTCCTTTCAGCCGCAAAAAGTCCAGAAAGGGCGAGGAACGCGCCCCCGTAAGCATTCTGGCCGGGACAGCCGGCCCCGGCTACGAAGAGGGGATCCGGACCGTTCGTACCCGCGTGGAGAGAAGTCTCGGTGACGGGAAGGTGCTGATGGTCACGAGCTCCCTGCCCGGCGAGGGCAAGTCCACGATGGCCGCGAACCTTGCGGTCGCGCTGGCGCGCAAGGGAAAACGCGTGATTCTTGCGGACTGCGACCTCAGAAACCCTTCGCAGCAGGAGTTCTTCGAGCTGGAGGGTGAGTTCCCGGGCCTGGAAGAGGTCCTGAGGGGACGCGTGCCGCTGAAGGACGCGCTGACGCAGGTCTCGCATGAAGGAAAGGAACTGAGCCTGTTCGTGCTGCCCGGCAAGTCCCGGGGCATCGAGTCCGTGGAGATCCTCGGCCGGGACGTCATGGAAAAGGTCCTGGGCGAACTGAAGGGCCTGGCGGATATCGTCATTCTCGACACGCCGCCCTCCGCCATGCTGATGGACGCCTCCCTGCTCGCGGGGATGACGGACGGCGTCCTCTACGTCGTCCTCTCGGACTACGCGAAGCGGCGGGTGATCCAGCACGGGCTGAGAGAACTGCAGCAGAACGGTGCCATGATCCTGGGATGCGTGCTGAACGGTGGAAAACAGGCGAGATCGGGCCGGTACGGATATGGATACGGATACGGGAGTCGGGAAAAATCGTAAGATCCTCTTTGTGGCGAGTCTGGGCAGGGACCATCTTCTGAAGTTCCACGTCCCGACGATTCGCGCCTTTTCGGAGCGTGGCTGGACTGTCGACGCGGCCTGCGCCGGGGAGGAAGAGGTGCCGTACGTTCGGAATCGTTTCCGCATGTGCTGGAAGAGGACCCCGTTCCACCCGGACACCCTGAAAGGGATCCGGGATCTGAAGAGGATTCTCGCGAAGGAGCATTACGACGTCGTCTACTGCCACACCCCCGTGGGCGGACTGGCGGCGCGGCTCGCGGCCGTGCGGACGAGAAGGCGCGGGACGAAGGTCGTCTACTGCGCGCACGGGCTGCACTTTTACAAGGGTGCGCCTCTGAAGAACTGGCTCCTGTATTATCCGGTCGAGAAGTGGCTTGCGAGGAAGACCGACGTCCTCTACATGATCAACGCCGAGGACTACGAGACCGTAAAGAAGCGCTTCGGGAAAAACACGGACGTGCGGCGGATCCCCGGGATGGGGATCGATTTCGCGCGTCTGGAGACCGAAGATCCGGCGCGGGACCGCAGAAGGGTCCGCGGGGAATTCGGCATTCCGGAAGATGCTTTTGTCATGATCTACGCGGCGGATATCGTCGCGAACAAGAACCAGGGCATGCTCGTCGACGCGCTGAAGATCCTGCGGGGAAAGGGGCTGAACACGTATCTCGTCCTGCCGGGGCCGGAGTGCGACGGCGGGGCCGCAAAGCGCCATGCGCAGGCGCAGGGAGTGGCGGAGTTCTGCAGGTTCCCCGGCTGGCGCGGGGACATCGGCGCCCTGATGCGCGCGGCTGACGTGTGCACGGCGTCCAGCATCCGGGAGGGCTTCGGCCTGAGTCTGGTGGAGGCCATGCGCTGCGGGCTCCCGGTCGTCGCGACAGACAACCGCGGCCACCGCTCGATCCTCCGGGACGGAGAAAACGGATTCCTCGTGCCCCTGGGCGACGCGGCGGCGATGGCCTCGCGCGTCGCGCAGCTGATGAAAGATCCGGCGCTGCGGAAGCGCATGTCCGTGCACGATACGGAGAAGTATGACAGCCGCAGGGTCGCGGAGCGGCTGGCAAAAGAGATAGAAGAGATCGCAGGCGGGGAACAGACGTGCAGGTTTTCAGGCTGAATTTCCTTTTCCCGCTTTTCTGGGGCGCGCTGTTCTTCCTGGTGGACCTCTACCGGGAAGATCCGCAGGCGACCGGTCACGGGAAACTTGAGGAACGGAAAAAAACCAGCTGGCTGTATGTGATCCTTGTGACAGCGCCGCTGGTCTATTTCGCGACCACCAGAGACTGGTTCGGAGACACCGGAAACTATCTGGGAATGTTCCGGCGCATGCCGGACACCTGGGCGGGACTCGTCAGCTATATGGAGGCGTCGACGAAGGACCGGGGCTTCTTCTTTCTGTCCGGTCTGATCCGCGTATTTATCTCGCAGGACACGGTGGTCTATCTGGCGATCTTCGCTCTGCTGCACGGTTTTGCGCTGGCGTACTTTTTCAGGAAGTATTCCCCCCACTACGCGGTGTCTCTGTTTCTGTTCATCGGATCCGTGGACTACATCATGTGGATGTACAACGGCATGCGTCAGTTCATGGCTGTCTGCATCATCCTGTTCGCGGTCCCGTTCCTGCTGAAGCGGAAATACATCCCGGTGATTCTGATCGTCCTTCTCGCTTCGACGATGCATCAGTCGGCGCTGATCATGATCCCGTTTTTCTTCATCGCCCAGGGAAAGGCCTGGAACTTCAAGACGCTCCTGTACCTTCTGGGCGTGCTGGTCGCCATCGCGTACATCGGAAATTTCACGTCCCTTCTGGACGACGTTCTGCAGGAGACGCAGTACGCGTCCGCTCTGGAAAACTATGAGGCGTGGGACGACGGCACGAACCCGTTCCGCGTTGCGGTCTATGCGCTGCCGGCAGTCATTTCGTTTTTCCTGATGCCGCATATCGAGTATGAGAAGGATCCGGTCGTCAATCTCTCCGTGAACATGTCGATCCTGACGACCGGACTGTACCTGATCTCGATGGTCAGCAGCGGCCTCATCCTCGGGCGTCTCCCGATCTATACGAGCCTGTTCAACTACATCCTGCTTCCCTGGGAAGTGGATCACGGCTTCACCTCCGAGTCCAGAAGGATCCTGTATATCGGGATGTTCGCGGCTTACCTTGTTTTCTTCTACTATCAGATGCACATCGCCTGGGGGTACATCTAAGGAATGACTGACACGATGGAAACCGACCGATCGGGGCGTCCGGCTTCGCAGGAGAGACCGCTCGTCAGCGTGATCATGGGGGTCTATAACTGCGCGGAGACGGTCGCGGAGGCGGCTGCGTGCATCTTTGCCCAGACGTATGAGAACTGGGAGCTGATTCTCTGCGACGACGGCTCCAAAGACGGCACCTTCGCGGCGATCTGCGCGCTGCGGGAGCAGTGCCCCGAAAAGGTGAAGGTCCTGAAGAACGATTCGAATCAGGGACTGAACCGCACGCTCAACCAGTGCCTTGCCGAGGCGCGCGGCGATCTGATCGCCCGCATGGACGGAGACGACGTCTGCAGCCCGGAGCGGTTTCGGAAAGAGGTCGATGCGCTGCTCGCGGATGAAAAGATCGATATCGTCAGCACCGACATGAACTTTTTTGACGAGGGCGGGACCTGGGGGCTGATTCAGCATCCGACGGAGCCGGTGTTCCGGGACTTCATGAAGAGATCTCCCTTCTGCCACGCGCCGTGCATGGTGAAAAAGCGCGCCTACGACGCGGTCGGCGGGTATTCGGAGGATCCGAAGACCCTGCGGATCGAGGACTACGATCTGTGGGTGCGGATGTACGCCGCGGGTTTTCGCGGAAGGAATCTGCATGAGGCGCTCTACGCGATGCGCGACGACCGGAATGCGTACGCGAGGCGAAAGTTCCGGTACCGGCTGAACGAGGCCCGCGCCCTGCTGAAGGCCCGGAAGCTGTTCCGGCTGCCCGTGTGGATGAGCGTGTACGTCGCGCGTCCGATCCTGGTGGGGCTCCTGCCGCGCTTCCTGTATGACTTCCTTCACAAGATGAAGCTGAGGAGACCATGCTGAAAGTACTGTTTCTGATCCATGATCTCGGACAGGGCGGGGCCGAAAAGGTGCTCGTGAACCTGGTCGGCCGCATGGATCCCGAACAATTCGATATCACGGTGACGTCGCTCTTCGGGGGCGGCGTCAACGAGCAGTTTCTGCCCGGCAGCGTGAAGTACCGCACCGTCTATCCGAAGGCGATGCCCGGAAACTCGCATCTGATGAAGCTGCTCACTCCGCAGCAGATCCACAGGCGGTACGTCAAAGAGACGTACGACATCGAAGTCTCCTATCTGGAGGGGCCCTGCGCGAGGATCATCAGCGGGTGCCCGGACAGGGACACAAAACTTGTATCCTGGATCCACAGCACAATGACGGAACAGGCGTTTTCCGCCTCGTTCCGCAGCCGGAAAGAGACCGTGGACTGCTATTCGAAGTTCGATCTGAACGTCGGCGTTTCGGAGGGCGTGCTGCAGGCCTTTCAGAAGGTCTCCGGCATCACCGGAAAGGGCTGCGTGCTCTACAACACGATCGATTCCGAAACGATCCTGCGCCTCATGAAGGAGCCCGCGCCGGAGATCGAAGAGGACGGCGCCGTGAAACTTGCGGCGGTGGGGAGCCTGAAGGAAGGCAAGGGCTTCGAGCGGCTCATCGCGGTCATAGGCCGGCTGAAGCGGGAGCAGAGAGGCGTGCATCTGTATATTCTCGGGAAGGGGCCTCTGCGGGAAAAACTCGGGGCGCTCGCGGAGAAAGAAGGCGCCGCGGACCGCGTCACATTCCTGGGCTATCAGACGAACCCCTACAAGTATCTGGCGAAGTGCGACCTCTTTGTCTGCCCCAGCTTTTCCGAGGGCTTTTCGACGGCGGCTGCGGAAGCGCTGATCGTCGGGATCCCAGTGTGCACGACAGACGTCTCGGGGATGCGGGAACTGCTGGGAGAGGACGGAAGCTGCGGCCGGATCACGGAAAACAGCGAAGACGGGCTCTTTTGCGGGCTCCGGGACCTGATCTCGGACGCGGACCTGCGGGAGAGCATGAGAGCCGGCGCGGCAAAGCGCGGGCAGGCGTTTCGCGCGGAGGAGACGGCCGCGGAAGTGGAACGGGTCCTGAAGGGTTTGGTGTCATGACTGAAAAGATCGAATACTCTGTCGTGATCAGAACGATCGGAAAAGCCGGGGAAAAGTACCGGCGTCTTCTGGATTCCGTGAAAGCCCTGGACCCGCAGCCGGAGGAAGTCATCGTCGTTCTTCCGGAAGGCTATGATCCGCCGGCGGAGCAGCTTGGGACCGAGACGTTTTATTTTTCTCCGAAGGGGATGGTCCACCAGCGCCAGAAGGGCTTCGAGATGTGCCGCAGCCCGTACATGCTGGTCTGTGACGACGACGTCTGCTTCGGCCCTGACTTTGTGAAAAAGCTTTACACGCCGATCCGGGACGGGCTCGGAAAGATCTCCGCGGCCCCGCTGTACAGCTTTCTTCCGCAGAAGGGGATCCGGGCTGTGATCGACTGTCTGTCCGGGGCGGCCGCTCCGACGCTGTTCCATCGGAACAGATACGTCTCCGTGCTGAACACCTCCGGGTATTCGTATAACCGGCATCTGGCAAAAATCAGGAAATACTATATGTCGCAGTCCCTCCCGGGGACCTGCTTCTTCTGCGAGACGAAAGCCATTCTGGAGGCGGGTCTGGAGGAGGAGTTCTGGGTGGATGCGCAGCGGTATTCGTCCATGGAGGACCAGGTGCTCTTCTATAAGGCCTGGCTGAGGGGGAAAAAGGCAGTCGTCGTTTCCGACGCGGTCTACGAGCATCTGGACGCGAAGACGTCGACGCAGGGAAACCGGGCCCCGGTCCTGTACGCGCATCGGTACAACCGGACCGTGTTCTGGAAGCGGTTCCTGTACGATCGGAAAAAGACCGCGGCCGGGAAAGCCTGGTGCGCGGCGGCCTATCGCTACCGGCTGCTCTGCGGAGCCGTTCTGGACCGGCTGGCCGTCCTTCGCGGGAAGTATTCGAAAGAAGATCTGGAGGCGATCCGGCAGGGTCTGAGGGACGGAAAAGCCTTCGTGAGATCCGCGGAGTACGCGGCGCTCCCCAAAGTGTAAGTGTGACATGACCGAAGAAAAACTGCTCTCCGTGATCATACCGGTCTACAACACCGCGGCATATCTCCTGCGGTGTATTTCCAGTATCCGGAATCAGTCTTACCGGAACCTGGAGATTCTCTGCGTCGACAACGGCTCTTCTGACGACAGTCTGCAGATCCTGAGGGAGTTTGAGAAGGAAGACCCCAGAATCACCGTTCTGGAGGAGAAAAAGAAGGGCGTGTCGGCCGCCAGGAACGCGGGGATCCGGGCCGCGGGAGGAGAATATATCACCTTTGTGGACAGCGACGACGCGGTCGCTCCGAAGATGTACGAAACGCTGATCGGCGCCATGGAAAACGAAGGCGCGGACATCGCCCACTGCGGATACCGGCGGTATGAGCCGGACGGTTCGTTCCGGGACATTTCCGGCACCGGGGAGTATCTGGCCGAGACAAACTGGCAGGCGATCGATCATCTGCTAAAAGGGGAAAAGTACATCGGGAGCCTGTGCAATAAGATCTATAAAACGGAACTGTTCTCCGGGCTGGAGATGGACGAGTCCCTGGTCCACAACGAGGACTTCCTCTTAAACTTCCAGCTGTTCCGCGCTGCGGGGAAGGCGGTATTTCTGGACAAGCCGTTCTATCAGTACTATATCCGGAGGAATTCCGCGTCGTCGTCGAACAACAACGCGCTGCGGCGCAGAGATTCCCTCGCGGTTTCGGAGAAGGTCTGGCAGTTGTTCCGGGACACGGAGGCGGGGGAGGCCGCGGCAAACCGGTACTACTACGATCTGGTGTGCTCTTTCCGTGCCGGCGTCTTCGGGAAGAAGAAGGCATCGGACCCGGAGCAGGCGCAGATCCGAAAGCGCATGGAAATGCTGGAATCCGAGGACATCTCCCTTTCCCGCAGAAACCGGACCGACGCCAGGCTGATGAAAGCGGCACCGGCCTTATACCGGGTGTGCTATTCGGTTTACGACCGGATCCGCAAACCCAACTGGGATGTGAAATAATATGGCAACACTTCAGGCGATTCAGGAGACGGAACAGAACATACTGAGATGGTTCCATCAGATCTGTGAAGAAAACGGTCTGAAATACACCGCCGTTTTCGGGACCATGCTGGGGGCGGTCCGTCATCAGGGGTTCATTCCGTGGGATGACGACGTCGACGTTTTCCTCCCCCTGGAGGACGGGCAGAAGCTTCGGAATGTGTTCCGGTCGGAAGAGTATTTCCTTCAGTGTCCCGAAAACGACATCGAGGCCCCGTATCTCATGATGAAGATCCGCAAAAACGGCACCGTGATGGAGGACCTGCTTCAGCGCGGCCTCAACATGCACAAAGGGGTCTGGATCGACATCTTTTTGTACACGAACGCGGGAAAAAGCAAAATTGCGAAAAAACTGCAGGTGTTCCTGATCAAAGCCCTGCAGTCCTATCGCTGCAGATACTACCATGTTCTGAACGACCCTCAGAAGAAACTGTATCCGCTGCTCTGCAGACTGCCGGTGCCGTTCTGCCTTTGGCTTGACAGACGGATCCTCGGAGCGATACGCGTTCTGGGCAGTAAAAAATCGCCGGAGATCGTCTGTATCGAGAACGAAAACAGCGTTTTCTTTGACAGGAAGTTCTTAGAAAACCGCACCTTGTATGAATTCTCCGGGGATACGATCTGGGGCGTGAAAGACTACGATGCATATCTCACGGGCGTATACGGAAAAAACTATATGACGCCGATCAAATGGGGCCATATCGAGGATTACGGCCAGGTGATCTGCTGAAGGATGCGCTGTTTTTGGAAACCGGCAAACCGCTGATGGGAGAGTCACGGAATTAGGACCTATGGATACGAATTACCACATCCACATAACGTCAAAACCGAAGGGATTGTCGCTGAATCTCAGAGAGGTCTGGGATTACCGCGATTTGATCGTGTTGTTTACGAAGCGCAGCTTCGCGCTGACGTTCAAACAGACGGTCCTGGGACCGGCCTGGATCTTCCTGAATCCCCTGATCACCAGCATCATCCACACGCTGGTGTTCGGCGAGATCGCCGGGTTCGGGACGGACGGCATTCCGAAGATCCTGTTTTACTTCACCAGCACGGCGCTCTGGAACTATTACGCGAACTGCATCACGCAGAACGCCACGACGTTTACGAGCAACGCCGCCGTCTTCGGCAAGGTGTATTTCCCCCGTCTGTCGATCCCGATCTCCAATATGATCTCCGCGCTCATCCGCTTTGCGATCCAGATGCTGCTGGTCGGTGCCTTCCTGGTGTTCTTCCTGCTCCGGGGCGAGGTCCATCCGCACTGGGCGTATTGGCCCGTGCTTCCCTTTGTGCTGCTGCAGCTCGGGATGATGGGGCTGGGCGTCGGCATCATCGTGTCCAGCCTGACGACGAAATACCGCGACCTGTCCATTCTGGTCGGGTTCGGCGTTCAGCTTTGGATGTACGCGACGCCCATCGTGTACTCGCTCTCCATCGTGGGCCCGAGCCTCACCCGGAACATCATGCTGATCAACCCGGTGACCCTGCCGGTGGAGGTGTTCCGCTATGCGTTTCTGGGGCAGGGGACCATCGTGGCCGGGTACCTGATCTGGTCGATCGTCTTTACGTTCGCGGTGATGATCCTTGGCATCCTGATCTTCAACCGCGTGGAAAAGACCTTCATGGATACGGTGTAAGGGGGCTCGAGATGGCAGACATGACAAACGATTCCCGCAAGGTCGCCATCCGGATCTCCGGAGTCAAAAAGCGATATGTCCTGGGCCAGATCGGCGGCAGGACGCTGCAGGCGGACCTCCAGAGCTGGTGGGCGAGAAAGCACGGGAAAGAAGATCCGAATACGGTCATCGGCCAGGATCAGAGACTGATCGGTCAGTCGTTTATGGCGCTCAACGGGATCGACCTGACGATCTATCAGGGCGAGGCGGTCGGCATCATCGGAAGCAACGGCGCCGGAAAGAGCACGCTGCTCAAGCTCCTGTCCCGCGTGACCGCGCCGACGGCGGGCGAGATCGACCTGTACGGCCGCGTGGCGTCGATGCTGGAAGTCGGCACCGGTTTCAACGGCGAGATGACCGGACGCGAGAACATCTACATGAACGGCACCATCCTCGGCATGACCAAGGCGGAGATCGACAAGAAGATGGAGCAGATCGTCGAGTTCTCCGAGGTGCGCGATTTCATCGACACGCCCGTCAAGCGCTATTCCAGCGGCATGTACGTCAAGCTGGCGTTCTCGGTCGCGGCGCACCTGGACAACGAGATCATGATCATGGACGAGGTCCTGGCCGTCGGCGATATGGCATTTCAGAAGAAGTGCCTTGGCAAGATGCGCGAGGCCGCCATGAAAGAGGGAAGGACCGTCCTCTACGTCAGCCACAACATGAACACGATCCGCCAGCTCTGCAGCCGCTGCATCGTGATGGACCAGGGAAAGGTGATCTTTGACGGCGACGTCGAGAAGGCGATCAGCCTTTACTCGGCCTCCAAAGACGCGCTGATCCGGTCCGCCTATGCCTTCACCGAAGAGGATCAGGGGCCGGAGGGCGAAAAGTCGGCCTGGATCGAGTCCGTCGTTCTTTCTTCGTCGGACGTGGAACAGGGGGAGGATCTGGAAATCACGTTTCGAATCAACAGCCGTATCCCGATGGCGTCGGCGGGCTTTCGCTGCGTCGTGACGTCCCTGTCGGGCGAGGCCATCGGCCTGGTGCCGTCCGAGGAATTCTCCATCGGCGCGGGCGTGACGGAGATCACCATGGTCCTGCGCACGGGAGAACTGGCCCCGGGCTCGTATCTGTTCGACCCGGTCCTGTACGACCGGAGAAAAGAGGACTATGTCAAGATCACGCACATCATCCAGGCCATTGGCTTTCGGGTGAGCAGCGCGGTGATCTATTACAACACCGTCTGGCAGAAGAAGTACTGGGGCAATGTTCTGTTCGAGAAGATGATCCGTGTGAAAGATCAGGAAGAGGATCCCGGCGAATAAGCCGCCATAGCCATGAAAAAAGTACTGTACATGCACACCGGCAGCGGGAACCGCGGCTGCGAGGCGATCATCCGCACGACGTCGGAGATCCTGCGCGGCCCGAAAGATCTGATCCTGTGGTCCGGCGCAAAACCGGAAGACGAAGCGTGCGGCGCCGACCGGGGATTTGAGAGAGTCGTGGTCTCCGAGGAGATCGCGCGGTATTCGCTCGCGCATCTGAAGGCTTTCTGGGGACGGCGCGTGCTGCATCAGGGCGACGCGAACCTGAAGGTATTTCTCCGGGAACTGTTCCGGGACGCGGCCGCGGTCAGCGTCGGCGGCGACAATTACTGCTATCCGTGGTCGGCAAAGTACAATGCGCAGCTCAACCGCGAGATCCGCAGGTGCTGCAAAGCGTCCGTTCTCTGGGCGTGCTCGGTCGACCCGGAGGCGCTGACGCCGGAGATCCGGGAAGACCTGGCGGGATACGATCTGATCACCGCGCGGGAACCGCTGACGTATGACCTTCTGAAAGAGGTGAACTCCCATGTGATCCGCGTGGCGGACCCTGCCTTCCTGCTGGGGAGGGAGGACCTGCCGCTCCCGGAGGGCTTTGCTGAGGGGAACACCGTCGGAATCAACGTCAGCCCCCTGATCATGCAGTACGGGACGGAGAGGTCCGTGATTCTGGAGAATTACCGGAATCTGATCCGGAATATCCTCGGGAAAACGGAGATGAATATCTGCTTGATCCCCCACGTATTCTGGAGCCACAACGACGACATGGCGCCGCTGCGCCTCCTGCACGACGAGTTCCGGGAGACCGGCCGGACCTGCCGGATCACGGAGGGGACGGCGATGCAGCTTAAGGGCTATATCGCCAGGTGCCGGTTCTTTGTCGGCGCGAGGACGCACGCGACGATCGCGGCGTATTCCACGGGGGTCCCGACGGTCGTCGTGGGGTACTCCACGAAGTCAAGGAGCATCGCGCTCGACCTGTTCGGGACGGAGGAACACTACGTGCTTCCGGTCCAGGGTCTGAAGACGGAGTTCGAACTGAGCGATGCGTTTGACTGGCTGAAGGATCACGAGAAGGAGGTCAGGAGCCGGCTGGAGGCGGTCATGCCCGCGTACCGGGAGATGGCGAGGATCCCTGCGGATCTGGAGCTGTTCCGGTAAGGCGGCGCGCTTCCGTATTCGGAAAGGCGGGGCAGCAGGATCCTTTAAGACGGCCGGAAGATTTTTGCAGCAGAGAAGGGGCCGGTCAATCCGGGTGATACATATGCTTCCTGAAAAGGCGCGCTGCACCGGCTGCGGTGCCTGCGCAGCGGCATGTCCGCAGAACTGCATAGCGATGACGGCGGACGCGGAGGGCTTTCGGTATCCGCAGATCGACGCGGACCGCTGCATCTCCTGCGGCATGTGCGAAGCGGTCTGTCCGGCCGATCACGCGCCGGCCGTCTCGCAGGAGACGTCGGTCCTTGCCGCGCAGAATCGCGACGAGGCGGTCCGCGGGCAGAGCTCTTCCGGGGGCGTGTTTACCGCGCTCGCACGGCAGGTTCTTTCCGAAGACGGTCTGGTCTGCGCCGCGGTTTACGATGAGGCGCACCGGGTCACGCATGTCGTGACCGGCCGGCCGGAGGAACTCGGCCGGATGCGGGGCGCCAAATACGCGCAGAGCGCCGCGGAGCCGTGCTTTCCCGAACTCAGGGATGCGCTGAAGAAGGGGCGAAGCGTTCTGTTTGTCGGGACCCCCTGCCAGACGGCGGGACTGGACCGGTTTCTGGGAAGAAAGTATGAGTCGCTGCTTCTGGTCGACATGATCTGCCACGGCGTCCCCTCGCCCCTGGTCTGGGAGAAGTACCTCGCTGAGCGCCGGCGCACGGACGCGGCGGGAGCCGCCGTCCGGGACATCGACCTGAGAAACAAGGAGACGGGCTGGAGCCGCTACGCCTACAGCGTGAAGATCGGGTATGAGGACGGATCGCAGTACCGGATGCACCAGGCACAGGACCCGTTCCTGCGGGGCTTTGTTCAGAACCTTTATCTGCGCCCCTCCTGCGCGCAGTGCGGCTTCAAGGGCATCGGGCGCTGCAGCGACCTGACGCTGGGAGACGGCTGGGGGATCTGGGACATCGCGCCGGAATTTGATGACGATAAAGGGACGTCCCTGGTCCTGATCCACACCGAGGCGGGACGCCGGGCATGGGACGCCGTCGCCCCGGGTTTCCGCACATATCCGCTGACGGCAGAGCAGGCTGCTGCGCAAAACCCGAGCGCGCTCCGAAGCTCGCCGGCGCATCCGGAACGGGAGCGGTTTTTCGCCTCGCTGGAGGCGGGAGCGCCGGTGACAGAGACGATCCGGCAGTGTCTGGACCCTCCGGAAAAGAGGGGGCTTCTGCAGCGGATCCGGGGAAAACTCGGCTTTTGAGAAAAGAGTGCTGTTTTTCGGACGAAAGACCTTCATCCGCATGTCGAAACAAAGGATGCTTATGGCGGCAAAAAGGAATCGATCAAAAACCGAATACCCGACGGTCATCACCGCGACGCTGGACCCGACGGCTCTGGGCGGCCCGGTGAAGGACCTGGAGGCGCGCGTCCATCTGTACGAGAGCACCCTGCGCCGGTATATCTGCGAGACGAAGATGAACCCGATCATCTACATCGAGAATTCGGGCTACCCCTTTGACTATGACGGGTTTCGGGCGCTGGCTGCGGAGCACGGGAAGCGGATCGAGTTCCTGACCGGGTCCAGACCCGTGGAGGAGACGAAAAAGCACGGGAAAGGGTACGGAGACGCCCTGCTGGTGCAGGAAGCGCTCGAGCAGAGCGAGGAGATGAAGAACCAGACCTTTTTCTACAAGGTCTCGGGCCGCCTTCCGATCGAGAATATCGATAAGGTGTACCGCACCTGCCGCCGTCATCAGAACGAGTTCATCTCCTACGACGGAATCGGCTGGGTCATGACCTGGATCTTCAAGATGAACAAGGACGACTACTGGCGCCTGATGCGGGACGTGTACCAGTACTGCGACGACATCAGGCGCCGGGACATGGAGATCTGCTACTGGCTCACCCTGATCCATTCCGACGCGGACGTCGGCAGTTTCCGTACCTATCCCAGAATGTTCGGGAACATCGGCGAGACGAATCAGCCCTACGTCGACAGCAGACTGGAGTACGTATTCCGCAACGTCGCCGCGCACCTGGGTGTCTTTACGATGAAGTCGCTGCCGAGCCGGCTGTTTTGGAAACTTTTCATGAAACTCTCAAAAAGAAAACCGTATGTGACGGCGGACGACACTTTGTCCGGAGAGGCGCCTGCAAACAGGGAGACGTGACCGCGGTCACAGGTGGAAATGATGACGACACTGCTCAAAAAACTGCAGACCATTCTGATCCGGCTCCGCTTCCTCCCGGTCGCTCCGGGCGTCGACTGGAAGGACGAAAAACTGCGGATGGACCTCGCCCGCTGGAGAGAGATCTGTCATCTCTCCGGGTCGGACCGAAATGTCCTGGCTTCTCTGCTCGGCTCGAAGAAGGAGTTCCGGAATCTTTTCGTGTACCGCAACCGGGCGCGCCGGCTGTACCGCTTTTGGATTCGGCTCTGGTACCGTCCCCTCGACACGCTGTTTCTTGAGGCGAAGGAGATCGGGGGCGGCCTGTATATCCAGCACGGGTTTGCCACGATGGTCACGGCGGAATCGGTCGGAGAGAACTGTTGGATCAACCAGCAGGTGACCGTCGGATACCGGGATCAGACGAAGGCGCCCGTGATCGGAAATAACGTCATGATCACCTGCGGCGCGAAGGTGCTGGGGAATATCACGGTAGGCGACGGCGCCGTCATCGGGGCGAATGCCGTCGTTGTGAAGGACGTGGAACCGGGAGCCGTCATGGGCGGCATTCCGGCCGTGAGGATCCGGTAAGTTCTGCCCGGGAGGACCCGCAGCGGGTTTTGAGGGTTTTGTGCGCTTTGATGAGAGAGGAGGGACCCCGTGATCACGGACAAAGCACAGCTGAAAGAGTATCTGGGCCGCGACATGGCGTTCTTTCACGCGCTCTCCGGGCGCGACCGGCTCGTGTGCGTTCTGACCGGCGATCCGGCGTGGCGGATCGTAAAATATCTCCGCTTTCTGCGGAGGGAAGAACTTCATCTGAACCGCTGCCGCGGGCCCGTCGACCGGGTCCTGGCGCACTGGTTCCGCCTCCGCAAAAACCGCCTGGGAGAGCGGCTCGGCTTCAAGATTCCGCCCAACACGCTGGGGCCGGGCGTCGCGATCTATCACCACGGCGGCCTCATTGTGAACGAGGCCGCAAGAATCGGCGCGGACGCGGTCTTTCACGGGAACAACTGCATCGGCAACAACGGGAAAACGGACGAGAATCCGGTGATCGGCGACGGCCTGGACCTGGGGTTCGGCGCGGCGGTGATCGGTCCGGTCACGCTGGGGAACCGCGTGCGGGTCGGGGCCAACGCCGTCGTGACGGCCAGTTTTCCGGAGGACGATATCACCCTGGCCGGTCTGCCGGCAAAAAACGTCAGACAGGAGCATCCTTGAACGGTCGGATCAGCGTGATCGTGCCGGTCTACAACGTGGAGCGGTACGTCGAAAGATGTCTGGAGAGTCTGGTAAGCCAGACGTACCGGAACCTGGAGATCCTGGTGATCGACGACGGATCCACGGACCAGTCAGGTTCTCTTTGTGATGCTTACGCGGCGAAAGATCCGCGAATCCGGGTGTTCCACCAGGCAAACGGCGGGGCGGCGGCGGCCAAGAATACCGGGCTGGACCGCGCCTCGGGCGAGTATCTGGCGTTTGTGGACAGCGACGACTGGGTCGAGCCGGATGCCTTTGCCTATATGGTCGGTGAACTGGAGAAGAGCGGCGCGGACATCGTCCAGTGCAGCTTCCGGGACGTGTACGCGGACCGCACGGTGGATCACATCTGCAGGGCGGCCGGCCGGGATATGGACCAGATCGCCTTTCTGGAGAGATTTACCGAAGACTGGACCTGCAGCCTTCTCTGGGACAAGCTGTACCGGCGGGAACTGTTCGACGGGATCCGCTTCGAAACGGGCCACGTCGTGGACGACGAGTACTTCACGTACCAGGGCGTCATGAACGCGAAGAAGGTCGCCTGCAGGGACAGGGTCGTCTACAACTACCGCAAACGCAGGTCCGGCGCGATGGGGACGCCGGAGCACCGCATGAGAATCGTCTCGGACCGTCTGGATCATCTCGGAAAGCGGCTCGACCGGATCGAAGCGCGGTATCCGCAGCTGTCCGGGGCGTTCCGGCGCGAGTTTCTCTTCATAATGAACTGGATGTCCCAGGACCCCTGCGTGACGGAGAAAGAGATCGAACAGATTCAGAAAACGCTGCGCAGACGATGGAGACAGTGCCGGTTTTCCGGGGAAGACCGGGGAACGGATCTGGCCCTTCTGCGGCTGAAGTACACATCCCCCGGAGGCTTTTTGAAGAAACGCAGGCGCGTGGCGGAGCATTCGAAGCCCGCGGGCGAGCTCTTTGACTGATTGGAGCAGGGACATCTCATGATCTATTCGGCAAGTATTATCATACCGGTCTACAATTCGGAGACCACGCTTCAGAAGTGTGCGGAGTCGATTCTGTTCGGCTCTGTTCCGAATGTCCGGATCATCCTTGTCGATGACTGCTCGACTGATGGGAGCTGGGACCTTTGCCGGAAACTCAGCGAAGAAAACGAAAATGTCTGCGCCGTTCGGAACGAGGTGAATTCGGGCGTCTCCTTCACCAGAAATCACGGCCTGTCTCTGGCCGAGGGCAAGTACGTTCTGTTTGTTGACAGCGATGACTGGGTGTCGGGGAGATACGCCGGGAAACTGATCGGTGCGGCAGAGCGGTATCCGGATTCCCTGCCGGTCTGCGGCTTCCGCTTTCTCGATTATCTCCACGGCCAAAAACAGGATTATGTCTGGAACAGGAACGGGGAGAACGAATACGAACTGACGGAAAAGCAGCTGTTTGCGCTGCTCGACCGGGTCCATCTCCAGCAGATCTGGAACAAGGCATTTCGAAGAGAGATCATCGAGAAGAACCATCTGCGCTTCGATGAAACGCAGAGCATGGGAGAAGATTTCCAGTTCGTGCTGGATTACCTGGAATGCAGCGGCATCCGGGATCTCCGCGTTTTGAACGAACCCCTGTATTTCTATACCCGGTCAAAAGCCACTTCGCTGATGAGCGGGTTCGGAAAGCAGGACGAAGAACTCGAGTATAAACGCTTTCGAAAAGTCCTGGCTCTTGCCGGCGAAGACGATCCGGACTGCGTCAGGCAGTATAAAACTGCCATTGCGAAAACGAAGAAGAATAACGTCTATCGGACCGTTCTCGACAAAAGCCGGAACAAAAAGGAAAAACTGGCGCTGATCGAGAAGATCATGGGGGACGGCAGGGCAGAGGAGCACTACCGGAGGGAAGCCGCTGTCCTTCATAAGGGCAGGGCAAAGGACGTCGCAAAGGCCGTCAGACAGGTGTTTTCCTGGATTCAGGGAAGAATCGGTCAGCTGCGGCTGCGGCGGACCGTCGCTTCCGTGAAGAAACAGCTGCAGGGCGGGACATACTCGATACTCTCGCAGAACTGCATCGGCGGCGTCGTCTATCACGACCTTGGGCAGCAGTTCCTGTCTCCGACGATCAACCTGTATTTCCGGTCTCCGGACTTCGTCAGGTTTGTCCTGAATCTGGATCACTATCTGAAAGCGGATCTGCGGATGACGTGGGGAGAGGAATACCCGGTCGGCTATCTGGACGATATTCCTGTTTTCTTCCAGCATTATGACCTGTGTTCGGAAGCGAAGGAAAAGTGGGAAGAGCGGAAACAAAGGCTCGACCCGGACAAAATTGCTGTTTTCTGCACGGACCGGGACGGGTTTACCGAAGAGACCTATACGCAGTGGCTGCGGATCCCGTATCCGAAACTGCTGTTCTCCGCGACGTTCCGGAAGGACCCGAACGTGCTGTTTTTCCCGGAATACACGCATGACGGCATGGTCGGAGACCTGATTCCGAAGAGGGAGTTTTACGCGGAGGGGAGGCTGACCGGGGTCCTGAAGCGGGTGAGGTGAAGAGCGGCCCGGCCGCATCGAATGAAAAGGCGATCGAAACACAGCGGTGTTTCGGTCGGTTGTAAAGGCAATGACAGATGCGATTCTTCTTCTGATATCGGCGATGCTTTTCTGCCTTCTGACCGCGCCGTCCACGGTCCGCCATATGGCGGTGTTTGCCGTGGTCTGCGGGGCGGCAGGCCTGCTTCTGTCGCGGTTCTGTTTTCGGAATCTCAGACAGAAGAAAGCCGGTATGACAAAAGCGTCCGTTTTTGTCTGCGCCGTGACGGCGGCTGCGGTCCTGGCCCTTTCCGTCGGCATATTTGCCGGGAACTGGAAGGTGTCCTCCCTTGTTCAGAGAATCGCTTCCCGCGTGCATCTGCCGGTGCAGGTGTTTCTGTACATCGCGGGAGCGCTTCTTGGCGCGGGAGCGTTTCTTTTCGTGTTCTGTCTGCTGTACTTTCTCTTCTTTGATCACGGAAGCACGGCCCGGTCTTCGGAGCATCCCGGCCGCGGAACTGCCGTCCGTACGCAAGTCCTGATTCTCGCGGTGTCGCTGCTGCAGTGCCTCCAGCTGCAGATGAGCGCCACGCAGGAATACGCGAGGGTGTTCGGCGTGAGATGGCACATGGCCGTGCTGGCGGTCGTGTCCGTGTATGCCGTAAATCTTCTGATCTCCTGCCTCGTGAGGAGCAGCGGCGCGGCACTGGTCATCACGTCGGTGACGACGCTTCTCTGGAGCCTGATCGACTATTATGCCGTTCTGTTCCACGGAAGCCCGCTGTTTTTCAGTGAGTTTGCGAATGCGGCGACGGCGGCGAACGTACTCTCCAAATACCGTCTGACCGTTTCACTGCAGGTCCTGTGCATTGCAGCGCTGTTTCTTTCGGAAATCATCACTGCGATCCGGCTGCTCAGGGAAAAGACGCCCCGGACACCGAAGAAGTTTTCACGGGGTGTGTTCCGTATCGCTTTCGGTCTGGCTGTGATGGGACTTGTCGTTGTGCTGTACCGGACGCCTGCCGTAAAGCCGAGAGTCGCCATGGGTTTTTCCTGGAGAGCGGGCGTAGAGGAGTACGGGTATCTCAGCTGCATCTACGAGGATCTCGAGAAGCGCATGAATCCGGTCACGCAGCCGGAGGGCTATGCCGCAGAGAAGGTCGAAGCCCTGCCGGATCGTGCACGTACCGGCGAGGCGCTCGCAGTCGGAAAACCGGATATCATCCTGATCCTGAACGAGACCTTCTATGACATCGGCCGGTATGCGGACGTCGCACCGGACCGGGACTTTCTCTCGGAGTTTTACGGAATCGAAGGCGCCTTTTACGGTCATGCCGTTGTTCCGTCCATCGGCGGCGGGACGAACAATACGGAGTTTGAACTCCTGACTTCGAACTCCATGCATCTTCTGCCGATCGACGCCCCGTTCAATTATCTGGACTTTTCCAGCGACCGGAACAGTCTGGCCTCGTATCTCCAAAGACAGGGATATGCGACGGCGGGGCTGCACTGTGAAGTGCCGAACAATTACTCGAGAGACCGTGTCTATCCGCTGATCGGATTTGAACGGGTCGTTCTCGGAGCGGAGAATTTTACGGCTTCCGCTTACGGGGAGCGTTCCTGGACAGACGAGGCTAATTATCAGGACATGATCTCCGTCGGAGAGAGCATGGGAGACGGGCCCCGGTTCTGTTACCTGCTGACAATGCAGAATCACGGCGATTGGAATAAAAACGCATCCGGCATGGATACCGTCCACACGACTTCGAACCTCGGAGACCTGACGGATGACGTGAACGAGTACCTGACCAGCGTTGAGCTTTCAGCCTCCGCGTTTCGGAAACTGACCGACCGCTGCAGAGAGTCGAACCGTCCGACGATCGTCTTCATGCTTGGGGATCACGCGCCTTCGTTCATTTCCGGGCTTCAGCCGAAAGACGGCATGTCCGCGGAGGAGCAGGAGATCGCGGCGCGGTCAGTGCCGTACGCGGTCTGGGCCAATTTTGACCTGAACTGGCCGGAGAACACGGAGGAGATCAGCGTTCCGGATATCGGACCGCTTCTCAAGCAGGCTGCGGGCCTGCCGCTGAGCACTTATGACGCCATGATCCTGGACCTTCACAACGCTGCGCCGGTGCGGCTTTCCAACGGGCTGTACGAAACGGCGGACGGGAGTATTCGCAGGTATGAGCCGGGCAATACGGACCGTACCACGGAATTGCTGAGGGATTACTTTTTTGCGGAGTACAACCTGCTGAAAGACAAACAGCGGTATCAGGAGAGACTCTTTGTCGAGAAGCAGGAGCAGCACTGAAACATTGCCTGAGGGGCGCGGCGCAGATGATGGATCCGAAGTCAAATCTTTCATATGTCCGCCCCATGAAGCGGGGCGAGATCGCGGAGGCATACGGGACTGGTTTTCAGCGCAGGGAAAACCTGGAAGCCTATGTGCTTTCGAATGCTGTCGTCCTGCCCAGGAGAGCAGACGTCAAATGCTATCACGGCATCGGCGGCGTGCTGGATCAGGACGGGGAGTATGTTGAAGCTTCCGGCCTGTCAGAGCTGTTTGGCGGGGCCTACGCGTATGAGAACGCCGTGGAATCCGACAGGAAGGTTTGCTTTTGCGGCTATTTGATCTTCCATTGGGGCCATTTCCTTATGGAGGCCGTGTCCAGACTGTGGTATGCCCTGGAACACGATTCGGAAGTCGAGGCATACGTCTTTGTCGTGGACGAGAATTCGGTGCCGGAGGTCTCCGGGAACTATCTGGAGTTTTTCCGGCTGCTCGGAATCGCGGACAGGCTTCTTCTGGTCAATGTCCCGACCAGGTTCAGAGAGGTGACCGTTCCGGAGCGTGCCTTCAGCAAACTTCGGTATTACAGCCCGAAGTTTGCCGACATTTTCGATGCGGCAGCGGAAGCGGCCGAACGGACGACGGAGGAGGAAACGTTCGACAGGGTGTATCTGTCTAGAAACCACTTCCGGGGAAAAGACGTCGAGAGCGGACTGGACTTTCTGGATCACTATTTTGAGAAGAACGGGTACAGGATCCTCTATCCCGAGGAGGTCTCTCTGGGCCGGATGATCCGGCTTCTGAGGGCGGCGAAAACGGTCGCTTCGGAGTCGGGAACGCTCACACACAACTTCCTGTTCATGCAGCCTGAGAAGGACTGCATCATCGTTGAGAGGCAGGCCACGATCAACGATTATCAGTGCAACGTCGATGTCATGAGGGGCCTGCATCCCGCATACATCGATGCAAACTACGAGATCTACACCACAGCCGTGGGATACGGTCCTTATCTGCTGGCCTATACGAAGTGGTTTCGGCAGTTTACGCAGGAGAGGGGGTACCTTCCTCCGGACGAAAAGTATACGTCGGAAGCGTATCTGAACCAGTGCCTGAGAAAGTATATCCGGGCCTGCGATAAAGAGTACGGGTATCAGCGTCAGTATACCGCCTGGCAGTGGATCCATCGGCAGACCATCATGGAAGCTTATGATGAGGCGCTGGAGGTTTTCCGGCCGTGGCTCGAAAAGAAGAAGCCGCTGTTCTGGTGGCAGGCTTTTCAGCCCCGATATGTGAAAGCGTGGGTGAAAAAGATACTGAAGAGGTAGTCCCGGGCCTGCCGCCGCGCACCCCGGACGCCGCCCTTCGGATACAAAAACTCAGTGAAGGAAGCCATGACCATTCGGCTTCTCAGGGAACCATCGCATGAAAAACTTCTGGACTCACGACGTTCCTCTGCGGATCGTCAAATTGCTGAATATCGTTCTCATCACCGTACCGTTCGCGATGTGCTGGATCTGGTTTTATTCCCAGCACACGGCGGCTCTGTTCGCGCGCAACGCGCAGACCTACGTCATCATCTTATACGCGATTCTGTACGCGTGGCTGGGACGGGTCTATGACGCGTTTCTGGTCTCCTACAACCGGCTGTCCGAGATGGTCTTCAGCCAGATGCTCGCGGCCATGGTCGCGGACGGGATTCTGTATGTGATCATCTGCTTCCTGTGCAAAAGCGCGCAGCCGATCTGGCCGGGTCTCCTTGCGATCGTCGGCCAGGCTGCCATCGCGGTCGTGTGGTCGATCGCCGCGCACAACTGGTATTTCTGGAAGTTCCCGCCGAAGACGGCCTACATCGTCTACGACAAGCGGGAAGGCCTCGAGAGCATGCTCGATCATTACAGCCTGGTGAGGAAGTTCAAGGTCACGAAGACGATGACCGCGGACGAGGTCGTGAACGACCTGAGCCTCCTGGACGGCGCCGAGGACGTGTTCCTGAGCGGCGTCCACAGCCATGACCGGAACGTCATCATCAAGCACTGCGTCGCGGTGGGAATCCACGCGCTGGTGATTCCGAGGATCGGCGACGTCATCATGAGCGGCGCGCGGGAGATGCATATCATGCACCTGCCGGTTCTGGGCGTGTCCCGCTACCGTCCGGATCCCGAATACCGGATCTTCAAGCGCATCCTGGACATCGTGATCAGCCTTCTGGTCCTCATCATTTTCAGCCCCGTCATGCTGATCACGGCGATCGCGGTCAGGAGCGACGGCGGCCCGGTGTTCTATAAGCAGAAGCGTCTGACGCGAAACCGCGCCGAGTTCGACGTCATCAAGTTCCGCTCCATGCGCGTCGATGCCGAAAAGGACGGCGTCGCGCGGCTCTCCGCGGGAGATAACGATGACCGCGTGACGAAGGTCGGACGCATCATCCGGAAATACCGGATCGACGAGCTGCCGCAGCTGCTCAACGTCCTGAAGGGGGAGATGAGCATTGTCGGACCCCGTCCGGAGCGCCCGGAGATCGCGGAGCAGTACGAGAAGGAACTCCCGGAGTTTGCCCTGCGCCTGCAGTGCAAGGCGGGTCTGACCGGGTATGCCCAGGTCTACGGAAAATACAACACGTCGCCCTATGACAAGCTGATGATGGATCTGATGTACATCGCGAAGCCGGACCTGATTACGGACCTCCGCATCGTCCTCGCGACGATCAAGATCCTCTTCATGCCGGAGAGCACCGAGGGCGTTCAGGAAGGACAGGAGACCGCGCTGAAGACAAGCGCCGGCGCGGTGAAGGAGGAATCTTCGGACAGGCCGTGATGCCGGATCGGACGAGAAGCACCGTGAAGCAGGCGGAGTCCGGATACAGAACGCCGGATGCCGGCCGGACCCGGATACACAAGAGGGAAGGGTATGATCTCTGTCATTGTGCCGATCTATAACGTGGAAGCTTACCTTCCGCGCTGCGTCGACTCGCTCCGCATGCAGACGTATGCGGATCTGGAGATGATTCTCGTCGACGACGGTTCGACGGACCGGTGCGGGGAGATCTGCGACGCGTACGCGGAAACAGATCCGCGGATCCGGGTCGTTCACAAGGAAAACGGCGGCCTCTCCGACGCCAGGAACGCGGGACTGCAGATCGCTTCCGGCGGGCTCATCGCCTTTGTGGACAGCGACGACTGGGTCTCGAAGGACTTCCTGCAGCGTCTGTACGGGGCGCTGATGCAGACGGGAGCGGATATCTGCGAGTGCGGCGTTGTCAGGACGTCGGGCGAAGCGGAGGAGCCGCAGGCTTCCGGGACGGAGGCACCTGAAAAGAAAGACATGTCCGCGAAAACGGAGCCGGTCTGCTTCGGCACGGAAGACGCGCTGAGGGAACTGATTCACGACGGCGTATTCCATCAGACGGTGTGGAACAAGCTGTACCGCAGGCCGTGCCCGGATGGGATCCTCTTTGAGAAGGGGAAGACGAACGAGGACGAGTTCTGGACGTATCAGGTGTTCGGCCGGGCGAAGAAGATCGCGAAGATCGACGATGCGCTGTACTGCTATTTCCAGCGGCCGGGCAGCATCATGGGGACCTCCTACGGCCTGAAGCGTCTGGATTCTTTGGAGGCGAAGGCCGGACGGCAGACGTATATCGAGAAGAATTTCCCCGCCCTGGCGGGCGATGCGCGGCGCAGCCTGATCGCCTCCTGCCTGTATGCCGGACAGATGAGTCTGAAGAACCTTCGCGGCGAAGAGCAGCGGAAGGCGCGGGAGATCATCGACGGGGTGAGAGACCGGTTCCCGCTCGGGAAAGCCGACCTTGCCGGCATGGGCCTTAAGAGCGGCCTGTGGCTGCGGCTGTCGCGCCTGAGTTTCTGGGGGACCGTGCGAGTGAAAAATCTGCTGAAGAAGGGTTTTTGAAGAAACAGGATTCGTTTTGACCGGAAAGCAAGTGCGAAACCATGATCGACAAACTCATTTTTCGGGTCTATGCTCAGCCGCTGCACCGCGTCGTGATTCTGATGGCCTGTGCGGTCATTGTCTGGGCGTGGGCGGCAGCCGTGCTCTGGAGCCGTAAAAAGCAGAATCTGGTCCGCGTGAGCAGCCTGGTCCTTTTTCTGCTGTTCTTCGCCGGAATCTTTTACGCGACGATGCACCGGAGCCCGGTCGATTACGCCGCGCTGGTCCTGCGGCCGTTCCAGGTGTGGATCGACGCGAGGATCCAGCCGGAGCTGTACCGCTCCATGCTGATGAACGTCCTGCTGTTTTTCCCGTTTGGGCTGTTCCTGCCGTTCGTGGTGGCTGAAGAAAAGGGCTTTGCGGGAGGGCCGGAAGGCGTTTCCCCGCGGGGGCGCAGGAACCCGGTCATTTCCGCGCTTGCGCTCGGGATCCTCTGCTCCCTCATCGTGGAGGCCCTGCAGTATTCGTTTTCGCTCGGGAGGGCGGAGACCGACGATGTGATCATGAACACGATCGGGACGGCCGCCGGCTGCCTGTCGTATGTGCTGGCGCGCTTCCTGTATGAACGGGGATGGGGCGGGACCGCAGAGAGGTGAACCCCGGACCCGCGCAGGGATCCGGCTGGAAGAACAAAGTGAAAAACAGAGCCCTGCAGGTCTTCCTGCAGGGCTCTTCCGGTAAGGAAAAGAGGTGTGAAGAAGGGGGTGGGGTCAGGGGCCGCGCCGCGTGCGGATCCGCGGCGGACCCAACAGCGGTATTCTATATCAGGGAGGCACCCTCTTTCCGTGACCGGGTCACAGCCGCGGACGATTTTGGCGGTTGATTTTTCGAAACAGGCTCATCGCAGCGGAGTTTTTATCCCCGAAACTGTGAGGGGCCGGACCGCGGAAACCGCTTCGATGCCGGCGCAGAACTGAGGAAATCAAAAAGCGGCTGCTGCAGCAGCCGCTTTCAGGATTCTGTTGGGGTGGCTCAGCTGGCCCGTACGGCGCGCACCAGGAGCTGGCATCCGCCGTAGTCCGGCAGGGTGATGAGGGCCTCGCTGCCCTCGCTGTCCTTGGAGAGGCGTCCGTTGAGCTGGGCGGAGAGGAGGCGGATGGCCTTTTTCTCTTCCGGCGCTTCCAGCTGCAGGGAGGAGAGGTAGCTGATGATGTCGGCCTTTTCTTCGCGCGGAAGCTTCGCGTTTTTCTTTACGGTCATCTTTTCCAGTTCAAAACGGAATTTCATGCTGGCGCCCTCCTTCTTCAAATTGCACAAAACCGATTGTAAAAGAGACATAGCAAAAAAGCAAGCCCCAAAATGCGCGTTTTTCGGGAAACAACGAAGTCGGGCCGCATTGGCCGCCTTCCGGCTGCGGAAGGAAGGCCGCGCGTATCGGGGAACGTACCCGGTATGGGGCAGCAGGGGCGGAAGAGGCTAGACGTAGTAGGCGCGGCGCTCTTTTTCCTTATAATCCGCACCGCGGTAGAGGGCGCAGGCCGCCTCGTTGTAGTCCCCCACCTGAAGGAAGATGCCGGCTGCGCCGAGAGAGACCGCCTCGCTCTCGATCCGGGCGAGGAAGGCGCGTCCCAGTCCTTTTTCCTGCAGGTCGGGACGCACGCCGAGCCCGTAGAGATAGGCCTGACCGGAGGACAGAAGCTTCAGGTGGCAGAGAGCTGCGGGGGCGCCGGATTCGTCGGTGAGAAAGAAGGTATGGGTCTGCGGGTCCGCGAGGGCCTCGGTCACGATTCGCCGGCTCCCGGAGGCGCCGTCCGCGAAGATATCCTCGTGGAGAGCGGAGAGGAGGCCGGCCGGGTCCGCGGGGATGGCCGCAGAAGGCCCGCAGAGGCTCGCGGCGCCGTTTTCGTCTGCCGCACACGTATTTGCCGGAGCGGAGACGTCAAACGCCGCAGAGGGGCTCACAGGAGCGCTGGCGGGGGCATGCTTTGCCGAAGCGGGAGCGTCCGCTGCCGCAGAAAACGTCTTCGGGGAATTCGGACGTGAGACCGCCGCGTGTGCTCCTCCGTCAATACGGAAGAAAGGAAGGTTTTCGGGCAGAGCCGGCGCGGTGCGGCCGGGCGCGGCCGCAAGTCCCTTCTCCAGGAAGAACTCCGTGTGGGACAGCTCCGCGTCCATCGCCGCGAGGGCGGCGAGGGCGTCGCGGCTCTTTCCGTCGGTCACGAAGGTGATCTCCGCCTCCTCGCAGTCCGTGTCCGCGAGCCGTGCGCAGACGGCCTCCCAGAGCGCGGTAAAGTACCCGCGACGGCGGCAGGCCGGGTGGGTGAAGGCCGTGATCTCCCCCTCCTCGGGCACGGGCATATCCAGCACCAGGAGGGAAAGAAGCATGCCCTGGCCGGAGAGGAGATAGTAGGCCGGGGGCGCGTCTTCGAAGGCCGGGGCGAGGTCCAGAGGCGGATCGAGGGACAGGCCCTCCGCGGTGCGGCAGTCCGCGATCAGGTGCGCGGCATCGGCCCGCTGCTTTTCGGTCAGGAGGTGCGCCTGCTTCAGTTTCAGGCCGCCCTGCCCGCCGCGGCTCTGCGGACGCGGATTCTTCTGAGGGGCGCTGCCGCCCTGTCCGCCGCGGCTGTCCGGTTTCCCGGACGGTCTTCCGGTTTGCTTTCGCGGGTTGCTGTTCGCCTGTTTCCGCGGGGCGCTGCCGGCCTGGTTCCGCGGGTCTTTCCTGTTCTGCGGCTGACGGCCGTTCGGCCCTGCCGGTTTCTTTGTTTCGGGCATGACTTCCTCCCGGAAGGGAATGCAGGACGCGGCCCGTCAGGGGGAGAGCCGCATCTGTCCACAAATTCTGCCATCTATCTTGCCACAGATCCCATCGGTGTTCAACTCTTTTCGGGAAGACGCGGCGGTCTGCGGGCGTCTGCGGCCGCTGCGGCTCTTCGTCTTGTCAGCCCCGCGAAAGTGGAGTAAAATATATGCCATGGATACAAACAGAGAAAACTTCGTGCCGGCCGGCCCCGCTGCCGTGACCCTGTCCGCGCACGCCAAGATCAACCTGGTGCTGGACGTCGTCCGGCGCCGGGAGGACGGCTACCACGAGCTGCGCATGGTCAACCAGAAACTGGAGCTGGCCGATGCCGTGACGCTGGAGAAGATTCCGGAGGGGATCGAACTCTCCTGCAGCGATCCTTCGCTCCCGTGCG
Source organism: Lachnospiraceae bacterium (assembly GCA_017438775.1). GTDB lineage: Bacteria > Bacillota > Clostridia > Lachnospirales > Lachnospiraceae > RUG11204. The sequence goes on along the minus strand of JAFRUR010000036.1, from coordinate 41,650 downwards.
GGCCGGAGAACCTGGCCTGGCGCGCCGCGGAGGCGTTCTTCGCGCGCTTCGGGATCTCCGGGGGCGTGAAGATCCGTCTGGAGAAGCGCATCCCGGCCGGGGCCGGGCTTGCGGGCGGCAGCAGCGATGCGGCCGCGGTCCTGCGCGGGCTGGGCAGGCTGTATCCTGCGGAAAACGGTGCCGACCTGTTTGCGCGTGAAGGCGCCGGCGCGCCTGTCGCCTACCCCTCCTGGATGTGGCGCCTGGGCGCGGACATCCCCTTCTGTTTCGCGGGCTGCAGCGCGGCCCTGACCGAGGGGATCGGAGAAAAGATCACCGCGCTTCCGGGTCTTGCGCACGGATGCATCGTGATGGCCAAGCCGGAGATCTCGATTTCCACGCGGGCCGTCTTTGAGGCCGTGGACGCGCAGGAGGACCCCGTCCACCCGGACGCGGACGCCGCGGCCGAGGCCCTGCGTTGCGGGGATGCCGCCGGCGTGTGCGCGCATTTCGGCAACAGCCTGGCCGCGGTCACGAAGGCCTGGGTGCCGGAGGTGGCGCGGCTGGAGGAGATCCTGATGCGCTGCGGCGCCCTGGGCGCGCAGATGAGCGGGAGCGGTCCCACCGTGTTCGGCGTTTTTGAAAACGAGGCTGATGCGCAGAGGGCGCTCGAGGCCGTGCGGGAGAGCGGGCTCGCGCCCTTCGCCTGCGTGACGCGCCCGGTCCGGCATTAGATTTTGGAGGGCCGGCGGGAACGGACCTGAAAGGGCCGGTCGCGGCCGCGGGAAAAGAAAAAACAAGATCGCTGGCCGCGGTGCGGCCGGGAGGAAACCATGTCTGATGAAACCATCCGCAAACAGTGGCCCCTGCTCTCCGAGGCGGGGCTGTTGCCCGGAGGCGGCTCCGCCGTCCGCCGCGGCTCCCAGGAGGACGACCTCGTCTGTGTGCGCCACGGGCGCCTCGTGATCGACGAGGCGGCCATCCGCCGCAACGTGCGCGTGCTCCGCGAGAGGACGAAGGGCGAACTGATCGCCGTGGTCAAGGAGAACGGGTACGGCCTGGGGCTGCACCGGCTCTACAGCATCCTGGCCCAGACCGACGTCACCTGGCTGGGCGTGACCGGGAACGAGGAAGCCCTGGCCCTGCGCCGCTTCGGCTGGAAGAAGGAGATCCTGATGATGACGCCGCCCCTTTCGCGTGAGGAGGCCCTGCCTCTGGTGCGCGCTAACGTGGTGATGGCGCTGCACTCCCTGCCGCAGGCCAAGATGCTGGCCGCCCTGCACCGCGAGATCGGCCTGCCTGTGCGTGTGCACGTCAAGATCGACACCGGCATGGGCCGCTACGGCTTCGCCTGGGACGATGTGCCCTCCCTGAAGGACTTCACGAAGGATATCTCCTTCGAGGGCGTGTTCAGTCATCTGGCGGGGCGCCCGCGCCGCTACGCGGAGCAGGTCGAGGAGCAGGCTGACCGCCTCTCCCAGGCGATCGAATCCCTGGAGGAGATGGGCATTCCGGCCGGCATGACGCATCTGTCCAACTCCCGCGCGGTGATGACGCTGGGCGACCTCGGCTTTACCGCCGTGCGGGCCGGCACGGCCCTGCTGGGCAAGACGATGCCGAAGGGGAAACTGACCGAGGCGGTCTGGCTGGAGAGCGAGATCGCGGACATCATCCGACGCAAAAAGGGGAGTACGATCAGCTATCAGAGCCAGGACACCCTGACCCGCGACAGCCGGCTGGGGCTGGTGCGCGTGGGTCACGGCGACGGCATCGGCATCGGATATACCGACGGGCGTGACACCCTGGTGCACGGAATCCTCTCCGCAGCCAAGCACGGCCTGCGCCGCAAAGCGGACCGCATCACGGCCAAAATCGGAGAAAAGAGAGTGCCCGTTCTGGGCAAGTGCGGGGTGGCCCATGTGCTTCTGGACCTCACGGATGTGAAGGCCGGCGTGGGCGACACGGTGAGCTTTTCGATCAATCCGCTGCTGTCGAATCCGCTGGCGGACCGCGTGGTCATCACCGGCGCGCCGGAGGTGCCGGACGTGGACGTGCCGGATGTGGACGTGTCGGAGAGGGACAAGGAGGAGGAGAGATGAAACACTATGATGTCATTATCGTGGGCGCGGGCCCGGGCGGCATTTTCTCCGCGTACGAACTGGGGCGCAGGGCCCCGCAGCTTTCCGTGGCGGTCCTGGAGGCCGGACACGAGCTGTCGGGACGGCGCTGTCCCATCGACGGGAAGACGGTGAAGACCTGCATCGGCTGCCGGCCCTGCTCCATCATGAACGGGTTCGGCGGCGCGGGCGCCTTTTCGGACGGGAAATACAACATCACCAACGATTTCGGAGGCTCCCTCTACGAGTACATCGGCCGTGAGGAGGCCCTGTCCCTGATGCACTACGTGGATGAGATCAACGTGGAGAACGGCGGGGCTGGAACGCAGATGTACTCCACGGCGGGCTCCCCGCTCAAGAAGATCTGCATGCAGAACGGTCTGCAGCTGCTGGAGGCTTCCGTGCGTCATCTGGGCACGGACATCAACTACGTGGTGCTGGAGAACCTCTACGCGAAGCTCCGGGAGGAGGCGGATTTCTTCTTCAACACCCACGTGGACGAGATCGAGAAGACCGAAGAGGGCTTCCGGCTGCGCGCGGGCGATCAGGAGTTCACCTGCCGGAAATGCATCATCTCCGTCGGGCGCAGCGGCTCGAAGTGGATGGAGAGCGTCTGCGATTCCCTCGACATTCCGACGCGCTCAAACCGCGTGGATATCGGCGTGCGCGTGGAGCTTCCCGCCGCGATCTTCTCGCACATCACGGACGCGCTCTACGAGGGCAAGATCGTGTACCGCACCAAGAAGTACGAGGACCTGGTGCGCACCTTCTGCATGAACCCGCGCGGGATCGTCGTGAATGAGAACACCAACGGGATCATCACCGTGAACGGCCACAGCTTTGAGGACGAGTCCCGGAAGACCGACAACACGAATTTCGCCCTGCTGGTCGCCAAGCACTTCTCCATCCCGTTCAAGGATTCCAACAGCTACGGCGAGAGCATCGCGCGCCTGTCCAACATGCTGGGCGGCGGCGTGATCGTGCAGCGCTTCGGCGATCTGGAGCGCGGCCGCCGCAGCACGGTGCAGCGAATCGAAGAGGGGACCGTGCGTCCGACCCTGGCCGCGACGCCGGGCGATCTGTCCCTGGTGCTTCCGAAGCGCATCCTGGACGGCATCACGGAGATGATCTACGCCCTGGACCGCATCGCCCCCGGCACGGCCGGCGACGACACCCTGCTCTACGGCGTGGAGGTCAAGTTCTACAACATGGAGGTGGAACTGAACAACGACCTGGAGACCCGCCACCCCGGCCTCTTTGTGATCGGCGACGGCAGCGGCGTGACGCATTCGCTCTCGCACGCGTCCGCGAGCGGCGTCTACGTGGCGCGGAAGATCGCGGGGGAATAAGACGGGGAAAAGGATGTGACACAAAGAGCGGCGCTCCTTCCGAAAGGGAAGGGGCGCCGGGTCTTACATTGTCAAGACAAAAACAGCGCACCCGCTTCGGGTGCGCTGTTTTCCGTATCGTGTTATTTCTCAGTCGATGTTCAGCACTTTCTTGAGGAGCTTCTTGGCTTCCTTGATGCTGTTGGCCTTGGGATAGCAGACCCAGCGCTTGGCGTTCGGGCTGGTGGCCGTGTAGTTCCAGCCGCCGGTGGCATCCACCGCGTAGGACTCGATCTTCCACTGGGACATATCGTCCAGCTGCATGCGCACCAGGGCCTCGATCTCGGAGGGACTCAGGCTGGTCCGGAACATCGTGGAGATACTGGACAGGATGGAGGAGTAGCTCCTCAGCAGGGTCTTCGCGGAGGCCACCTTGTTGAAGACGGCCGTCAGGATGCGGATGTGGTTGCGGCCGCGGTCAAAGTCTCCGTTGGGCAGGAGATAGCGCTCGCGGGCAAACAGCAGGGCCTGCGTGCCGTTTAAGGTGTTGTTGCCCTTCACGATGTGCATGCCCTCGCGGTCGTACGCCGTGTTGGAGTAGACCGTGATGCCGCCGATGGCGTCGACCACGGTGACCACGCCGGTGAAGTTGATGTGGCAGTAGTAGTCGATGTGCAGGCCGTACAGGGACTCCAGGACCGCGATGGAGTTCTCAATGCCGCCGTTGCCGCAGTGCGTGAGCTTGTCGCGCTTGTAGCTGTGCTTGGGATCCGGCAGATAGGAGTCGCGCGGCGTGGTGACGACCTGGATGGTCTTGGTCTTCGGGTTCACGGCCAGAAGGAGGTTCACATCGTTGCGGGTCTTGTACGGCAGGGACTGGGTGCGGGTGTCGGAGCCGGCCACGTAGAGCAGGAAGGCGTCCTTCGTGACGTTCTTGGCGCCCAGGTTCTCCATCGCGGGAGCGGGCTCGGTCTCGGGCGGGACGTCGCCGGACTCGTCCGGGATGCTGCCGGGATCATCCGGGTTTTCCGGATCGTCGATATCGCCCTTCGCAGCGATGTTGATCATCACCTCCGGGAGGACGGTGGCTTCTTCGAGGTCTTCCACGGTGGTCTCGTAGAGGAGGCGGATCTTGTCGTAAATGTCCGCGTATTCATCGTGATCCGCGAGCAGCTCGAAATGCGTCTGGTTGACCAGAAGGGCGTCCGCACCTCCGGAAAGGAGGAGGTCGGCCATCTCGTTCAGGGTGCCGCCCCGCAGGACTTTGACCTCGCGGCCGAGTTCCTTCGCCAGGGCATCCAGGGCGTTCTGGGTGTTCTTATTGTCAAAGGCGGTCGGGACGAGGAAGGTGTAATCCGCGGCGTCGGCCAGGGTGCGGGCCTTGTCGGCCGTGCGGACGTACACGGTCATGGCGACGGTCTTCTTGTCGATGTCGGTGACGTCGTCGATGACCTGATGGACCTGCCGCAGGGCGCCGGTCGCAAAGAGGGAACCGACGATGCCGAGCACGGCCAGCGCGCAGCCGAAGGCGTTGAACACGGTGCGGCGGGTCTTGTGCTTGCGTTTCCCGTGGTAGTACAGGAAGGCGCCGGTGATGCCCCAGAGCAGGAGAAGCAGGACGACGATGAGCGCCAGATACTTTGTGGGGAGCAGCTGACGGTGGATCAGATTGAAGATCAGGACGCCCTCAGCGATGAGCATGACCGCCCACAAAGCGGAAAACGCGATCACCTTGTTTCGATAGGATTTCATAGATATACCTCGTATCGGAAGACTGCCGCCGGGGCTGCAAAACGCGCTGCGGCCCGAAAATAGACGGCAAAAGCGGACGCGGCAATGCCGCGTCATCCAAAACTTCCAAGATAAATATGGGGATATAATAGTACAAAAGGCCGGAAATGGCAACATAATTCACAAAAAAGACAGATTTGGGAAAGAGAATCGGCAGGACTTCCCGCGCCTTCTGTGTGCAGTTTTGCCAGCCCGCGAAAACGGGAAAACCGTCTTGTTTTCTTCTCTTGAAAGACGGCGCTGCGCTATGCTATAATGCAATCTGTGCGGCGAAGAGGCGCACAGGGATCATATCGGTGGCCGATATCATCGGCAGAAGGAGAGAAGCATGGAATATCGTCCGGTAAAAGAAGGCAAGGTCCGCGAGATCTACGACCTCGGAGAAGAACTGATCATGGTGGCCACGGACCGCATCTCCGCGTTTGACGTGATCCTCCACAACACCATTCCGGACAAGGGCAAGGTCCTCACGCAGATGAGCCGCTTCTGGTTCGACCTCACGAAGGACGTCATCAAAAACGACCTCGTCAGCGTGGATACGGCCGACATGCCGGAGCAGTTCCGGACCGAGGCCTTCGAGGGCCGCAGCACCCTGTGCAAAAAGCTCACGATGATCCCCGTGGAATGCATCGTGCGCGGCTACATTACCGGTTCCGGCTGGGAGAACTACAAGAAGGACGGCACCATCTGCGGGCTGAAGCTCCCGGAGGGCCTGCGCGAGTGCGACAAGCTGCCGGAACCGCTCTACACCCCGTCCACGAAGGCGGAATTGGGCGACCATGACGAAAACATCAGCTACGAGCAGTCCATCGTTGTGCTGGAGAAGGCTTTCCCCGGCCGCGGCGAGGAGATCGCCCGCTGTGTGAAGGACGCGACCCTGGCCGTGTACAAGACCTGCGCGGATTACGCCCTGGAGCGCGGGATCATCATCGCGGACACCAAGTTCGAGTTCGGCCTGGACGAGAATGGCGATATCGTTCTCGGAGACGAGGTCCTCACCCCCGACTCCTCCCGCTTCTGGCGCGCCTCCGACTACGAGCCCGGCCGCGGCCAGAGTTCTTTCGACAAGCAGTACGTGCGCAACTGGCTGAAGGCCACGAAGGACCATGGCTGGACGCTGCCGCAGGAAGTCGTGGACCGCACCGCCGCCCTCTACAAGGAAGCCTATCATATGCTGACGGGAGAGGAGCTGTAAGCTTACGCGGCACACAGAGAGAAAATCAAAAAGAGATGAGCCCGCGCTCATCTCTTTTTTTGTTCATTTCTGCTGTTTTCGGTCGGTGAAGAATTCTGCCCAGTATGGATTCTCGCGGTCAAAGAGCTCGACCTGCTCAGGAGTCAGTTCCCAGGGATAATCTGCAAACATATTGTAGATCGTCTTTCGGTCGAAGGAAAACTCCCATACACCGATCAAATTCGGATGGTCGACTCACCAGATCTTATCTTTTCTCTCGCTTTTGTAAAATAACTCCTTGCCGGCCTCAGCACGCCGCATGCTCTTCCTCCTCGGTCTGCGGCGCCTGTTCTTCGGTCTGGCGCAGCAGGTTCGCGCGCAGGTCGCGGCGCACCTCCCAGCGGCACCAGGGCGACATGTCGGGGCAGGGGTGGCGGAAGGGCGTGCAGGTGGTCAGGAACGGGCACGAGGCGCACCGGTCCGGGAGCGGCGGCTCCATGAGGGAGCGGTAGAGGGAGGCGTCGGTGATGCCTTCCCGCACATTGCCGTAGAACCATTCGTCTCCGCAGTGCTCGCAGTGCGTGATCCGCCCGGAGGGGTCGATCGCGCAGGCGGAGGAATACGCGCTGGCCATGCAGTAGGAGATGGGGAACTTTGCGGGATTCGGGAACCTTCCCGAGGCCGGGAAGCCCAGCGACCGGATGTATGCGCCGAGCCGGTCGAGGCCGTCGTAGAGGGCGGGAAGATCGCCGGGAGGCGTCTCCAGACCCTTGTAGATGCTGTCGGTAAAGTGCAGGGGGTAGGCGTAGACGCGCAGGTTCTTCCTGCCGGGGAAGGTCTCCCCGAGCTCCCCGACCAGCCGGAACATGTCCTCGATGTTTTCGGGCGAGGTATTGAGCCGGATGGAGACGCGCACGCCGGCATCCAGCAGAAGACCGATATTGCGGAGCACCTGCCGGTACGGCGACGCCACGGGATTGACGTAGTTTTTGATCCGGTTGTACCGCTCCTCCGTGCCGTCCAGGGAGATCTGGGCGCGGGTGAGCTTCCAGTCGCGGACCGCTTCCTCCGCCAGCGCCTCGGTAAAGAGATACCCGTTGGTGACGATGCTGGACTTATATGCGACGCCGGCCGCATTGAGACCAGCCAGGATCCTGCGGATCGCGGCGACGCCCAGGAGGGGCTCCCCGCCGAACCAGGAGAGGCTGACCTCGCTCCCTCCGGACTTCTCAATGATGTAGGCGGCGATGTCATCCGCGGTCTCCATGGACATGGGATACTGCCGGCGGCCGCCCTCGTAGCAGTACGGGCAGCGCGCGTTGCAGACCATGGTGGAGAGGATGGTGTAGGACGTGGTCTTCCCGATGTCGCGGCGCAGGAGGCGCAGGGCGTTCAGAACGTCCTGATACAGGGCGCGGGAAGAACGGCCCTCCGGAAGGAAGAAATATCCGTCGTACAGGGCCTGTCCGGCCGGAGAGGAGAGGACACCTGCCGGTGCGGGGGCATCCTCCGGCGCGGGCTCCGCAGAAGATGCGCCGGCCCCGGAATCTGCCTGTCCGCCGTGGGCCCCTGCGGCGGCAGGAACAGGCGCATCGGCGCCGTCCGGTGCGGGATCCAGGGAAGGGAAGGAGGCAAACAGGGCCTCTTCCTCCGGGGCCTGCGCGGCAAGGATGGCGCGCGTCAGGCCGTTCCAAAGAAACACCCTCCCGTTCGAAGTGAAGGAGAGGGCGTAGCGATTCTTCCGGACGGCGCTGTCCGGCGAGGGTTTTTGTCTGCCGAGAACGCGGAGAACGTTGTCGTCCCCCGGGAACAGAGTCTTCATACGGTCCACCTGTGCGTGAAAACGCGGGATGCTGTGCGGGTGCGGGAGCTGTCAGCCTTCCAGAACGCCGATCCGGCGAAGACGGTCCGCCACCTTGCGGATGTCCGCGCGCATGGCTTCTTCGGGACCTTCGTATTTCTCCTGCAGAAGGGTCAGGATCTGATCTTCCGTGACATCTTCCCTCATGGCGGAGGCGATGTCGGCTGCGGTGTCGTTGAACTTCACGATGCCGTGAAAGTCGTCCGGGGTGGTGGCGGCGACGACCAGCATGGTCTCTCCGGCCAGGGGCTGAATGATGACGTTGCTTTTGAGCTTCATGATGCGGTACCTCTTGCGTCTGCGGCACTGTGAAAAAGGAAAAGGCCTCGGCCGGCGCGTCTGCGGGCGTGCGGCAGGGCCTTGACGTTGCGATGATCAGTGGAAGATGGGGAGGGCCAGGCCGTCGTCACCCAGGAGGACGTCCGGAACGATGCCGTTCACGGATTTCTCGGGCGGGGGCGTCAGGACCCCGTAGGCGATGGCGCCGGCACCCGGCATGGGGTCTCCGGGGTGGGCTCGAACGGCCCTTCCTCCGGGTCTCCGGAGTTTCCGGCGGGCTCTGCCTGACCGGGAAGAGGGGGCGCCGTGGGATACACATACTCCCTTGTGTGCATGTATTCACGTCCGGCGTGATAGCCTGCGGTGTGCGCGGGGGCCGTGGGCCGGATGGTATAGGAACCGGTGCTGCGGGGCGTCTGCGCCTCTGCGGTCTGCGGAGCCTCTGCGGTCCCGGTCTCTTCGGGCGCGAGCTGCGTGCTTTCTGCCGGCGCGGCGTCTGTCTGCGCGGGGACCGGCTGGGACTGCGGCTGCGTCTGTTCCGGTGCGGGCCGGGACTGCGGCTGCGTCCGCTCCGGGGAGGGTGCCGTCACATTCTCCGCCGCCATGAGGGTGGTCGTTTCCGGGACGTCTGAACCGCGGGGCAGCAGAATCAGCACAATGGCTCCGATCAGAACAAGACCGGCCAGGACGGATGCCGCGGCCAGTGCGGTTTTCTTCATCGGGGTTTACCCGCTTTCTGCGTAAAATGAATGGCCCGCCGCGCAGGGCACGGCGGAGTGTACATATGCCTGTGAATCGTTCGGCCGCGCGTCAGTGGACGATGGGCATGGAGATATCCACGACGGAGATCTCGGCTTCCTCAAAGACGATAACGGTGACCTCGGCGGTCTCGTAGGGCTGTTTCATGGTGCATGCCTCCTGATGGATGTGATCACTTCCCTATAGTATATATGTTCCGCTTTCGTTCGTCAAATGTTTGCGCATATTTTTGGTATAACCTGTTAGGGGGGTCCCATATTATATTGCGATAACTTTGCGAAATGGTTAACACTTGAAATCTCGGTCTCAAGTTTTATAATGAAAAAAACGTCTTCGGACGGAAAAGGTATGTCGGCGCACGTTCGCAGGTTATATCTGCTCCGAGGCGCCCTCATATAGAGAGAAAAAGGAGGAAGTACGTATGAAACACACGAAGTCCCGCCTGCTTTCCGCGGCTCTGGCGCTCGTCCTGACCGTCTCCATGGTCCTGGGCTCCGCCGTCCCTGCGAAGGCAGAAAAGAGCCATGACTTCGATGCTGACCCGATCGTTTCCGTGCAGCGCCTGACGGCGACCGCCACGAAGACGGCCGAGCAGAAGGAGAAGGATGCCCTTCTCGCCCTGACGGGTGCAGAGACTGTCACCGTCATCGTCGAGCTGGAAGCCCCCTCCGTCATCGAAAAGGGCTTAAAGCCCGGCACGAAGGAAGCGGCCGCGTACGCCCGCACCCTGAAGGCTGAGCAGACGAGCGTCGCCAATGACGTGAAGTCCATCTCCAAGGCTGTGGTGGAGGCCATCGAGAAGAAGGGCAATGACGTTTCTTCCATCGCTTCTGCGCGCAACGCTGTCGTGAAGTACACCTACGTGAATGCCATGAACGGCTTCGCGGTGGACGTGCCTTACGACGTCGTCCCCATGATCAAGAATATGCCCGGCGTCAAGAATGCGTTCGTTTCCCGCACCTTCAGCCTGCCTGAGGTGAGCGAGAACGAGCCCAACATGTACACCAGCACGGGCATGATCTACTCCAACATCCTGAACCAGGCCGGTTTTTCCGGTGAGGGCACCCTGGTCGGCATCCTGGATACCGGTCTGGACATCACCCACGAGGCGTTTGCGAACGCCCCCGAGAGTGACACCCTGGTTCTCACGGAGCAGGTGGACGGCACCAACCTTAACGCCACCGGCGAGACCTGGGTCAGCGAAAAGGTCCCGTTCGTGTATGACTACGCGGACGGCGACAACGACGTGTTCCCCCGCCGCTCCAACCACGGCAACCATGTTGCCGGTACCGTGGCCGGCAAGACCGTCTCCGAAGACGGCGCCGTGACCTTCTCGGGCGTTGCCCCTGAGGCCCAGCTGGCCATCTTCAAGGTCTTCTCCGACAACTCCAACGGTGCGAAGGATGACTGGATCCTGGCGGCCCTGGAAGACGTGACCGTGATTCGCCCCGACGTCATCAACCTGTCTCTGGGCAGCCCCTGCGGCTTCACGTCCGAACTCTACACCGGTGAAGAGACCATCGATCAGGTCTACAACCGCGTGTACCAGAACGGCACGGTCCTTTCGATCTCCGCCGGCAACGAGTACTACTTCGGCTTCAACACCCCTTACGGCTACGGTGTTCCTTACGTGGAGAACCCGGACTACGGCACGGTGGGCAGCCCCAGCACCTACTGGTCTTCCCTGTCCATCGCCTCCATCGAGAACACCAACCTGATCACGGACTACTTCGTGGTGGATGGCCAGACCATCATGTACACCGACACCGCGGAGACCGAGGATCAGATGTTCGCCTCCCTGGCGGATGCCTGCCCTCTGGACTACGTCCTCGTTCCCGGCTACGGCGAACTGTCTGACTACGAAGGCATCGACGTGGAAGGCAAGATCGCAGTCATCTCCCGCGGCAGCACCACTTTCGTGGAAAAGCAGCTCAATGCCGAGGAGATGGGCGCTGTCGGCGCGATCATCTACAACAACCAGCCCGGCACGATCAACATGAGCATCCAAAAGGGCTCCATTCCCGCGATCTTCATCAAGCAGGCTGACGCACAGATCCTGATGAACGCGGAAGTGCAGCAGGTCACGGAGCTCGGCAGCGGCGCGTCCTTCGAGAACGATCTCGCCTGGACGATGAGCGACTTCTCGAGCTGGGGCGTGACCCCCGATCTGCAGCTCAAGCCCGAAGTGACGGCCCCCGGCGGACATATCTATTCCTCCGTCCCCGGAAACGCCTATGTGGACATGAGCGGTACCTCCATGGCGGCCCCTCACGCCTCCGGCGCAGCCGCCCTCGCGACCCAGTGGGTCGACATGCTGTATGAGGACTATGCCACCGAGCTTCAGAAGGCGGACTATGTGAACGCCCTCCTGATGAGCACGGCCTACCCGGTTCCTTACGAAGTCGCCGTGAATGAAGGCGAGGACGGCGAGCCCGAGTACGAGGTCGTCTCCTACTATTCGCCCCGCAAGCAGGGCGCCGGCCTGATCGACCTGACCGGCGTGGTCAGCACCTACACCTTCCTGACCGGCACGAATACTGCCGGCAACCGCCCGAAGATCGAGCTGGGCGAGGATGAGGCCAAGAAGGGCATTTACACCCTGACCACCACCATCAACAACTGGTCCGGTTTCGAACTGGGTTACAACGTCAAGGTCGTCACCCAGACCGATACCGCTGAGGAAGGCATCATCACCATGGAGCCTCACGTGCTGCATCCCGAAGTCATCGGCGAGGAACATGTGACCGTGGGCGGCGGCGCCACCAAGCGCGTCTCCGTGAAGATCAAGCTCACCGACGAGGACCGCGAGTATCTGGAGCAGTTCCCGAACGGCACGTTCGTGGAAGGCTTCCTGATCCTTGAGGCCGACGGCGAAGAGTCCGAGTACAACGGAAACACCACGACCAACGAAGTCAATCTGGTCGCCCCGTTCATGGGCTTCTACGGCGACTGGGAAGCCGCCGGCCTGATGGACAGGATGGCCGACAGCCTCGAGTGGCCCGAGCATGTGTACGGCGGTGCCTGGAGCTGGAAGGACTATGCTGACTACTATCAGCTGGTCGGCAAAATGCCTTACATCGGCGCCAACATGTACGATCCCGCCCTGGATGTCGCGGATCCGATCGATCCCAAGTACAACATGATCGCTTCCGATTCCTACTATCGCCTGTACGTGGACATCCTCGGACCGCAGTATGCGCCTTACCTGATGCAGGATACCGACGCCCACATGGGCATCGTGGCGATCACCCTGCCGCTGAAGAGAAACGCCGACTGGTTCCGCATCGTCATCGAGGATGACGAGACCGGCGATGTCTATCTCGACTACGAGTATGCGGAGCAGCTGCCCAAGCTGTACGACGGAGATGCCCTCACCTCCTTCGCCGAGATCGACTGGGGCACCTACAACGACAAGTCCGATTCGAAGGACGCTCTGCCTGAGGATACCGTGATCAAGGTCACCGCGACCGCGTCTCTGGGCAACGGCGATCCCGAGAGCGTCGTGTCCTACTACACCGTCGACAACACCGCTCCTTCGATCGTCGGCTACGAGGACGGCAACATCCCCGTGGATATGGCGACCACCCGCAGCGGCAAGAAGTTCCTCATCTTCAAGGCCACCGACAACTACTACCTGGCTGACGTCGAAGTCGGACAGATGGTCGGCACCGGCAGCAGAGCTCAGTTCGACATGTTCGACCAGCAGGTCTTCTATCCGGAAGAGGCCGGAGAGGTCGAGGCGATCACCTTCGAAGTGACCGACATGGGCGACGTCGAGAACTACACCGTGCTGCTGCACGACTTTACCGGCTGGGAAGCCAGCTACACCCTGAATCCCAACGGTGACCTGGTCCTGACCCCTGCCCGCACCACCGTGGCGGCCGGCGGCACCGTGACCTATAAGGTTGCCGACGCCAGCGGCTTTGCCATCCCGATGGACGATCCGGAACTGACCTGGAACGTCGAGGGAGCCACCTCCGATGCTACCGCGATCGAAGCGGGCGTCCTGACTGTGGGTGAGGATGAGAAGAGCCGTGAGCTCACCGTCAAGGTCAACTACGCCGGCGCCTACGACGGCACCGCTGTCGTGACCGTAAACCGTCTGTTCAACGTCACCCTGACCGTCAACGGCGAAGGCACCGTGACGCCTGAACTGCAGAAGGTCACCGGTTCCGGACGCAACCAGCGCATCAGCTACGAGCCCATCGAGCTTCCGGGCATTGCCGTGGAAGGCTCCGTCATCCGCTTCACCGCCGCGACCGATGCGGCCCATGTGGTCGACAGCGCCGCTGTGAACGGAGAGGCTGTGGAAGTGGACGCCAACGGCCAGTTCCTCGTGACCGTGGCCGACGACACCGACGTCGTTGTTGATTTCGGCGACTTCGGCGGCGTGAAGCTGTACGGCAAGAACGTTGTCCTGAACAGCGCTCTGGCTGCGAAGTTCTATCTGGAAGTGGAAGACGAGAACGTGGTCAACGAGGCCATGGTCGCTGTCACCTACAAGGGTGAGACCACCTACACGGCCATCTCCGAGCTTCCGACCGCCCGCATGGAAGGCAAGACCATGCGTGTTGTCTCCGTGAAGTCCGCTGCGAAGGAAATGCGCGAGAACATCAACATCAACGTGGTTCGCCCGTTTGACGGCGGATACGCGGATGTCGCGTTCGCGGACTACTACAACGAGGACATCACCGGCGGTTACGACTACTCCATCGAGGCCTACCTGCTGACCGCGATGCAGAGCACCGACGAGACCGTCGCTGCCCTGGCCGCTTCCACCAACAACTATGGCAAGTACGTCCAGAAGTTCCTGAAGTACAAGGCCGACGAAGTCGAGCCCGATGCCAGCCTGATCGAGTACGTGACGGCGGATCTTCTTCAGGATTATGCGAAGACCATCGCCGGCGCGGTCGAGGGCTTCGAGGACACCGGTTCCAACCTGGTCTTCGGCGACATGGTCTCCATCAAGTTCTACTTCGAGGCCGACACGCTGGACGACCTGATCGTGACCATCGACGGCGAGGAAGTGGTGCCTGTGGAAGCCGGAGACGAGTACTACGTCGAGATCAAGGACATCCCTGCGGACGATTACGGCAAACTCTATGAGTTCTCCGTGAGCCGCGGCGAGGAGACCTACACCAAGACCTACGGCGTGTTCTCCTACTGCTACTCCAAGATCGCGAACGCGAACACCAAGCCTGTCACCGCGGACCTGTGCAAGGCCATGTACGACTACTACATGAAGGCCGAAGCCTATCAGGCGGCGCACTGATCTGCACTGAGCACTGCGCTGCGGGCGGTCCTCCGGGGCCGCCCGCAGTTCCCGCAAGACATGGCAAAACGTCATGAAAAACACAGGAAAAACCCGAAAATGCGGGTTGACATATGTTCCTGCGCGTTGTACACTACAAAGGAATTGATATGACATCTCGGGGTATCTATGCCCTGACGATAACGTGAAACAGGAGGGGATGCACTATGAAGCGTGAGTACAAGGAAGCGGCTGTCGAGGTTGTTGAGTTCATGAACAGCAACATCATCGTGACGTCCGACTGCCCGATCAAAGACGAGAACGAGTGCGGCAGAGAAGAGCGCGACTGATTCTCAGCGTACGAACGCGGTAGCTGCAGCGTTATTGCGGCTCTGTTGAGTTACGCTGTCATTGCGCCCTGCGGCTGCCAGAGAAGTGCAAAATCCCCCAGTGGTATCCCCACTGGGGTTTTTGCTTTTGCGGCCGGTTTGTGGTTGACATCCGGGCCGCTTTTCAATAGAATTAGAAAGACCGAAAGGTGAATGCGGGCGCTTTTCGTCCCTCCGGGGGCGGGCGCTTTTTTCATGAAAGGAGCCGCTATGGCAGAAGAGAAGAAAATGGTGGAGCAGATCACCGATATGGAGGTGGATTTCGCGCAGTGGTACACGGACGTGTGCGTGCGCGCGGGCCTCATCGCGTACAGCTCCGTCAAGGGCTGCATGATCATCAAGCCCCTGGGCTACGCCATCTGGGAGAACATCCAGGCGGAGCTGGACAGGCGCTTTAAGGCCACCGGCGTGGAAAACGTGTACATGCCGATGTTCATCCCCGAGAGCCTGCTCCAGAGGGAGAAGGACCACGTGGAGGGCTTTGCGCCGGAGGTGGCCTGGGTCACCCGCGGCGGCCTGGAGGATCTCCAGGAAAAGCTCTGCGTGCGTCCCACGTCCGAGACCCTCTTCTGCGATTTTTATAAGGACGAGATCCAGTCTCACCGCGACCTGCCGAAGGTCTACAACCAGTGGTGCAGCGTCGTGCGCTGGGAGAAGACCACCCGTCCGTTCCTCAGGAGCCGCGAGTTCCTGTGGCAGGAAGGCCACACCGCCCACGCCACGGAGGAGGAAGCGGAGGAGCGCACGATCCTGATGCTCAACACCTACGCCAGCTTCCTGGAGGAGTTCCTGGCCATCCCGGTCATCAAGGGCCAGAAGACGGACAAGGAGAAGTTTGCCGGCGCGAAGGCCACCTACACGGTGGAGGCCCTCATGCACGACGGCAAGGCCCTCCAGTCCGGCACCAGCCACAACTTCGGCGACGGCTTCGCCCGCGCCTTCGGCATCCAGTATTCGGATAAGGATAACAAGCTCCAGTACGTGCATCAGACTTCCTGGGGCGTGACCACCCGCATGATCGGCGCCATGATCATGGTCCACGGCGACAACCGCGGCCTCGTCATCCCGCCCGCCGCCGCGCCCACCCAGGTCATCATCGTGCCCATCCAGCAGAGGAAGGAGGGCGTCCTGGCCAAGGCGCAGGAGCTCGCCGCGGCGCTGTCCGGCTTCCGCGTGAAGGTGGACGATTCCGACAAGAGCCCGGGCTGGAAGTTCAACGAATGCGAGATGCGCGGCGTGCCGCTCCGTGTGGAGATCGGCCCGCGCGACATCGAGGCCGGCACCTGCGTGCTGGTGCGCCGCGACACCGGAGAGAAGAAGACCGTGGAGCTTTCCGCTCTTGTGCAGACGGTGGGTGAAGAGCTGGCCGCCATGCAGCGCGAGATGCTGGAGCGCGCCAGAAAGCACCTGGCTGCCCACACCTACGAGGCCACGGATTACGAGACCTTCAAGAAGACCATCGAAGAGAAGCCCGGTTTCGTGAAGGCCATGTGGTGCGGCGATCAGGCCTGCGAGGACAGGATCAAGGCCGACGTGGCCGCGACCAGCCGCTGCATGCCGTTCGAGCAGGAGCACATCGCGGACACCTGCGTCTGCTGCGGAAAGCCCGCGAAGAAGCTGGTGTACTGGGGCCGCGCGTATTAAAGAGAACTGCCGCCCGGCCCGCGCAGAGCGGGCGGAGACCCCGCGGCCTTCAGGCATGCGGGGAAGGCATAAGGAGAGAGAATGAACAGACAAGTGATCGCCGTGCTCTTCGGGGGACAGTCCTCGGAGCACGATATTTCCTGCATCTCCGGCCGCACCGTGGCCGGCGCCATCGACGCGGAGCGCTACGAAGTGCTTCTGATCGGCATCACCCGGGAGGGGACCTGGCTCCTCGCCCCCAGCCTCGCCTCCATGGAGGACGGGACCTGGCGGGAGAGCACGACCCGCGCCTTCCTGTCGCCGGACGCCTCCGTGCACGGCGTGGTGATCCTCCGCAGGGACGGCAGCATGGAGACCCGCCGCGTGGACGTGGTCTTCCCGGTGCTGCACGGTCTTTACGGAGAGGACGGCACCGTCCAGGGCGTCCTGGAGCTGGCAGGAATCCCCTACGTGGGCTGCGGCGTTCTTGCGAGCAGCGTGTCCATGGACAAGTCCTACACCAAGCTGGTCGTCGCGCCGACGGGCATCCGCCAGGCGGCCTATCTGGAGTTCCGCAAAGAGGAGACCCCGGACCTCGCCGCGGCGGCGGAAAAGGTCGAGGCGGCCTTTGCCTACCCGGTCTTCATCAAGCCCTGCAACGCCGGCTCCTCCAAGGGCGTGAGCCGCGCGGCGGACCGTGCGTCCCTGCTGGCCGGCCTTGCGGAAGCCTTTGACAACGACCGCAAGATTCTGGTGGAAGAGGAGATCCGCGGCCGCGAGATCGAGTGCGCGGTCCTGGGCGGACACGGCGCGCAGGCCTCGGGTGTGGGAGAGATCCTGGCCGCGGGCGACACCGGCTTTTACGATTATGATTCCAAGTACTTCAACACGGAATCGCAGACCGTCGCGGATCCCGAGCTCCCGGAGGGGGCGGCGGAGCGCGTGCGCGAGGCGGCCGTGAAGATCTTCCGCGCCGTGGACGGCTTCGGCCTGGCCCGGGTGGACTTCTTTGTGCTTGCGAACGGGGATGTGGTCTTCAATGAGATCAACACCCTGCCCGGCTTTACGGCCATCAGCATGTATCCGCAGCTCTGGGCGGCCCGCGGGCTGGCCCTGCCGCAGCTGGTGCAGAAACTGATCGACCTGTCTGCGGAAAGATATGAGAAACGACGGTGCGGGGCTGTCCGGAAGGGCTGCCCCGTCCTTTGAGAGATGCCCTGTCCTTTTGGCGGGCAGAGGTGACGGAGAAAACCATGGATAAAAACGCACCCATCGGCGTGTTCGATTCCGGCGTGGGCGGCCTGACCGTCGCGCGGGAGATCATGCGCCAGATGCCGGCGGAAAACATCGTATACTTCGGCGATACGGCGCGCGTGCCATACGGCTCCAAGACCCCGGAGACCATCGTGCGCTACACGCGGCAGATCCTGCGCTTCCTGGAGGGGAAGCAGGTCAAGGCCGCGGTGGTGGCCTGCAACACGGCCAGCGCCCTGGGACTCCCGGCCATCCTCGCGGAGCGCGAGGCTGCGCAGGCGTGTGTTTGTGCGGACGGCGCGGAAGAAGGGAAGGGGCAGGCCGGAGAGGCTTGTGTCTGCGAAGACGGCAGACAGGACGGCGTGAAGACGCAGATTCCTCACTATCTTGATGCGAGTTTCCCTTTGCTGGGCGTCCTGGAGCCCGGAGCGAAGGTTGCCGCGGCGGCCACGCAGCGCGGCCGGATCGGCGTGATCGCGACGGAGGCCACGGTCTGCAGCGGCAGCTACGAGGCCGCCATCCGCCGCTTCCTTCCGGAGGCGAAGGTCGTGTCCCAGCCCGGTCCCCTGCTGGTCCCGCTGGTGGAAGAGGGGATGCTGTCGGATCCGGTCACGGAGGAGATGGTGCGCCGCTACACGGAGGGCTTCCGCGCAGCCGGCGTGGACACCCTGATCCTCGGCTGCACGCACTATCCGCTGCTGCGCCGCGTCTTCCGCAGAATCATGGGCGAAGACGTGACCCTGGTCAATCCCGCGTACGAGACCGCCATCGCCCTGAAGGAGGAACTCGCTTCCCGCGGCCTTCTGCGGGAGGCGGGAGCACTGGGAGAGGTGCCCGGCAATGCCTTCCGAAGCAGGACGGCAAAAACGGCCGGTGCGCCGCCCGGCGGCGCCTGGGCGGCGGAAATGAACCCCGCGCACGAGTTTTACGTGAGCGACGGCGCGGAGCGCTTCGTCCGCTTTGCCCGTGAGATCCTGCCGGTGCCGGTGGAGAGCGCCAGCGTGGTGAGAATCGAAGAGTACTGAGACCATCTTGTCCCGGTCCGTGTCTGTGCGGGCTGGGATTTTTACGTCCTCAAACCGTGCGGCGTTCCCCTGGCTTTTCCCGGCCGGACCGCGAGGTGTTCCCCTGTTTTTTCCGGCCTCGACCGCACGGCAGCAGCCTTGCCCTTCTGCAGTTTTGTGCTGTTTTCCCGCCGCGTTTCATGGAGGAAAAGCGAGCAAACATGACGAGTTTTCATAGCCCGAATCGGCCCGTTTTCATTGACCCTTACAGGGTGGTGTGATATACTACACTAGTTATAATGTGGGCTCGAATACCTTCGGGCTTGTTTGGTATTGTCTGCAGTCCCTGCTATATAAAGAGAGACGGCGCATCCGCCCCGGTACGGGGACAAAAGAGAGCAGACACTGAGAGGATGGATTTATGAGTGTGATCCGGAAAAAAGACGACGAACTCGAGCTCAATTTCGGCGAACTTCTGCGCCTCCTTTGGAAGAGGGCGTGGATCATTCTGCTGTGCGCGGCCATCACCGGAGGCGCGGCTCTTGTTTACACAAAGCTGTTCGTTACGCCGAAGTACCGCACCGACGTGACCTTCTACGTGAACAACCGCGCCATGGAAGGAAGTACGTCGCTGTCACAGGGAGACCTGAACGCTTCCGCGCATCTGGTGAGCACCTACAGCGCCATCATCCGCAGCGACCATGTGATGGAACTGGCGGCAGCCGCTGCGAATGTTCCCATCCTGCCGGCCACCTTTAAGACCATGGTCACTGCCGCCTCGGTCAACAATACGGAGGTTTTCAAGGTCTACGTGACCAGCGTGGACCCGCAGCGCGCGGCAGATCTGGCCAACGGCATCGCCGACGTGGTGCCGCAGGAGCTCTCCGAGATCGTGGAAGGCAGCTCCGTGAAGGTGGTGGACCGCGCGAAGGTCCCGACGACGCAGGTCTCGCCCAACGCGAAGAAAAACGCGCTTCTGGGCGCCGGCGCCGGCTTCCTCGCTGCCGTCCTGGCCATCCTGCTGCTGGCTGTTCTGGACAATTCGATCAAGAGCGCGGCGGATTTTGAGCGCTGGAAGTACCCGGTGCTGGTCTCCGTCCCCGATTTCGCCGATGCGGAGCGCATGAGCGCCTACGGTTACGGCTACGGCCGGTCCAGATCCGGGCGCGGCACAAAGCAGGGCGGCGCTGCGGCGCGCACGATAGAAGCAGGTGCGGGGCAGGCCCGCGTGAGAACGACGGAGAGGACCGAGGCCCGTGAGGCGGCGTCAAAGGAGACGGAAGAATGAGATTGTTCAAGTTCAGGAAAAAAGACATCGCGCTGAGGGACAAAGAGGTCCATCTGTTATCGGATAAGACGCCGTTTGCCATCCAGGAGGCCTACAAGGCCCTGCGCACCAACCTGATCTTCTCCATGCCGGAGGACGGGTGCAAGACCATTCTGATCACCTCCAGCGTCCAGGGCGAGGCCAAGAGCACCACGGCCGTGAACCTGGCGATCGCCTTCGCGCAGAACGGGAACAAGGTCCTGCTGATCGACTGCGACCTGCGCCTTCCCACGGACGCGGCCAAGCTTAAAGTCAAAGGAACGCCCGGCCTGACGGACGTGCTCGTGGGCATGAACTCCATCAACGAGGTCATCCGCGCCCTGCCGACCGGCATGCACTTCCTGCCGGCGGGCACCGTGCCGCCCAACCCCACGGAGCTTCTCGGCTCGGACCAGATGAGCATGCTGCTGCGCTCGCTGCGCAATCATTACGAATACATCGTTCTTGACACGCCGCCCATCAACGCGGTGGCGGACGCGGCCATCCTTTCCGGAGAGGCCTCCGGCGTCGCCATCGTGGTGCGCCAGAATATGGCCACGGAAGAAAGCATCGACAGCGCCATCTCCGCCCTGGAGTTTGCCGGGGCCCGCATCCTGGGCTTCATCTTCACAGGTGTGGAAAACGAGAAACAGAACGCGTACAGGAAGAGCGGCTATTACGGCTACGGCTATGCCCAGAGCGCGGCGCGCGCAAATAAAAAATGAGTATGATCGATTTCCACAGCCACATCCTGCCCGGAATCGACGACGGCAGCCGTGACGCGGCCATGACCCGCGCCATGCTGGAGATGTCGGCGGCCCAGGGGGTCACCCACATGGTGGCCACCCCGCATTTCTATGCGGATTTGGACACCGTGGATCGTTTCCTGGCACGGCGTGAGCGGGCCATAGAGACCGCGGTGCCGCTGGCGCAGGAGGCCGGCGTGGATCTCTTCGTCGGCGCGGAAGCCGCCTTCTTCGACGGCATGAGCGCGGCGGAGGAAATCGAAAAACTGAAGATCGAGGGCACGGACCTGCTCCTCCTGGAGATGCCCTTCCGGGCCTGGTCCGCGCGCGACGTGCGCGAGCTGGAGCGGCTCCTGAACGGCGGATACGAACTCATCTTGGCCCACATGGAGCGCTTCCCGGAGTTCCAGAGAGACAAGGGGATCCTGGAGGCGGTGCTGGACCTGCCTCTGCTCGTGCAGATCAACGCGGAGGCCCTGCTCTCCTGGGGGCCGCGGCACCAGGTGCTGAAGTGGTTCAAGGCAGGAAAGGCCCATCTTCTGGGCTCGGACTGCCACAACACGGACCGCCGTCCGCCGGACCTTGCGGAGGGGCGCGCGGTGCTTCTGAAAAAACTGGGGGAGGACTTCCTCGCGGGAATGGACGATTTCGCGGAGGAGATCCTGGGACTGTAACAGAGAAGCGATTCGTCTGTCGCGGATCGCAGCGATACAGGCAATCGTTCCTGGAGTTTGGACAGACTGTCATCGGAGACGGCAGCAGGTGTTCCCGCGAAAAGGCGGGGACGGCAGGACAGGAAATGGCGCGGAAAAACAGCATCCGAAATACAACTGAACAGGTGCTTCCCGGCGCGTTCTCGGACGTGCTGCGTCTTCTGCGCTCCTGTCTCTATCCGGAGAGGGAGCGGCCGGAGGACGCCGGCTGGGAGAGCCGGGTGTCCGACTGGGGCGCGGTCCGGAAAGAGATGCGCGCCCAGGCCGTGGACGCCCTGCCGGGGATGTGGCTGCGCACGCATACCCTGCCGGATGCGGAACTGCAGACCGCGTGGCAGAGGGACTGCCTGGCGTCGCAGGCCACGTTTCTTCGGATCGCGCAGGCGCAGAAGGAACTGCTCGCGCTCCTGGAGGAAAACAGCATTCCGGCCGTCATTCTGAAGGGAATGACCAGCGCGGAGGCTTATCCGCAGCCCTCACTCCGCCGCATGGGCGATATCGACTTTCTGGTAAGGCGGGAGGACTACGACCGGGCCAACCGGCTGCTGGAGGAGAACGGATTTCGGCCGGAAGAGAACCAGGATATCGACGGGCATCATGCCGGGTATTCCAAAAACGGAATCGAATATGAATGCCACCGCCGTTTTGGGAGCATGAGCCGGGACAACAGAATTCTGACCGATCTTCTGGAAAAGGGAATGGATCAGCGCGAAACCATGAGTGCAGAAGGAATCGTTTTCCCCTGTCTGCCGGCTTATATACACGGTTTTTCGCTCCTTCTGCACATCAATCATCACCTGTCCCGCACCGGCCTCGGCCTGCGTCATTTTCTTGATTGGCAGATGTTTCTGGAAAAATACGGAAACGAAGACGTCTGGGAGGAGATGCGCCCCATCGTGGAGGCGACGGATCTTACGGAACTGGCGCGGTTTGCGACTTCGCTCTGCCGAAATTATCTGGGATTATCGAAAGAGATGCCCTTCCTGCCTGAGGCAGACCGGGCGCTCACGGCCGACCTCCTGGCATATGTGGCATTCAAGGGAAATCTCGGAATCAAAGACAGGAGGGGTGTCCATTACAGGGACTACTTCTCGGAAGTCCGCGATGTCAAAGGCTTCTTCAGCAGATTGCAGCGCGGCGGAGTCACCAACTGGAAAGCGGCGCAGCGGCACAGGCTCCTTCGTCCTTTTGCCTGGATCTATCAGTTTTTCCTGATCACCGGAAGGCTGCTGAAAGGGAAAATATCTTTGAAGAGTATGGGCGAGGACCGCGCGCGGGGCGTGAATGACGCAGAGTTTGCGAGGCTCGTGGGTGCGCGGAGAATGATCAGATAACGGTACGTCTGTACCGGGCAGTTTTTGGCAAAACGGTTTTATCGCGGGGAAACCTGAAACGGCAGAAGCAGTCTTTCGTTTTTGGCTTCAGGAAAGGGTTAGAGCGGATCATGCACGAAGGCAATGGAAAAGGATGGGTCAAGCACCTGGATTTCATTCTGGTGGATATCATTTGCCTCCAGCTCTCCTTTGTGCTGGCTTTCTGGATTCTTCGCGGCTTCGGCAATCCATACAGAGAGGATACGTATCGCGTCGAGGCACTGCTCCTGCTTTTCGGTCAGCTGCTGGCCATCCTTTTTGCCAACCGATACAGCGGGATCCTCCGCAGGAGACGCTTCGAGGAGGCCGTGGCTCTGTTCAAGCAGCTGATCTCGACTGCGGTGGCGGGACTTGTGCTTCTTTTCATGGTACACCGTGCGGGAGAAGTTTCCCGACTGCACCTGGCCGTGACGAGCGCGGTCTATGCGGTGCTGGACTATCTGGCGCGCCAGGGGAACAAAAAGCGGCTTAAGTCCCGCGTGACGCGAGGCGTCAATCAGCGTTCCATCGTTCTGGTCACCTCGCTCCCCCATGTGCCAGAGGCCATGGACCGCCTGGAGGGTCCGGATGAGTTTCGTGACTACTTCGTCTCCGGCGTCATCCTTCTGGGCCGTCACGGGCCCCTTTCCCCTGCGGAGGAGAAGGAACTGCGGAGCACCCTCCCTTCCTGCGTGCCGGACAGCGAGGAGAAATTCCCCATCCTTCCGATGGGGGAGGAGGCCATGAATCGGCTGATCCACGGCTGGGTGGACGAGGTGCTCCTGCTGCAGCCGGAGGACCAGCCCTTCCCTGCGGACTTTACGCATGAGCTCATGACTTCGGGCATTACCGTGAACTATACTGTCACGTCCATTGCGGATGGCCGCTGGGCCATGCGCGAATCGGGAAGACTGGGAGGTTACCGCGTGCTGGCGAACGGCGTCAGATCTTTCACTGCCGGCCAGATGCTCGTTAAGCGCGCTGTGGATATCATCGGAGGCCTGGTGGGATGCGTTCTGACGGGAATCATCTTCCTGTTCATTGCGCCCGCCATCTACAAAGCGGATCCCGGCCCCATCTTCTTTACGCAGGTGCGCATCGGCAAGAACGGCCACCGTTTCCGCATGCATAAGTTCCGCAGCATGTATCAGGACGCGGAGGAGCGCAAGGCTGCCCTCATGGCGCAGAATCAGCACGCTGACGGCATGATGTTCAAAATCGGAGACGATCCGCGCATCCTGGGGAGCGAAAAGAAGGACAAGAACGGCCGTCCGAAGGGCGTTGGAAATTTCATCCGCCGTACATCCCTGGATGAATTCCCGCAGTTCTTTGACGTGCTGCGCGGCAAGATGAGCCTGGTCGGCTGGCGTCCCTGCACTCTGGACGAATGGGAAAAATATGGGGCGGAGCACCGTATCCGCGCCGTCATGAAGCCTGGCGTGACGGGCCTCTGGCAGGTCTCTGGACGAAGCGAGATCACCGATTTTGACGAGGTGGTCCGGCTGGACCGGGTGTATCTGGAAAACTGGCGTCTCTCTCTGGACGTGATTATCCTGATCAAGACGGTTCTGGTGGTATTAAAAGGACGCGGAGCGGAATAACTCTTTCAGCCCGCCGTCTCCGGATGCAGCGGGGATTTGACGGAGAGGAAGGTCTTCAACCGGCATGAGCAACAAGTGGAAAATCGCCATGTTTGGGCAAAAACATGTGCTGTCCCGCGAAGGCGGCGTGGAGATCGTTGTCAAGGAACTCTCCACGAGAATGGCGGCGCTGGGGCACGAGGTCACCTGCTATGACCGCAGGTCCGCGCATGTGAGCGGAGAGAAAATCGCAGACGTATCGGAGTTTCAGAGCGTCAGGATCCGTTCCGTATGGACGGTAGAGAAAAAGGGCCTCGCCGCCATGACCTCGTCCCTGTCGGCGGCACTCCGGACTGCATTCGGAAAATACGATATCGTCCATATCCATGCGGAAGGCCCTGCCGCGATGTGCTGGATTCCCAAACTTGGAGGGAAAAAAGTCATCGTTACCGTACATGGCCTTGACTGGGCGAGGGCTAAATGGGGCGGCTTTGCGACCCGCTATATCAAGTGGGGAGAGAAGCAGGCCGTCCGCAGGGCAGACGAGATCATTGTACTCAGCAGAGGGGTCCAGAAGTATTTTTCTGAGACCTACGGCAGAAAAACCATCTTTATTCCAAACGGAGTGACGCAACCGGCCATACAGCCTGCAGAGGAGATCAGCAGTCGCTGGGGCCTGAAAAAAGGTTCGTACGTTCTGTTTCTGGGTAGAATCGTCCCGGAGAAGGGCCTGCGGTATCTGGTGGAGGCCTGGAAAGGTATCCGGACGGATCTGAAACTCGTGATCGCCGGAGGAAGTTCCGATACGGATTCCTTTGTGAAGGAGCTCCGCGGAATGGCAGATGAGAGAGTCATTTTTACCGGCTTCCAGCAGGGAAGGGTGCTCGAAGAACTATACAGCAACGCGTATCTCTATGTGCTCCCGAGCGACCTTGAGGGAATGCCTCTGAGCCTTCTGGAGGCAATGAGCTACGGAAACGCCTGTCTGGTATCGGACATCCCCGAATGTGCGGAGGTCGTGGAGGATAAAGCTGCCGTGTTCCGGCACGGAAATGTGGATGATCTGCGCCGCGTTCTCCAGGAATTGTTGGATGATCCCGGGAGAGTGGGTCAGCTTCGTTCGGAAGCGTCGGATTTTATCGTGAATAAGTACAGCTGGGACGATGTGGTTGCCCGCACATTGGCTGTCTACGGATCGAACTGAAGGAAAGCATCATGGATTCTCAACGCAAAACCAGAAAACTGAACGGAACAGTGATCGTTACCTACAGATGCAACGCCCGCTGCTCCATGTGCAATCGTTATAAAGCGCCGTCCAGGCCGGAAGAAGAGATCAGCATCGAGACGATTCGAAAACTCCCGCAGATGTATTTTACGAACATTACGGGAGGAGAACCGTTTATCCGTGAGGATCTTCCCGAGATCGTGCGCGAATTATACCGCAAGTCTGACCGAATCGTCATCAGCACAAACGGGTTTTTTACCGATCGGATCGTTGCGCTTGCCAAGGAGTTCCCGCAGATCGGGATCCGCATTTCGATCGAGGGCCTGGAACAGACGAACAACGAGATCCGCGGTCTCGAGAACGGGTACGAGCGTGGTTATCAAACTCTCCGTAAGCTGCGCGAGATGGGGATGAAGGACGTCGGCTTCGGAATGACGGTCCAGGACAAAAACGCACCTGACCTCGTGCCGCTGTATGACATCTCGGATGAGATGGGGATGGAATTCGCCACGGCCAGCCTTCACAACAGCTTTTACTTTGTTGAGGCAAAGAATATCATTCACGACCGGCCCATGGTTGCGGGACATTTTGAAGCGCTCATCAACAAACTGCTGAAGAGCAAAAGCCCCAAGAAGTGGTTCCGCGCCTATTTCAATCACGGTCTGATCAACTATATCTACGGTCAGCCCCGCCTGCTCCCCTGCGACATGTCGTTCGACACGTTCTTTATCGATCCCTACGGCGATGTCATGCCCTGCAACGGGACCAAGGATAAAGAGGTGATGGGAAACCTGAACCGGCAGTCGTGGGAGGAATTGTGGAACAGCCCTGAGGCGGATCAGGTCCGGGCGAAAGTACGGAAGTGCGACCGCCAGTGCTGGATGATCGGGTCCGTCTCTCCGGCGATGCACAAGTACATCTGGAAACCGGGCTGGTGGGTCTTTTCACACAAAGTGAAGAGCCTGTTTTCGAAGAAGCCGTACAGCATGTACGAAAACAAAATATGCCGCGCATATCGTGACGGGCTCGTCACGAAGGAACAGCTTGACCGGTGCTCGACCTGCGACCTTTCGGCCGTTGTCAGCGACGGCCTGAGCGAGGCCAGCAGAGAGCAGCTGAAGACGCGGACAGGTGAAGAGATCGTCGAGGCCGACATCGTTCGACAGATGAGCAGGTAAGGAGGCGGCCCGAAGTGGCGGAGTTAACACATATTCTGAAGAGTGTGAGCTCTGAGAACGGCTCTGTGGTAGTCGCGACAGATGCTGACGTAAAAAAGATTCAGGAGAAGCTTCTTCTGATTTTGGATGATATCATCGCGTGCTGCGAAAAGCATGGGATCAATTGGCAGATGAGCGGCGGGAGCGCGCTGGGCGCGATCCGGCACAAGGGATACATCCCGTGGGATGACGACCTTGACATCAATATGACGCGCCGTGATTTCGACCGGTTCGTCACTGTGTTCCCGAAGGAGTACGGAGACAAATACTGGCTGCACGCGCCGGGAATCTCCCGCGGTTATGACCGTTTGACGCCCCGGGTGATCTCCAAAGAGATCCGAGCGAGGGACATTTTCAACTGCGATCTGGAGGAGTGCGGTCTGTGGGTCGACATCTTCGTGATGGAAAACATCCCGAAGAACCGCGTTCTCAGGAAGATTCACGGAATCGGATGCATGGGTGCCCGTTATCTGCTGTCCTGTATCCGCTTCGTCCGCAACGAAAAAGAGTTTCAGAAACTGCTGGGAGAGAACGAAGAATTCCAGGCTATTGCCGGCCGCAGGACGAAAATCGGCAAGGTGCTGAGCATTCTTCCGCTCTCGTTCTGGATGAAGGCTTCGATGTGGTGGCTGCGGCTCTGCAAAAACCATCAGTCAAAGCAGATGGCTATCATTTCCGGAAGCAAGCAATATTTTGACGAGATCTACGACAGAAAGAAAATGTGCGAGTCCATCGACGCGCAGTTCGAAGGCCGGACTGTCAAAATCACGAAGGACTACGATGCGTATATGAAGAACCTCTACGGCGATTATATGACGATTCCCCCGGAGGATAAGAGGGAACACCATGTGTTCATGGAGCTGGATCGGGAAAAACTGTTCAGCTGAACTGTCAGTGCCTTTCAGTGGAAAATGATCGGCCTTTCGGAGAGGAAAAGTGAGGTGGAGAGAATGGTTGTTGCGTTACTGACGGCTGCCGGAACCGGCAGCAGGATGGGACAGGACATTCCGAAGCAGTTCATGCATGTCGAGAACAAGCCCCTGATCATCCATACGATGGAAGCTTTTCAGAACCATCCGAGCGTCGATGCGATCATCGTGGTCACGCTTCCCGAATGGGGAGCGGTGCTTCGCGCCTATGCCAGTCAGTTCAATATCACAAAGCTGCGCTGGGTAGTTCCCGGAGGCGCGACCGGACAGGAATCGATCCGAAAAGGCCTGCTTGCGCTGGCTGACGAACTCTCTCCGGAAGATATCGTCATGGTACACGACGGGAACCGGTGCCTCGTGTCGAGCGAGATCATTTCGGATTCTCTGGCCACGTTCCATGTCCACGGTTCCGCCGTCGCCGCGATTCCTTGTGTGGAAGCTGTTTTCCGCAGCAGCGACGAGGGAAAGACGTCCACGATCTCTGTTCCGCGCGAGCAGCTGTTCCGGACCCAGACGCCGCATACTTATACGTTGGGAAAACTTCTGTGGGCTCACAAAGAGGCAGAAAAGCAGGGAATCACCAACACGGCCGCTTCCTGCACCCTGATGCAGAAACTGGGAGAGACGGTCTATTTTTCCAAAGGGTCTGAGACGAATCTGAAAATCACGACGATCGACGATATGCTGATCTTCAAGGCCCTTCTTCACACGAAAAAAGACAGCTGGCTGAAGTGAGGCGCCTGTATGAAATATGATCGGGAGTACTGGGACGATGCCGCGCTGGCCGCAGAGAGGATCCCGCGTCTTGAGACCCTGTACGGAAAGACGCTTCTGATCACCGGCGGGACAGGCATGATCTGTTCTGCAGTGATCGACGTGATCGTCTGGCTGAACTGTCATCGTCACGCCGGGATTCGACTGATCCTTGCGGGGCGAAGCCGCGAGCGGGCTGCCCGCAGGTTTGACGGCGTCCTGAAGGAGACGGAGTATCAGTTCCTGCCCT
Organism: Lachnospiraceae bacterium; assembly: GCA_017438775.1. Lineage (GTDB taxonomy): Bacteria > Bacillota > Clostridia > Lachnospirales > Lachnospiraceae > RUG11204. The sequence continues at coordinate 12,770 of JAFRUR010000036.1, read as the reverse complement.
TTGAAGCTACTGCACCGCAGATCGCGGACGTCAGGGCGGACTATTTTCTCCACGGCGCAGGTAATGCGAACCCTGCTGTTTACGCAAAGGAGCCTGTCGAGACGCTGGTCGGGAATATCGTCGGCCTGAGAAGCATGCTGGAAGCGGCAAGGAAGAATCCCTGTTCGCGCCTTCTGTTTATCTCGTCCAGCGAGGTATACGGAAACCGGGCGGACCGCCGGGAAGGCCCTTTCCGGGAAGACGAATACGGCTATGTGGACATCCTGAATCCAAGGGCCTGCTATCCGGACGGAAAACGCGCAGCGGAAACTCTGTGCGCGGCTTACCGCCAGGAGTACGGCGTCGACTTCGTGATCGTGCGCCCCGGACATATCTACGGTCCGTCCGTTACGGATTCCGACACACGTGCTTCCGCTTCTTTCTCGCGCGATGCGGCGGCAGGAAGAGATATCGTCATGAAAAGCACGGGGGAACAGCGCCGTTCTTACTGCTACACCCTTGACTGCGCTTCGGCCATTCTGGCAGTTCTCCTCAACGGGGAAGACGGAGAGGCATACAATATCTCAAACAGGAACTCCATCGCTTCCGTCAGAGAGGTCGCAGAGGCGCTGGCAGCTGCCGGCGGCGTGCGGGTGGTGTATGAATGCCCCAGCGAAACGGAACGGAAGAGTTATAATCCCATGAACCATTCCGTCCTGGATTCCGAAAAACTGGAAGGTCTGGGCTGGAGGGGCGTTTTCGGATTGAAAGAGGGAACAGAGCGGACCCTGCGTTATCTGTGACAGACACGGGAATATGAGCATGAACTATTTTATCCGCGAGATCATCAACGGGGACCCCACGGCGGGTCCGAAGGCCAGGAATGACGCATCCGATATCCTTCAGGAGAGCGGTTGGGTCCCCCTGACGCTGGATTTCACCTTTGTGGAGAAGGCGGCCGAACTTGACAGCAGGGGGTTTCTGCGGAAGCTGAAGGACAATCTGGCGCTTCGAAAGGAGTGGCGGACGCAGTTAAGGAAAATCAAGGCGGGTGACACAGTGCTCGCCCAGTTCCCGGTGCTGCGCAGGCCGATCGCTCTTGCGTGGGAATTCCGCGCGGTACAGAAGCGCGGCGGAAAAGTTGCGCTTTTGATCCATGACCTGGAACTCCTTCGTTACAACAGAAGAAGCGACGTGGGCTTTCTCAAAAAACTAAGGATCAAACTGGAGGAAAGCGCCGTTCTCAAGTGCGCGGATTCGATCATCGCTCACAATCCGAAGATGATCGAGACCCTGCGCGGGGCGGGCTTTGCAGACTGCAGGCTGATCTCGCTCGATATTTTCGACTATCTGATCCCGGCGTTTTCCGGAGCGGAAAGAAAACTGGAAAAAAACGTTGCGATCGCCGGTACGCTCAAGCCCCATAAATGCCAGTATCTGCTCCGGCTCCCGGACAACGTCAGCTTTCAGCTGTACGGCATCGGATACGAAGACCAGGGGATGCCGCAGGTGACGTATCACGGGGCTTTTCCTCCGGAGGAGCTGCCCGGCGTGCTCGAGGCGTCTTTCGGTCTGGTCTGGGACGGCGATTCCGCGGACTCCTGTACCGGGGTGAGCGGAGAGTATCTGCGAATCAACAACCCGCACAAGGCGTCGCTGTATCTGGCGTCCGGCCTGCCGGTGATTATCTGGAAGGAAGCTGCTCTGTCAGAGTTCATCACAGAGAACGGATGCGGCCTTTCCGTGAACTCGCTGAAGGAGATCGGAGGCCGGATCACGGATCTTACGGAAGAAGAGTATCAGCGGATGGTCGCCAATGCGGCGCGAATCTCTGAAAAGCTTCGCGGCGGAGAATACCTGAAAAAGGCAGTATCTCAAATCAACTGACGAGGAAAAGGCTATCCGCTCCGGAACGGGGGAGCAGTCGGGTCTGACATATGGTAACGATCGAATGAAAACAAAAACCGGAATCCTGAAAGCCATCATGTATCTGATCGTCGTCGTGGTTCTGCTGGACTCGTCGACCATGTACAGATACCTGACAAATACACCGCTGTATGGCCGCGGTTTTGGTTGGCTGATGGGGATTCTCTGCCTTCTTTTTCTGGTCACCGCTGGGTCTCTGAGCATCAGGCAGGGTCAACTGATTCGGCTCGTGGTGATCGTGGCGGCTTTCCTGGTCTATGCGCTTGTGACCCGCTACAACACGAACAGATTCCTGACATCCTTTGTCGGTGTGTTTGTCTGCCTGTTTCTGTTTTCCTGCGTTCTGTACCGAAAGGGATTGATGCAGGAATTCCTGACCGTGTATTCGAGAGTCATGCTGATTCTCGCCGTCGTCAGTCTCTTTTTCTGGCTGTTCGGTTCGGTTCTGGATATCCTGCCGGGCAGAAGAGAGCTGGTGTATTACTGGGCGGACCACTACCGGACGACGTATACGTATTTCTATATGTATTTTGAAAACCCTGTGCAGAACAACGTGCACAGCACTCTCTGCAATGTGGGTATTTTCGCGGAGGCTCCCGGCTATTCCGGGTTCCTGACTTACGCTCTGCTGATCGAAATGGTGACCCGGAAGTTTGCGGACACGAAGGATAAGCAGCGCAAGGCCATTATCAGCATTGTCATTTTTGTTGTCACTCTTCTTTCGACCAGTTCTACGAAAGGCATCATCGTTGTCATGATTGCGATCGCCATCAACTATGTCTCGAAGGGGAGCCGAAACAGGTCCGCCGCTGTGGTCAAGATCGTGGCTGCCTCTGTTGCCATCGCCGGAATCGCGTTTGTCAGCAGCGCCCTGATCGGCGAAAAAATGCTGACCACGTCCGGCATGGTGCGGATGGATGACTTTATCGCGGGACTGAAAGCCTTCCTGCAGCATCCACTGTTTGGCGCAGGCTACAACAATTCACAGGCGATCATCGATTTTCAGAATGTTTCCAGAAGCAACCGGGGCCTGAGCATGGGGCTGACTGTTCTGATGAGTTACGGCGGACTCTGGCTGCTGTCGATCTATGTCGGAGCTGCCGCGGTTTCGTACAAAAGCCAGTATTTCCGCACCAACAGGAGCGTCTGGTTCCTGGTCATTGCCGTGTTGGTATTTAATCTTCTGATTTCCAACTCCGCATTCTCGATTCCGTATATTTTTCTTCTGGCTGCGGCGTATGCGGGACAGGGAGACAGCGCGCATGTCCGATGGGCGAAGGTGGTCTAGAAATGCAGCCGAGCCTCAAGAAAAATTATCTGTTCCGGGTTTTTTATGAACTGCTGGTGCTGATCACACCGTTTATTACAACGCCTTACGTATCCAGAATCTTAAAGGCTGACGGTGTCGGAATCTACAGTTATACACATTCGATCATCACGTATTTCATGCTGTTTGGCGCCCTCGGGACCGCCGGATACGGTGCGCGGGAGATCGCGCGGGCACGGGACGACAGGGAGCGCTCAAGCAAGCTGTTCTGGGAGATCGAGCTCCTGACCGTCATGACCTCCGGCGCCTGCCTGGCGGTGTGGATCGGCGTTATTATCGTTTTTGCCCGCTACAGGTGGTATTTCCTCGCGCTGACGCCGTTTCTTCTGAGCACAATGTTCGATATCTCGTGGTACTTCACGGGGCTGGAAAAAGTCAGAAACATCGTCGTTCGAAACTCCGCGGTCAAGATCCTGGGCATTGTTCTTTTATTCCTTCTTGTGAAAAAGAAGGATGACCTCATCCTTTACTGCGTGATCAATTCCATGACGATGCTCCTGGGGAACCTGTCCATGTGGCTGTACCTTCCCGGGATGCTGACAAAAGTGGACTTTAGGGGACTGCATTTCAGACATCATCTTCATGAGACGCTGATCTACTTCATCCCCACCATTGCCACTTCGATCTACACTGTCCTGGACAAGACACTCATCGGGGCGATCACCGGGAGCTCTTATCAGAACGGATACTACGAACAGGCGACAAAGATCATCAAGATCGTAAAATCGGTCGTTTTCGTGGCGGTCAATTCGGTGATGGGAGCAAGGATTTCATATCTCTTTGCGGAAGAGAAGTACGATGAGATCCGAAGACGAATCGCGAGGTCGATGGATTTTATATATCTCCTTGCCTACGGTGCGATCTTCGGAATCGTGGGAATCGCCTCCCGCTTCGTTCCGCTGTTTTTCGGCGAGGGATATGATCCCGTGGTGCCTCTGCTTTACTGCATGGTCCCTTTGATTCTGATCATCGGTACAAGCAACTGCCTCGGCAGCCAGTATTTCACGCCGAGCGGCCAGCGGAAGCGGAGTGCGAAAGTGATCGTTTTGGGAGCGTGCATCAATCTGTGCTTCAACCTGCTCCTGATCCCGCGGTTTCTGGCTTACGGAGCGACCGTCGCTTCCGTCATCGCGGAGCTCACGATCGCCGTTCTGTACGTGCAGATGAGCGGCGGGTATATCAGGTGGGGGCAGCTGTGGGCGATCTCTTACCGTAAAATCACCGCAGGCGTTCTGATGCTTCTTTTGATCTGGTGGATCGGTGCCGCGGTTCCGCTGCACGGCGTGTCCCTGATCATTCTGCAGGTGATCGCCGGAGCCGCGTGCTACGGTCTGGTCCTGCTGGCGCTCAGGGATAAGATGATGACCGAACTGGTCCACATGGCCTGGGGACTTGTCCGGAAAGTTTTGAAGAAAGTGTTTTAGTCGGAAGACCGATGGCAGCGCCCGCTGCCGCGGCCCGGAGGCGTTTTTGATCATGGTTGACAGAGAGATCATCAGGGAAATTCAGTTGTCGGGACTTCGTCTGCTTCACGGTTTTGACGAAGCGTGCAGGAAAAGCGGCGCTTTGTATTTTGCTTTTGCCGGGACCCTGCTCGGAGCGATCCGGCATAACGGCTACATTCCCTGGGACGACGATCTGGACATCGGCATTCTCCGGGAGGATCTTGACCGGCTGGCAGCGCTTCCGAAGGAGGCATGGGGAGACGATGTGGAACTCGTGATGCCGGATGATCCCGACCCCAGACATGACAAGATCTTTCCGCGCGTGTACCTGAAAAACACGCGGATCCAGAGCTACCGCGACGTGCGGGACTGGATCGATCCGGTTTCGAAGCGGCCGTGGTCGACGTCGCTCATGATCGATCTTTACGTGTTTGACGCCATTCCGGATGACCAGGAAGAGTATCTCCGGATACGGAAGGTCGTACATAAAAGCAAAAAGTGGTATAAAGCCGCAAAGCTCCCCTCAAATTTGAAAAACGTCCCGGCAAAACGGCTTGTCAAGAATATCGGAAAAGAGGCCTATCGGAAAACGGTTGGACTGATTTCCAAGGAACCCTGGAAGAAACTGTACAGGGAACAGCTGGAAGCCATTCGGGGCGGCCGTGCGGGTTCGCGGATCGGTTCGTATTACTCCAACCACGCGGATATGTACTTCGCCCGTACGGACGTCTTTCCCCTGCAGTCCTGCCGCTTCGAAGATATGGAGATTCCGGTCCCGAAGAATTACGAGCAGTTTCTGAAGGTCGCCTACGGCGATACCTATATGCAGTTTCCTCCGGAGAAAGACCGGTTTCACATCAACTTCATTTTTGCCGACCTTGGAAACGGTCAGGTGTTCTGCATCGATCCGATTCCCGGGTCCCTTGGAGAGGCGTATCAGTGCTCTTTGGCTGATCAGATCTGAGCGGCGATGCGTTTTGAGGATGCGTGATGGTAAAAACAAAACACGTATTTGATTCCGACTTCTTTCGGGAAGAGGAGCGATACGGCTTCTATATCAAGAGGTGGAAAAAAGAGGTCTGGGCTGTCGAACTGGATCTGCTCTACGAACTTGACCGTGTCTGCAGAGAACTTGGCGTGCAGTACTGTCTGTCAAACGGTTCTTTGATCGGCGCGGTCAGAGACGGGCACTTTATCCCTTGGGACGACGACGTCGATGTGATGATGCTCCGCAAAGACTATGATATCCTGGTCAGTCAGGGACCTGCCTGTTTCGAGCATCCGTTTTTTCTGCAGACGGGGTATACGGATCGTCGGTATGCGCGCGGGCACTCGCAGCTGAGAAACAGCGAAACCTGTGCTGCCCGCCCCACGGAGATCGACGTCGTGCCTTTCAATCAGGGGATCTTTATCGATATCTTCGTTCTGGACGGAATCGACGACAGCAGGGTCGAGAGCCAGATTGCCCGTTCCCAGCAGTGCAAACGGGACATGGTCGCCATCGAGCGGGAGATTCGTGGCTTGTCTCCTCGCAGCATCGCGCAGCGGATTCGCAAGAGATACCTTGCGGCCAGATACGGCGATACGGCGGGCGTGTATCGGGCTTGGGAAAATATATTCCGCAGTGTGGATGCGGACGAGGTGGAAAATCTGATGTTCCGCCGCAAGGGCGCCACGATCTACAGGTATAAAAAGGAATGGTTTTCGACGGTTCAATATATCCCGTTCGAGGACGGCGTTTTTCCCGTACCGGGCAACTATGACCGCGTTCTGGCCGTACGGTACGGAGAGGATTATCTTGTGCCGAAGCGGATCGTGACCACACACGGCAAGATGGGCGAACTCATTTTTGACGTCGATCGGTCGTACAAACAGGTGATCGAGGACAGAAAATCGAACAAAGTTGACTGAAGCATCCCGGAACAGTTCATTCCCGGAGAGGAATTGAAAGAAACTACTATGGAAACGATCAATTACAACCTCGACGGACTCCACCAAGTCCAAAAGAACCTTCTCGCCAAACTCATGCAGGTCTGCGAGGAGCAGAAGCTCACATGGTTCCTGGCCTTTGGCTCCCTCATCGGCGCGGTGCGCGGCCATAAGATCCTTCCCTGGGACGATTCCATCGACGTGGTGATGCCGTACCCGGATTACATGAAGCTGCTCGCGCTCCCGAAGGAGACGTGGGGAGAGGATCTGTTCCTGCAGACCCACAAGACGGATCCGAAGTACAACCGCATCTACGCGAGGCTGCGGGACAGCCGGACCACGCTCATCAAGGTCGAGGACGCGAATCTGGATATCCACCACGGGATCTACATGAACATCATGCCCATCATCCGGCTCTCCGACGACCCGGAGGACCGCCGCCGCCAGATCCACAACGCGAAGCTGTACAAGGCCATGGCGGAGGATGAGCCGCTCTCGTCCGAGGAACTGCCCCTCAAGATCATTTCCTCGATCCTGCTCGCGTCTTCGGATCACAAGAAGGTGCGGACCCGGGACGAACTTCTCGCCAAGCTGACGGCGTATGAGAATGCGGACACCAGGGACTGCTTTGTCCTCGCGGGCAGCCGTTCGATCCGCCTTGTGCTCTCCCGCGCGTGGTTTGCCGAGGCGCTCCCCTGGGAGTTTGAGGACATGCAGGTCAGGATCCCCTGCGGCTGGAAGGAGTGGCTGACGCTCCGCTACGGAGATTATACGGAAGTGCCGATCCCGGACGTCCAGGCCGAGAAGGTGGCAAGATTTGTGACTGTGAGTACCGACAGACCGTACACGGAATACAAGGGAAAGAGCTACTGCGCAGAGTAAGGACCGAAATCTATGAAAAAAAGCGGCAAAAAACTTCTGGGCGGGCTGGAATATGTGGGGCTGCTGGCCCTGATCATCGCCTTCTGGCAGATCGCTTCCAACGCGGGGATCATCAATCCCCTGACGCTTCCCTCGCCCGCGACCATCGTCGATACCTTTCTTTCGCTCATCAAAAAAGGAACGCTGCAGCAGAATCTCCTGATCAGCTCCCGGCGCGTGCTGTCGGGCTATGCGATCGCGGCCGTGTCGGCTGTCGTTCTGGGCGTCCTGATGGGCCTTTCGAAGCACTTTAAGAAGCTGACTGACCTGATCGTCCAGATCTTGAAGCCCATCCCTCCCATCTCCTGGATCCCGCTGGTCATCCTGTGGTTCGGCATCGGGGAAGAGGGGAAGATCTTTCTGATCTTCATCGGCGGCTTCTTCACCATCCTGGTGAACGTCGTGGACGGCATCCGCCGCATCGACCCGAAGCTGGTGGAACTGTCCAACGCCATGGTCGTCCCGAAGCTGAAGTACGTGTTCCGGGTGGTCATCCCGTACGCCCTTCCGAACATCTTCACGGGCCTGCGCGTCGGGCTCGGACAGTGCTGGATGTGCGTGGTCGCGGCCGAGCTGGTCGCCTCCTCCACGGGTCTGGGCTACATGATCATGTACGCCCGTCAGTTCGGCCAGACGGACGTCGTCATCGTGGGTATGCTGATGATCGGAATCATTGGAAAGATCATGGACAGCATCCTGATGGCAGTCGAAAAGAGAGTGATCAGGTGGAAATGATGGCGGAAGAATACATCGTTGTGAATAACGTCAGCAGGACGTTCGTGGGCGAAAACACGGTGACGGCCATCCAGGACGTCAGCTTCACCATGGAACAGGGCGAATTCCTCTGCATCGTCGGCCAGAGCGGCTGCGGCAAGAGCACCCTGCTGCGCATCATGGCCGGAATCGATCCGGTGCACGAGGGCACGGTCACGATCGGGGGTTCCGAGGTCAAGGGCCCGGACAAGGCCCGCGGCGTGGTGTTCCAGGAGGCGAGACTTCTGGAGTGGATGAATGTGAGCAATAACGTCGCTTTCCCGCTTCAGGGCATGTCCCGGGAAGAGAAGAACAAGCTGGTGGACGAGTACGTCTCGCTGGTCGGCCTGTCGGATTTCAAAAAGGCCCTGCCCCGCGAACTTTCGGGCGGCATGGCGCAGCGCGTCTCCATCGCCCGCGCGCTGGTCAACCGGCCCCAGGTCCTTTTCATGGACGAGCCGTTCGGCGCACTGGACTACATGACCAAGATCAACATGCAGAACGAACTTCTGCGCATCCGCGAGAAGAGCAGAATGACGGTCATCTTCGTCACGCACGATATCGACGAGGCGGTCTATCTCTCGGACAAGATTCTGGTCATGTCCAAGAACCCCGGCAAGGTGAAGGAGATCGTGGTCAACACGCTGCCCTTCCCGCGCGACCGCAACAGCGAGGCCTTCCTGGAGGTCCGCCGGCAGGTCTACGACTGCTTCTTCGTGCAGCAGTAAAGCGGGATTTCGGCCCGTGCGTCCGCGGCGGGAAAGGGGCTCCCCTGCGGCGCAGAATCAGCGGGGACTTCGAATCTTTCACGCGGCATCACACAGGGTTTCACACTCTAAAGAAGAGGAGAGAATACAATGAAGAAAACAAAAGTTCTGGCTCTGATCCTGGCTCTGGTCCTGACGGCCGGCTGTCTCGCGGCCTGCGGCGGCGGAAACGCGCCCGGCACAACGGCCTCCGGCGGCACCGAGAAGCGGTCGATCCGCATCGCCATCCAGCCTTCCTGCGCCTTTATCCCGCTCTACATCGCCCGGCAGACCGGATGGATGGACGAGGCGATGAAGGAGATCGGCGTCGACGTCGTCTGGACGGATTTCGAATCCGGCCCGCCCATGAATGAATCCTTTGTGGCGGGGCAGCAGGACATCGGCGTGATCGGCGACGTCCCGGCCGTGACCGCGGTGGCGAACGGACAGAAGAATGTCTACATCGCCGCGGAAGAGGGCGGCTCCTTCACTGCGATTCTGGTCCTCGAAGATTCCGGAATCAACAGCGTCGCGGATCTCAAGGGAAAGAAAGTCGGTGTCGTGATCGGCTCCACGGGACAGAACATGCTGCAAAAGGCCCTGGCGAGCGGCGGCCTTGATTTCGGCAAGGACATCGAGGCGGTCAACGTCTCCATGGGTGAGGCGCAGACGGTCCTGATCAACCGCAACGTGGACGCGGTCGTGGTCTGGGAGCCCAACGTCAGCCGCATCGATGCGGTCGACGGTGTCAAGAACCTGATCGCCGGCGATGCGGTCGGTTTCGGCGGCGTGAACATCGTGTTCGCCCGCAAGGAGTTCGTGGACAGCAATCCCGACATCGTGAAGGTGTTCCTCGCCCAGTACTGGAAGGCGACCAAGGCCTTCAAGGAGAAGCCCGAGGACTATACGGCCAAGATCGGAGAGGTGTTCAACCTGGACGAGGCCCTGCTCAAGGAAGCCAGCTCCAAGTGCATCTATACGCTGGAGTTTACAGACAGCGTGACGGAGAGCCTTCAGGACACCGTTTCGTTCCTGATGGGCATCGAGGCTATCAAGAACGAGATCAACGTGAGGGACTTCATCGTCGACGATCTTGCCAGGGAAGTGGTCAAGGAGAATCCCTGACCGTCAGATTCGTGAATGATTTCGGCGCGCAGGGGAGCGGGCAAATCCGCTTCCCTGCCGTGCCGTCGGAAGGAAAAAACTGAGGAAAGCCATATGAACATCGCCATCATCCTCGCGGGAGGAAAGGGCATCCGTGCCGGTCTCCCCGTGCCGAAGCAGTTTGCGGAGGTGCTGGGAAAGCCGGTCATCGCGTACACGCTGGACATCTTCCAGCAGCATCCGGAGATCGACGCGGTCGAGATCGTCTGCGTCAGGGGCTACATCGATACGATGTGGGAGATCTGCCGCAAATTCGGCCTGACCAAGGTCAAATGGGTCGTGGAGGGCGGCGCCTCCTTCTCGGAGTCCGTGCGCTGCGGCGTGGAGGGGCTCTCCGGCATCTGCGCGGACGACGACATCGTGACGATCCACACGGGCGTGGCCCCCTTCCTGAATCCGGATTTCCTGACGGAAAACCTGCGGGTGGCCCGCGAGAAGGGGAACGCGATCACCTCGTACCCGCTGTACTCCCTGGCCGGCATGAAGAGCGAAGAGCACCCGGACATGACGGACACCTGGTTCGACCGGGATTCCATCGTGTGCCTGAAAAACCCGCACTCCGTGCGCTACGGGCTCATCCGCGACCTGTACCGGGAGGCGGTGGCCACGGGTCTGATCGAGAAGGTCAAGCCCTACACCACCACCCTGATGTTCCACATGAACATTCCGATCTACCTGTCCCCGGGCAGCCAGATGAACATCAAGATCACCAAAAAAGAGGATCTTGAGCTGTTTGAAGCCTTTGTGATGATGAAACAGAAGAAACAGAGGGAAGCGGATGGAGACGAAGCGTAAACTGATCGCCGCGGTGGACGCGGGCACCACGGGCACGCGGTGCTGCATCATGGATGCCTACGGCACCATCGTCTCCGGCGGATATTATCCCATGAAGACCTTTTACCCGAGTTCCGGCCTGGCCGAGCAGGATCCCAGCACGGTGATCGACCTGACGTTCCGCGCCGTCGCGGACGCGGTGGCGCAGGTGGATCCGCGGGAAATCATCGGACTCTGCGTGACGGTCCAGCGCAACAGCTTCGTTCCGGTGGCCGAGGACGGGACCTTCCTGTCCAACATGGTCCTCTGGCAGGACCAGCGCGGAGAGCAGGTCCACCCGTGGATCCGGGAGAGGCTCGCGGCAAACGGCCTCACCCAGGAGGATTTCTACCGGATGACCGGCCAGCCCTTCGGGTCGTTCCAGTTCGGCTTCAAGGCGCTCTGGTTCCGTCATCTGCGGGAGGACATCTACCGGAAAACGTATAAGTTCGTGACTCCGCAGGCCATCCTGACGCGCGCCTTCGGCGTGGAGGAATACCGGGAGGAGAACAACAACCTGAGCTTCTGGCTCCTCGCCGATCCCGATACGCAGAAGTTCGATCCCGAGCTGTGCCGGATCTTTGATTTTGACGCGGGCAAGTTCCCGGTCGCGGTCGATCCCGGCACGATGATCGGCACCGTCTCCGAAGAGGCTTCGCACCGCTGCGGCCTGCTCGCGGGCACGCCCATCTATGCGGGCTCCGGCGACCAGAACTGCGGCGCCCTGGGCGCGGGCAACTACGGCACGTCCGACATCATGTCCATCTGCATGGGCACGGCCGGTCTGGTCATCGCCTACTCCCCGGTGCCGGTGCGGCACCCGAAGGGGCTGTGCCAGATCCAGGGCCATCCCGCGGGCGGGTACCTGATGGAGACGCATTCCTCGTCCTGCATGTCCTCGTACCGGTGGGCCGAAAACATCCTGTACCCGCAGGATCCGGGCGACCACAAGCTGATGACGTCCGCGGCGATGTCGGCTCCGGCCGGCGCGCACGGCGTCCTCTTCCTGCCGTATCTGCAGGGAGCGGCCTGCCCGAACTATGACGACGCGGCCCGCGGCGCCTACATCGGCATGTCCCTGGGAAGCGACCGGAACGATCTCTGCCGCGCCACCATGGAAGGCATCTGCTTTGAAAACCGCATGATGCTGGAGACCCTGCAGGAGGGCGGCCTTCCCGAGGCCAAGAGCCTGCGCGTCATCGGCGGGGCGTCCAACAACAGTTTCTGGAACCAGATGCAGGCCGATATCTACGGCATCCCGGTGGAGACCATCACCGCGAAGGAGGCCACGACCTTGGGCGCGGCCATCATCTGCGCCGTGGCGTCCGGCCTGTACGGGAGCTACCGCGAGGCGTCGGAGAACATGACCCGCGTGCTTACGCACTACACCCCGAACGCGGATATCCACGAGTCCTACAGGCCGGTCTACGAGATCTGGGACCGCTGCTACCGCGACCTGAGCAGGGGCACCTTCGATGCGCTGTACGCATACCAGAAGGGACTGGAGGAGTAAGGAGGGCCGGACCGCGGACAGAACGTAATAAATCCCCGACGTATTCCCGGAAAGGGTTCGGGAAAGAATAGCAGGCCATCACAAAGGACGGACTTCTCGGAAGGAGGATCCGTCCTTTGTGTTGTATGCGCGCCATGGGCGCGCTCTAACGGGTGAAAGTCCCGAACACGCCCAGGTAGTGGGAAGTGTATAGCTGAACAGCAAGGGTGTTCATCGCGAGGTGAAATCTGAAAGAAGCTGCAGGCAAACCTCTG
>JAFRUR010000006.1 GCA_017438775.1 Lachnospiraceae bacterium | reverse complement strand
CCTCCAAAACCTTGGTTTTCAAGGAAGATATAACCCAGATTTACCGCATAGAATCAACGTTTTCCGGACTTTTTACCAACACGTTTTGTCCACCCTGTATCTTCTTTCAAACAAGATACAACGGCTGGAACCCTAGTAAAACCAAGGATTCCAGCCGTTTTTACCAACACGTTTTGTCCTATAAGCCTGATATGATTTCCGGCATATCCCGCAGGCGCCGGTGAGGTGTCATGCGGAACGCAGCGCCCGAAGCAAGCATGATCGTGCCCGCCCCTGCAGGCAAGGTGTCGTACGGACGTTGCAGCCGCCGGTGCCTGGCGAACGGTGCCGACCGTCGCCGCAAGTTTAGCATCCGCTGCGTACAGCCGCACAGAGCGGAAGCCTCCCGGGGCGTCGGTGAGGTGTCGTACGGGCGTTGCGGCCGCCGGTGCTTAGTGAGCGGTGCCGAATGGCGCCGCGAGCTTAGCATCCGCTGCGTACAGCCGCACAGAGCGGAAGCGTCCCGCAGACACCTCACCGGCGCCCGCCGGCTGACGCTTCTATCCTCTCAGACACCTGACTGCCGCGAAGGCAGACTCTCCCGCAATGATCGGAAACTCATCCCATATTTTCTTTCAGTTCGCGGTAATACCGCTCCGTGACCGGCACGGGGATCCCGTGCTTCTTTGCCAGCCGGATCACGGTCCCGGAGAAGGCCTCGATCTCCAGAGGGCGGTGCGCCTTTGCATCCCGCATCATCGAGCTCGTGGCCTTTTCCGACTGCCTCGTCATCATAAAGCGGAATTTCTGGTCCGGAAGGTCCGGGGGAAGCCCCACGCCCTCCGCCTCGCTCACCGCGTATGTCTCCCGGAGGAGCGCCTCGGTGTCGGCCTGCAGGGCCGGGGAACGGCGGATATCGCCGTTGAAGGCCAGATGCCGGGCCGTGACGGTATTGAAGGCACAGTTCAGAATGTACTTGCTCCAGAGTTCCTTCACGACCTCGTCGGTAAAGCGCATGTCAAAGCCCGCCGAGACAAAGAGCGCCCGCACCTTTTCCGCAGCGGCCCTTTCTCTCGCGTCATTGGTCTTGCTCCCGATAAACACATAGGTGTAAGGCCCGTTCTGCGAAACGGAATAGTCCTCGTTCACCCCGGTCGTCGTATAGGTCACGGAATCGCACACTGTGGCCTGCGGGAACATCGCCCGCAGCCGGTCGCCGGCATCGACGCCGTTCTGGACCGAAACGAGGATCGTCTCCTCTCCGATCTGGGGCCGCAGTTCCTCTGCGATCTGTTCCAGAGAATAGTTCTTCACGCAGAACAGGATGCAGTCCTGCACGGGAAGGTCCCGGGCGTCTGCCGTGACGGTGCCCGGCATGCCCTTCACCTCTCCGTAGTATTCGCTGTGCATCACGACGCCGTTTGTCCGGAAACTCTCTGCCCTCGCGCCGCGCGCGATCAGCGTCACCTGCCCCGGGTAGGCGCGGCAGAGCATCGAGCCGAGGATCCCGCCGATCGCCCCGACGCCGGCGATGCAGACCCGCTTCATCCCCTCCGGCAGCACTTTCTCTTTCCTATCTTCCATGCGCGTATCTCCCGCCCCGTCAGGGGCTTCCGGTCTTCGGCTTCTGCAGCCGACGTTTCCCCACGTCTGTCCTGCCGCTCCCTTCCGGCGCACACTTCTTTCTCACGCGAACCCCGCGGGGAGCCTCCCGGCAGCCCGCTCCCGCGGCCTCCCGGCCTTCCTTATATACTCAGATCGAACAGCGACATCTGGTTGGTCGCGGGCAGTCCGCCCAGCAGACCCAGATCCGCCATGTGGTCGGCCACGGTGGAGGCCACCCTGGCCCGCTGGCACAGATCCTCTCTCGAGAGGAAGGGGCCCTTCTTCGCCTCCGCGGCCAGCATCTCCGCGGCCTTTTCGCCCAGTCCGCTGATGGTGGTCAGCGCCGGCATGATCTTCCCGTCCACGATCAGGAAGTGCGTCGGGTGCGCCCTGTAAATATCGATGGGCGTGAACTCGTATCCGCGGGCATACATTTCCTGTACGGAGCGCATGTCGCGCAGTTCGTCCTTCGCCTTCTCCTCCAGTTTGTCCGCCTTGCGGTACGCCTCGATGTGGTGCTCCAGGGCGCTGCGCCCCTGGCACATCAGGCCGTAGTCAAAGGCCTTGGACCGGATGGAGAAGTAGGCCGCGTAGTAGGCCAGCGGCTGATGGATCTTGAACCAAGCGATGCGGCCCGCCATGGTCACGTAGGCAGCGGCATGGGCCTTCGGGAACATGTACCGGATCCTGCGGCAGGACTCGATGTACCACTCCGGCACGCCGGCCTCCTGCATGTGCTGGATCCACGGCCCCAGTTTCTTCCCGTTGTCCTTCTCGTTAAACTTGTTCTTGCGGACCGCCTCCATGATGTTGAAGGCCTCGCCGGCCTCCAGTCCCATGGAGATCAGGTAGATCATGATATCGTCGCGGCAGCAGATGGCCTCGCGCAGCGTGGCCGTCCCCTCCGCCAGAAGGATCTCCGCGTTCTCCTGCCACACGTTGGTGCCGTGGGACAGGCCGGAAATGCGCACCAGGTCCGAGATGCTCTGCGGCTTCGCTCCCTCCAGGATGCCCATCGCAAAGTCCGTGCCGAACTCCGGGATGCCCAGCGTGCCGAATTTGGTCCCGCCGATGTCCTCGGGGCGGATTCCCAGAGGCGCGGTGCTCTGGAAGAGCTGCACGATCTCCGGCTCATCCAGGGGCACCTTCTGCGGGTCGATCCCGGTGATGTCGCGCAGGCGGCGGATCATCGTCGGATCATCATGCCCCAGGATATCGAGTTTTAAGAGGTTGTGCTCGATCGAGTGGTACTCAAAGTGGGTGGTGATGATCTCCTTGGTGTCCTCTCCCTCCGCGGCGTCCGAGTCCTTGGCGGGGTGCTGCACCGGCGTGAAGGAGTTGATGTCCTCGCCGTGGGGAAGGACCACGATGCCGCCCGGGTGCTGGCCCGTCGTGCGGCGGACGCCCGTGAGGCCCATGGCCAGGCGCTCCTTCTCGCACTTGCGGCGCGGCTCCTTGACGACCTCCTCGAGGTACTTGCTCACGAAGCCATAGGCGGTCTTGTCCGCCAGCGTGCCGATGGTGCCGGCGCGGAAGGTGTGTCCCTTGCCGAAGATCTCCTCCGTGTAGGCGTGGGCGCGGGGCTGGTACTCTCCCGAGAAGTTGAGGTCGATATCCGGCTCCTTGTTCCCGTAGAAGCCCAGGAAGGTCTCGAACGGGATGTCGAAACCGTCCTTCGCCAGCGGCTTTCCGCAGACCGGGCACACCCTGTCGGGCAGGTCCCAGCCGGCCTCGCCGGCGTAGGCGCGCACCTCCTCCGAGGTGAAATCGCTGTATTTGCAGTGCGGGCAGACGTAGTGCGGCGGCAGCGGGTTGACCTCCGTGATTCCGGCCATGGTGGCCACGAAGGACGAGCCGACAGAGCCGCGGGAGCCCACGACGTAGCCGTCCTCGTTGGACTTCCAGACCAGCTTCTGCGCGATGATGTACATGACAGCGTAGCCGTTGCCGATGATCGACGTCAGTTCCTTTTCCAGCCGGTTCTGCACGATCTCCGGCAGGGGATCCCCGTACATCTCATGTGCCTTTTTGTAGCAGATCTCGCGCAGGGTCTTGTCCGAATCCTCGATGACGGGCGGGCACTTGTCCGGCCGCACCGGCGAGATGCGCTCGATCCGGTCCGCGATCCTGTTCGGGGTCGTGATGACCACCTCGCGGGCCTTCTCCGGACCCAGATAGGAGAACTCCTCCAGCATCTCGTCCGTGGTGTGGAGATACAGGCTGTCGGGCTCGGAATCGCCCTCGTCCTCCTTGCCCGCCTTGCCGCGGGTGCCGTGGACCAGGATGCTGCGGTAGACGGCGTCTTCGGGGTCCAGGAAGTGCACGTCTCCCGTGGCCGCCACGGGCTTGTCGAACTTCTCTCCCAGGGCGACGATGGTGCGGTTGATGTCGCGCAGGTCCTCCTCGGTGGTGATATCGCCGTGCTTCCCCTCATGGAGAAGGAAGCGGTTGTTGCCGATGGGCTGGATCTCCAGATAGTCGTAGAAGCGGACGATCTTCGCGATCTCCGAATCCGTCGCGCCGTCCAGGAGCGCCTGGACCAGTTCTCCCGCCGCGCAGGCGGAGCCGACGATCAGCCCCTCCCGGCACTCCATGAGCAGGGACTTCGGGATGCGGGGGCGGCGGTTGTACATGTAGTTGAGATGCGACTCCGACACCAGACGGTAGAGGTTGACGCGCCCGGTCTCATTGGCCGCGAGCAGGATCACATGATAGGACTTCATGCGCCGGATGGCCTCCGGAGACGACTTGCCCGCCTCGTTCAGTTCCTCCAAGGTGCGGATCCCGCGCTTCTCGCACAGAGACACCATCTTGAGAAAGACCTGGGCGGTGCACTCCGCGTCATTTACGGCCCGGTGATGCCCCTCCAGCGGGACGGTCAGGGCCTTTGCCACGGCGTCCAGGGTGTGGCGCCGCAGGGTTGGAAACAGGAGACGGCCCATCACCATGGTGTCCACGATGGTGGGGGCAAAGGTCAGCCCCAGGCGCTCCGCGTTCACCGCGATGAAGCGGGAATCGAAGTCCGCGTTGTGGGCCACGACCGAGGCGCCCTCGCAGAAGGCGAGGAACTTCGGCAGGACCTCCTCCACGGGGGGCGCGTTCTCCACCATCGAATCCTGGATGCGGGTCAGTTCCTGGATGCGGTAGGGAATCGGCACGCGAGGGTTCACGAAGGTCGAGAAGCGGCCCGCGATCTCCCCGCCGGAGACGCGCACGGCGCCGATCTCGATGATGCGGTCCTTCTGCGCGGACAGCCCCGTGGTCTCGATGTCGAACACCACAAAATCCCCGGTGAAGTCCTTGCCCTCCGGGCGCACCGCGCTCTGCTTTAAGTCGTCCACGAGGTAGCCCTCGAGGCCGTAGATGATCTTGAACGGGTCGTCCTTCTCCCACTTGCGCTGATACTTGAGGGCCAGAGGGAAGCTCTGCACCACGCCGTGGTCGGTGATGGCCATGGCCGGATGCCCCCAGTCGTGGGCGCGCTTCAGGAGCGCCTCCACGTCCGCGACGGCGTCCATCTCGCTCATCTTGGTGTGGCAGTGGAGCTCCACGCGCTTCTCCGTGGAGAAGTCCTGCCGCACCTCGCGGCGGGCCGGGATCTTCTTGATGGCGCGCACACCCGTGAGGGAGAGTTCCCCATCGTAGGCGTCGATGCCGGCCAGACCGCGCACGGTCACCCACGCGCCGTTCTTCAGGTTGTCCCGCAGCGGGTCGCCCTCGTCCTCCTTCGCGAAGACCTTGACCGAGATCGAATCGCTCCCGTCCGTCACGTTGAAGAGGAACATGGAGCTGCCGGAGCGCAGTTTTCTCTCTTCCACAAAGAAGATCTCCCCGGAGACGGTCACGCTCCCCGATGCCTCGTTGAGTTCCGACATCGGCGTGATCTCCTCGTCCAGGCCGTCGCCCCAGAAGATATCGGGATCTTCGCTCTTTCTGCGCATGCCGCGCCCGCGGGTCAGGCCGCCGCGCCCGTCGCGTCGCGCGCCTCTCCCGCCGCCGCTCCTCCCGGCGCCCTTCTTCGCTTTTTCCTCGCCGGCGGGCTTTGCCGCGCTGCCGGTCCCCGCGGGGAAGGGAGCAGCGCCCTCCGCAGCGGCAGGGGCTCCCTCCGAAGCTCTGAAAGCGTCCGCAGCCGGGGCAGACTCCCCGGCGCCCTGCGGCGCGCCGTCTCCGGTATCCCAGGGCATCTCCTGCCCGGCCGCAGTCTCCGCTCCCGCACCTTCCGCGCCGCTTTCCTGCGCCGCGCGGGAAATGCTGCGCGCTTCGGCACGCAGACGCTCCTCGATCTCCTCGCGGTGCATCAGGCCCGCCTCACGGTCATAGACCATGCGGACCTCGGCCGCGAGGCCGCATCGCTCCGTGTACACCTTCTCCAGATAGGCCTTGAGGGAATCTCCCTGGCTGCGCAGCAGGGCGTCCCGGGGCACGTCGCAGACGACGACGCCCTCTTCGGAGAAGGAAAGCTGGGAATGGCGCAGGACATGATAAAGCCGCATGCTGATCTCTTTGGTCTCGAGAAGCATACTGGGCAGGTACATCTCCGTCAGGTTTTCGGGCGTGTACTGTCCGGAGAGGGCAAAGCGCTCGATGATCTGCACCTTGATCCCGCGCGCCGCGAAGTACTGCTTCGTCAGCGCTGCCTCCAGACGGTAGACGTCGCGCTTTTCCATCAAAAAAGGACAGGAGAGATACAGAACGATCCGATTGCCGTCCGGCTTCGGAACGGCTCTCAGGAGCGACGATCTCTCCAGCTGCTGCTGCATCCCCTCCGGCGCGCGAAAGTCCGGAAGAGCCTCAAAAAACGGTTTGCTCAACGCGCTGTCCCTCTCTGTCTCCCACTGAGCCGGTCCAGTTCCTCCCGAAGCGCGGGAAGGAGCTCCTCCTCCGGCAGTTTTCTGATGATCTCTCCACGGCGGAACAGAAGGCCTTCCCCTCTTCCGCCGGCGATGCCCAGATCCGCCTCGCGGGCCTCTCCGGGGCCGTTCACGACGCAGCCCATCACGGCCACCTTGATCGGCAGGTCATAGCCGGACAGGAGCTTTTCCACCTGCTCCGACAGGCCGATCAGGTCGATCTCGGTCCGCCCGCAGGTCGGGCAGGACACGATCTCCGGACCCGCGCTGATCAGGTTCAGGCTGGCCAGGATCCGGCGCGCCGCGCGCACCTCTTCGACCGGGTCCCCGGTCAGGGAGACGCGCACCGTGTCGCCGATGCCGCGGGACAGGATGGCCCCCAGGCCCACGGCGGATTTGATGATGCCGCGGTACACCGTGCCCGCCTCCGTGATGCCCACGTGCAGCGGGTAATCGGTCTGCGCGGACAGAATCTCGTGCGCCTCCACCGCCGTGGGGACGTCCGAGGATTTGATGCTGATGACCAGGTTCTGATAGTCCAGCGCCTCGATGCGGCGCACCTGCGCCAGGGCGCTGTCCGCCAGGCCCCGTGCGGTAACGCGCCCGTCGCGCTCCAGAATCTCTTTCTCCAGAGAGCCGGAATTGACGCCCACGCGGATCGGGATCTGCCGCGCCCGGGCCGCCTCCACGACCGCGCGCACCCTGTCCTCACTGCCGATGTTGCCCGGATTGATGCGGATCTTGTCCGCCCCGGCCTCGATCGAGGCGATGGCCAGACGGTAGTCGAAATGGATGTCGGCCACCAGCGGGATGCGGATCTGCCGGCGGATCTCCCGGAGCGCCTCCGCCGCCTCAGGCGTGGGAACGGCGCAGCGGATGATGTCGCAGCCGGCCTCCTCGAGGGCATGGATCTGCGCCACGGTGGCGGACACGTCTTCCGTGCGGGTGTTGGTCATGGACTGCACGGCGATGGGGTTGTCTCCCCCGATCGTGACGCCGCCGATGCAGATCTCTCTGGTCTTTCTTCTCATGGCTGTACCTTACAGGAGTTTGAGGACATCGGAAAACAGGACAAGGACTGCGAGAACCAGCAGGAGCACCATGCCCACGGTGTGGACGAGGCCCTCCTTCTCCGGGGGCACGGGCTTGCCGCGCACCGCCTCGATCAGCAGGAACAGGAGCCGCCCGCCGTCCAGCGCGGGAATCGGGAGCAGGTTCATGACTCCGAGGTTCGCGCTCAGCATGGTCGCGAAATTGAGCAGGGTCAGAATCACGGCGGACAGGCCTCCGGGGCTGCTCTGGTCCACGATGTCATCCACGACGGAGACGATACCCACCGGGCCGGAGATGTTGCGGGCGGACAGTTTCCCGGTCACCAGCATGCGCAGGGACCGCAGCACGTAGCGCATCCAGTAGCCCACCTCTTTGAAGGAACCCGAGACCACCTGGCCGAAGCTGCCCGGTTCGCGGTAATAGCTCGCCTCAAAGCCGAGGTCCGTCACCGTGCGCACCTCGGGGATGTTGACTGCCTCGCGCGGCGTTCCGTTGTGTGTAAAAGACACCGACACAGGGGACCCGTCCAGCGGATGCTCCGTGAGGTAGGCGTGCATCTGCGCGCCGGAGGCGATCTCCACCCCCTCGATCGCGGTGATGATGTCGCCGTCCCGCAGGCCGGCCCGCGAGGAGGTGTCGCCCGGGTCTCCGATCGTGATGGTGATCTGCGCCGGGTCGTCATTGGCGTAGTAGGAAATGCCCAGCATGTAGGCCGTGCGGTTGGGATCGATCTGCAGGGTGACCTTCTCTCCCGCGCGCTCCACCACCACGGGGACGGTCTCCCGCCCCGCGTAGGAAACGCCGAGGTTCACGAGTTCGATGTCCCGGCCGATGCCGATCTTCTTCCCGTCGATGCTCCTGACGATGTCTCCCTCGAGAATGCCGGCTTTCTCCGCATGGCTGCCCTCGCGGACGAGATAGACCTTCGCGGGGTTGATGCCCACGTTGGCGATCACGATCAGGGAGAGGACGAAAGCCAGGATGAAGTTGAAGAGCGGGCCGGCCACGATCACGGAGATGCGGGCCCAGACGCTCTTGTTCTGAAAATACTTTTCCTCGGGAAACCTCGTGAAGAGGGAATCTTCCGCCTCCTCCGGGTCGTAGCCGTCCGGCTCTCCGGCCATCGCGCAGGAACCGCCGAAGGGAATCAGCTTGAGCGAATAGCGCGTCTCCCCCTTCTTGAAGGTCAGGAGGCGCGGGCCCATGCCGACCGAGAACTCCAGCACGCCGATGCCGTTGGTCTTGGCCAGGAGAAAGTGTCCGAATTCATGTGCCGTCACCAGAAAGCTGATGAGCAGCAGGGGAATGATGATTCTCATGCGTGATATCTCTTTTCCAGGCGCGAGCGGACCGCCGCCTCAGTCTCCAGGATCAGATCCAGGTCCGGGGCGGGCCGGTTCTCGTGCGCCTGCATTTCTTCTTCGATGATGTCGGTGATCTGCGTATAGCGGATTCGGCCGGAAAGGAAGGCCGCCACGGCCCATTCGTTGGCCGCGTTGTACACCGTGGGAAGGGTCCCTCCCGCGGCTCCCGCCTCATAGCCCAGGGCCAGACCGCGGAACACGGCGAAGTCGGGCTTTTCAAACGTGATGCTCCGGAGCGCCGCAAAGTCCAGACCGGGCCCGGGCAGGGGGCGTCGGTCCGTCCCGAGAAGGGCGTACTGGATCGGGAGCTTCATGTCGGGCGTCCCCAGCTGCGCGATGACGGCGCCGTCCTCGTATTCCACCATGGAGTGGATGATGCTCTTCGGCTGCACCACCACCTCGATCTTCTCCACGGGGACCGAGAACAGGTGCGCGGCCTCCATGACCTCGAGGCCCTTGTTGACCATGGTCGAGGAATCGATCGTGATCTTCTTTCCCATGGACCAGTTCGGGTGCCGGAGGGCGTCGGCCACGGTCACCTGCTCCAGCTGCTCCCGCGTATAGCCGCGGAAGGGCCCGCCGGAGGCGGTGAGCAGGATCTTGCGCACACGCGCGGGATTTTCCCCGCGCAGGCACTGGAAAATGGCGCTGTGCTCGCTGTCTACGGGATACAGGGTGACGCCCTTCTCCCGCACCAGCGGCATGATCAGATGACCCGCCGTGACCAGGGTCTCCTTGTTGGCCAGAGCGATCTCCTTGCCGGCGCGGATGGCCGCCATCACAGGGCGGATGCCCATCATGCCGACGACCGCCGCGAGGACGGTGTCCGCCGAGGGCAGCGTGGCCGCGGCCGTCAGCCCCTCCATGCCGGAGAGGACGGTGACGCCGGTGCCCGCGAGGCGCCTCTGCAGCTCCGCGGCGTCCGCATCGTCCCAGAGGACGGCCACTTCGGGCCGGAATTCGCGCGCCTGTTTTTCCAGAAGATCGATATTTCTTCCCGCGGCCAGGGCGCAGACCTCAAGGTCCTCCTGTGCGCGGATGACGTCCAGCGCCTGGGTCCCGATGGACCCGGTGCTTCCCAGAATGGCAACGCGCTTCGTACTCACAGCAGCGCCCCCCATCCGCCCTGGAAGATCACCAGGGCATAGAAGACGGCCGGCGCCACGGGAATCACGCTGTCAAAGCGGTCCAGAATGCCGCCGTGGCCCGGAATCAGGGTCCCGTAGTCCTTCACGTTGTGGTCGCGCTTGATTCCGGAGGCGGTCAGGTCTCCCACCATGGACAGAAGGGAACCGATCATGCAGACCGCGGCCGTCATGAGGGCGGGGTGCGCAAGGCCCAGCTTGTCCGCAAAGACCGCACCGAAGACCGCGCCCAGGATGCCGGCGCCGATGACGCCGCCCACGGCGCCCTCCACGCTCTTTTTCGGGGAGAGCTTCGGGGTCATCTTGTGCTTTCCGATCAGCATGCCCACGCAGTAGGCGCAGGTGTCACACCCCCACGAGGCCAGGAAAATGAGCCAGACCAGGTAGGCCCCGCCGGGCAGGGCGCGCGTCAGGTAGACGTAGGACAGCAGGAACGGCAGGTAAAACAGGGAAAAGACGGCCGCCATCGCCTGACCCGCCTTGAACGTCGGGAAGGTGAAGACGTAGACCGCGAGCACCGCGGCCGCGCCGGCGACAAGGGCCAGGGTCCGCCCCCTCTCCCATCCGGCCAGGCAGGCCCCGAAAATGAGGACCGCGCCGAGATAGGCCGCAATGGCGATGCTCTTTCGCTTCGCGCCGTAGATCTCCATGAGTTCGGACATGCCGATCACGGAAGCTGCCGCGAGGAGGCAGGCCAGGACCCACCCGCCCGCGGGGAGAGTAAAGATGAGGATGAGGACAAGCACGATGCCGCTGATCAGTCTGGTCCGAAACATTCAGACGCCTCCATATCTGCGCTCGCGGCCCCGGTAGGCCTCGATGGCGCGCTCCAGTTCTTCCTTCGAGAAATCCGGCCAGTACTTGTCCGTGAAATACAGTTCCGTGTACGCCGCCTGCCAAAGCAGGAAATTGGAGAGGCGCTGCTCTCCGCTCGTGCGGATGAGGAGGTCCGGCGCGGGGATGCCGGCCGTATCCAGGGAGGCCTCAATGGTCTGCTCCGTGATCTCCTCCGGGGAAAGCTCTCCTGCCGAGACCTTCTGCGCGATCTTCCGCACCGCGCGCGTGATCTCGTCGCGACCGCCGTAGTTCACGGCAAACGTGAAGACGATCCCGGTGTTGTCCTTCGTCTCCTCTTCGAGACGACCGATGGCCTCGATCAGGTCGGGCGCGAAAGCGCTCCGCTCTCCGATCATGCGGATCTTCGCCCCGTTGCGCTTCGCGACTTCCAGAAGGCGCTTCGCGTAGAAGCGGAACAGCTGCATCAGCGCGCCCACTTCCTCCGCGGACCGCTTCCAGTTTTCCGTGGAAAACGCGTACACCGTGAGGTATTCGATGCCCAGGCGCGCGGCGTCCTCGACGGTCTGCTCCACGACGCGGCAGCCCTCGCGGTGCCCCGCGGTGCGCGGCAGGCCTCTCTTCCTGGCCCAGCGTCCGTTTCCGTCCAGAATGATGGCGACGTGCCTCGGCACGGCTCTCTCCTGCTCCATGCTGTGTCCTCTTTCGGTGCGCCGCCCATGGGGAGCGGCGTTAGTTTACATAATGTTCTTTCCCGTTCGGGCCCCGTCACGCCTTCTGATGCGGAAGGGAGTCCGGATGCGCCGCGCCCGGCACGAGTCCGCACGACCCGCCGCGCCCGAACAAATTCACTCCGGTACACTGCGCCAGTGCAAATGCGCTCCGGCATGCTGCGGCCGGAAAATATGCACCCCGGCATGCTGCGGCCGGGCATGACATCGGCAGAAACGGTCCTCCATGACAGGAGAAAGGCTGCCGGTACGAGCGCAAACAAGCTCTGCCGCGGCAGCCCTTCCGTCTGTCCTTCGCGCCGCCCGCGGGCGGCTCCGCCGGATATCAGACCGTCATGATCTCCTTGGTCTTGGCCTCGACCTCCTTGTCCACCAGCTCCACGAATTTCTCCGTGAGCTTCTGGATGTCGGATTCGTCCTTCTTCTGGTCGTCCTCGGTGATCTCTCCGGCCTTCTGATTCTTCTTGATCTGCTCGTTCGCGTCGCGGCGGATGTTGCGCAGGGCCACCTTCGCGGCCTCACCCTTCTTCTTGACGTCCTTCGCGAGATCGCGGCGGCGCTCCTCGGTGAGTTCCGGAAACACCAGGCGGATCATCGTGCCGTCGTTCGAGGGGTTGATGCCCAGATCCGACATAAGGATCGCGCGCTCCACGGCCTTGAGGACGGAACGGTCCCAGGGCTGGATCTGGATGATCCTGGCCTCGGGCACGGAGACGTTGGCCACCTGCTGGATCGGGGTCGGCGCGCCGTAGTAGTCCACCCGGATCTTATCCAGAACATGGGGGTTCGCGCGGCCCGCGCGGATGGAGCCGAACTCCGAAGAGAGATTGGCTAACGTCTTCTGCATCTTGTCTTCATAAAAGCTGACAAAGTCTCCCATGGTTATCTCCTCCTTTTCTCTGTATCAGGACGCGGTGACCACGGTTCCGGTGATCTGCCCGCGCAGTGCGTTCTCGATCGAGTTTTCTCCGCTCAGGCCGAAGACCGCGAGCGGCATATGATTCTCCATGCAGAGGGCCGTGGCCGTCAGGTCGATGACCTTGAGCTGTTTCTCCAGCACCTCCGACAGGCTGACGGTGTCGTACTTCTTCGCTTCCGGATGGGTGGCGGGATCTGCGTCGTAAACGCCGTCGATGGCCTTGGCCAGCAGAATCTGGTCCGCCTCCATCTCGATGGCGCGCAGGGCCGCTCCGGTGTCCGTGGAGAAGTACGGATGGCCCGTGCCTCCCGCGAAGAACACGATCTTCCCGGCCTTCAGGTCCCGGTCCGCCTCCGCCTTGGAGAACAGCTTTGTCATGGCGCCCACCGTGAAGGGGGTGTAGACCTCCGTCTCCATGCCCTCGCTCTCGAAAATCTGGGAGACGTAGATCGCGTTCATGACCGTGGCCAGCATGCCGATCTGATCCGCGCGAACGCGGTCGATGCGCTCCGAAGTACGCCCGCGCCAGAAATTGCCTCCGCCGATGACGATGCAGACCTCGGTCCCGGCCTGTGCGCCGGTCCGGACCTGTCGTGCGACGTCGCGGCAGATAGCCTCGTCAAAGCCCGTTCCCTTCTCTCCCGCCAGCGCCTCTCCGCTGAGTTTGAGAAGCACGCGTCTGTTCTTCATGTGATGCCTGCCTTTCCGGCCCTGCGGCAGAAATGTACCCTGCCGCGGCCGCAGGATATTATACCATTTTTCAGGGTCTGCCGCAACCGAAAATGATCTCCTTCAGACGCTTTCCGGAGGGGGTCGCCGCGCAGCCTCCCTTCGCGGTCTCGCGGAGGCTCACGGGCAGAGCGCGTCCCACCTTCTGCATGGCCTGCGCCATCTCGTCAAAGGGCACGGCGGGACGCACGCCGGCCAGCACCAGATCCGCCGCCGTGAGAGCGTCGGCCACGCCCAGGACGTTGCGGCTCTGGCAGGGCCGCTCCACGAGCCCGGCGATCGGGTCGCAGACCAGTCCCAGGAGATTGCCGAGGGCAAAGGACGCCGCGTCGAGGCTCATTTTCGGGCTTCCGCCGCACAGACAGACCGCCGCGGCCGCAGCCATCGCTGCCGCGCTCCCGACCTCCGCCTGGCAGCCGGCCTCCGCGCCGGAGACCGAGGCGAGGCGCATCAGGAGATAGCCCACGGCACCCGCCGCGAAAAGGCCTTCCAGAAGGTCCTCCTCCGAAAGCCCGCGGTGCTTTTCCATCGACAGGAGCACGCCGGGCACCACACCCGCCGAGCCGGCCGTCGGTGCGGCCACGATGACGCCCATCGAGGCGTTCACCTCGAGAACGGCGGCCGCCATGGTCATGGCGTCATGCAGCAGAGAGCCGCAGAGCGGATCCTTCTGTCCGGCCAGGTCCCTGGCCTCTCCGCCGATCAGCCCGCCCACGGAGCGGACCGGGGTCTCCTGCGGACGCATCGCGGATTCCCGCATGATCCGGAGCGCGGAGCGCATCCGTTCGCGGACTTCCTCCTCGGAGGCTTCCGTCTGCGCGCATTCCCGCAGAAGCATCGCGCGGCCGATGGAGATGTTTTCTTTTCTGCACAGCTCGATCAGCTGTGCGCCGCTCGCAAAATCCACAGCCATCTCACACCTCCAGGAGCATGGTATCGCTGACCGCGGGGTGCTCCCGCACCCGGTCGATCAGTTCCGGCGGGATCTTCTCGTCCGATTCCACGATCAGATATGCCTTCTCGGACTTCTGTTCCCGGTAAAGGCGCATGTAGGCGATGTTGACGCCCGCCGCGCTCAGGATGCCCGTCACGTGGGCCACCACGCCGGGCATGTCGCGGTGCAGGACCACCAGGGTCTCGTATTCGCCGGAGAAGCGCACGTGGATCCCGTCGATCCGCACGATCCGCACCTTGCCGCCGCCGACGCTGACGCCGCGCACGGTGCGCACGCGGCCGTTCCGGCAGGTCATGCGGATGTCGGCCGTGTTGGGGTGGATGTCGGGATCGTCGTCCTCCGCGGTCTCAAAGCGGAAGGCGATTCCCCGCTGCTTCGCGATCGCAAAGGATTCGCGGATGCGCAGGTCGTCCGGGGCAAAGCCCAGGACGCCGCCCAGAAGGGCGCGGTCGGTGCCGTGCCCGAGATACGTGCTCGCGAACGAGCCGTGCAGGGTAAAGACCACCTCCGAGAGATCGCCGCCCGCAAGCCGGCCGGCCAGATAGCCGATGGTGGCCGCTCCCGCCGTGTGGGAGCTGGACGGGCCCACCATGGCGGGCCCGATGACGTCAAATACACTGATATTGGCCATGCCGACCTCCTGTCATGTCAGCAGACGAACCGAAGCGGGTGCGGAAAAAGTGTGAACGAGGTCAGGCGTTCCGCTGCACCTGCGGATCCACCGGGCTGTTCTTCACGTGCTGATGCGTGTAAAGATGGTCCTGACAGTACTCGTAATTGCCCTCGCACTTGGAGCAGTAACGGAACTCCAGTGTCGGGTCGTCCGCCTCCGTGCAGCCGCAGACGGCGCAGCGGTGGCGCGGTCCGTACTGGATCTTCCTCTCCTCGCGCCGGGCCTTCTCCGCTTTGGCCTGGAAGACCGCCTTCTGCTTCACGCGGGACGGGGAGATTCTCCTGTAACCGCGGGTCAGAAGGAAAAAGACCAGGAAATTGAGGAGCGAAAGCACGATGAGGATGGGCGTCGCCCAGTCGTGCGCGATCAGCGAGGTCACGATCATGTAGAGGTACACCACCGCCTCGATGATGGCCAGGTACTTGGCCTTCAGCGGGATGATGAAAAACAGCATGAACTGCAGATCCGGGTACGTCGCCGCGAAGGCGAAGAACAGGGACAGGTTGAGGAATCCCGTGGTGAGGAAAATCGGGTAGCGGAACAGGAACCAGAGCAGGAACCCGGCCAGGATATGCCCCAGAACGCCCATGAAGAAATAGACGTTGAAGCGGAAGGTCCCCCAGGTGCGCTCGAGGTTCGTGCCCAGCATGTAATACAGGTACATCGCGATCAGGAAGTACAGGATGTTCGTGGAAGGTGGCTGGATCAGGAAGGTGACAAGGCGCCAGACCTGCCCCCGTAAAATCAGGGGAGCGGAAAAGGCGAGCCACTGCACGCAGAACTCCGCGTTGATCATATAGAGAACAAAGCCCGCGCCGTACAGGATGATGATGTACAGCATCAGGTTCGGAATGGCAAAGCGGCCGAACCGGCGCTCAAGTTTCTGAAGGAAGTCCATGAACGAAAAAAGCTCCTTTCCGCAGCATGCCCTAAAAATACCATTTTTTGAAACAAAACGCAAGGGACCCCGATCCGCACAGGGCGGCGCGCCGGCCGGGACCGCTCCCGCGAAGCCGGGGCGCACCGGGCATAGAGTTCCTGCAGGCCCCTGCTTTGGGCCGATTCCGGCCGCAAAAAAAACAGTCTTGATTGTTTCCGGTCCCCGTGCTATCATATGGCGATCAAAAACCAGCCGCCAAAGCGGCACGGCGCCTGCTGCCGGGCAGCACCCGAATCCTGCCCCGCACCTGCGCCGCGGCCGCCGGCAGCCTGCCGCACATCAGAAATGATCCACTATGCAGATGACCGCAATCGAAGAATACAATAAAGCCCGGAGCCTTGCCCTGAAAGAAAAAAAGGAGCGCGAGGCGCGCGGGCTCTCCCCCTACCCCGCCGTGCTCGACGAGGTGTTTCCCGGCGCGTCCGCCGCACCGGCCGTCAGCCTCGGGATCCGCGAGATCCCGGTCGACCGCATCGTCGGCACCGCCACGCGGGCGCGGACCAACGCCTTCTCCGCCTCCTTCCTTCCGCTGGCGGAGCCGAACACTGAATTCGCCATGAAGTGGACCGCGCTCTGCGGCGCCCATCTCTCCGACGAGGGGATCCGCGAACCCGTGGAGTGTGCGGAATACCTCGGGAACTATTACATCCGCGAGGGAAACAAGCGCGTCAGCGTCCTGCGGTATTTCGGCGCCGTCCGGATCCCCGCCCGCGTGGTGCGCCTGCTCCCCGAAAAGACCGACCCCGCCTGGCCCGTCTATCAGGAATACCTCGACTTTTTCAAGGCAACCGGCATCGGCGACTTTGTGTTCCGGCGCCCCGGGCGGTACGCCAGGCTCCTCTCCCTCACGGGAAAAAAGCCCGGGGAAGAATGGACCAGAGAGGAGGCGCGGCGCCTCGCCTCCTCCTTCGGCGCCTTCCGGGAGGCGTTCCACGCCATCGGGACCGGCGAGCCGGACATTCTCCCCGAAGAGGCCTTCCTCCTCTTCCTGAACGCCTACCCCTACGCGCAGGCCGTCCGCATGGCGCCTGCCGAGATGAAGAAAGCTCTCGCCGGCCTCTGGAGCGACGTGCGCTCCTCCTCGGAGCCGGACGCGATCGCGGTGGAGACCGCGCCGGACGACCAGGATAAGCCGGGCGTCCTCACCCGTCTCATCTCCGCCCCCCGGCATCTCCTTGCCGCCTTCATCTGTCAGAGAACGCCGGAGGTGAGCCCCTGGACCCGCGGTCACGCAGAAGGCGCCGCCTATCTCGCCCAGGTCCTCCCCGAATCCGTCTCCGTCAGGGTCTACGACGGCGCGGACACCCCGGAACTGGCCGAGGCGCGCATCGACGAGGCCGCCGCGGACGGGGCGGATCTGATCTTCACCACGACGCCCCCGCTCCTGAACGTCACCCTGAAGGCCGCGGCCCGCTACCCGAAGATCCGGTTTTACAACTGCTCGGCCTGCCAGCCGTTCTCCAGCGTGAAACCCTATTACGGACGCATCTTCGAGGGCAAATTCATCACCGGTATGATCGCCGGCGCGCTCGCGGAAAACGACCTTGTGGGCTATATCGGTTCCTACCCCATCCTGGGCGTACCGGCGGCCGTCAACGCCTTCGCCCTGGGCGCGCGGATGACGAATCCGCGGGCCAGGATCCTGCTCGAATGGAGCTGCACCGAAGCCGACTGCGTGCAGCGGCTCCGCGAGAGAGGCGCGGCGGTCATCTCCAACCGCGACATTCCCGTCCCCGACTCCGACCTCCTGAAGGAGGAATACACCGGGACCTTCTCCTTTGACGAGGCCGGCCGCCCCGTCACCGTCGCCTCACCCGTGTGGGTCTGGGGCAGACTCTACGAGAACATCGCGCGGACCGTCCTCGCGGGCGCTTCCGCGAAGAAGGACCAGGCCGTCAACTACTGGTGGGGCATGGATTCCGGCGTCATTGACGTCGCCATGACCGACGCCGTCCCCGAAGGAGTGCGCGCGCTGGCAGACGTGTTCACCGAAAAACTGAAACAGGGAGAATACGACATCTTCTCACAGACTCTGCGCGCGCAGGACGGCTCCCTGATCTCGGACGGGATCACGCCCCTGTCCGCCCTCGACATCCTGAAGATGGACCGGCTCGCCGACAGCGTGGAGGGCCGCATCCCCGCCTACGAGGAGATCTTCCCGATGTCCCGCGCCCTGGTGCGCGAACTCGGCATTTACCGCGAGCAGATCCCCCCGGAGGCGGAAGAATAAACCGCTGCCGAGGAGCACATTTTCCATCCTCAGCAGCGGACATATTTCCCCGGACAGCTCCGGGCTGAAACTCAGACAGCCGGAGGAGGCAGGTCTCCCCCGGAGGTAAAAAGTGAATACCACCTCCCCGCAGGGCCGCACAGACCCTGCTTTTTTGCGCCCGCGCACGCAGGATTTGCACAAAACGCTGATCTGTGTTAAAGTATTAAAGTTAATGTGAAAGATATGCGCGCGCCCGCGGACGGCACGCGGAAGAAAGAAGGTCGTTCCAACATGGGCGAAAGACGGCTCGGTATCGATATCGGCTCCACCACCGTCAAGGTGGCGGTCCTGGACCCGGAGGGGAAGCTCCTCTTCGGGCGTTACGCGCGCCATTACGCCAATATCCAGGAGACCCTGGCCTCCGTCCTCGAAGAGGCCGGAAAAGAGCTGGGCGACGTGCGGGTCTGCCCCCGCATCACCGGTTCCGGCGGTCTCACCATCTCCCGTCACCTCGGCGTCCCCTTCGTCCAGGAAGTGGTCTCCGTGGCGACCGCCCTCAAGAAAAAGGCCCCTCAGACCGACGTTGCGATCGAACTGGGCGGCGAGGACGCCAAGATCATCTACTTCACCGGCGGCATCGACCAGCGCATGAACGGCATCTGCGCCGGCGGCACCGGTTCCTTTATCGACCAGATGGCCGCCCTCCTGCAGACCGACGCGGAGGGCCTCAACGAATACGCGAAGGGCTACAAGGCCATCTATCCCATCGCCGCGCGCTGCGGCGTCTTCGCCAAGTCAGACATCCAGCCCCTGATCAACGAGGGCGCCACCAAGGAGGACCTGGCTGCCTCCATCTTCCAGGCTGTCGTCAACCAGACCATCTCCGGCCTGGCCTGCGGCAAGCCCATCCGCGGCCACGTCGCCTTCCTGGGCGGCCCGCTCCACTTCCTCTCGGAGCTGCGGGCGGCCTTCGTGCGGACCCTCGGCCTCACGGAGGAGACCGCCATCGTCCCGGAGAACTCCCACCTCTTCGCGGCGGCCGGCGCGGCCCTGTCCGCGGACGGCTCGGTCAACGTCTCCCTGCGGGAGCTCGCGGAAAAGCTGCGCGCGGGCATTACCCTGGACTTTGAGATCCAGCGCCTCGATCCCCTCTTCGCCTCGCAGGAGGACTACGACGCCTTCGCCGCGCGCCACGCCAGGCACACGGTGCGCAAGGGCGACCTGCGCTCCTACACCGGAAACTGCTTCCTCGGCATCGACGCCGGCTCCACCACCACGAAGCTCGCGCTCGTGGGCGAGGACGGCACCCTGCTCTGGTCCTTCTACGACAACAACCACGGCAGTCCCTTAAAGACCGCCATCCGCGCCATGGGCGAGGTCTCCTGCCTCCTCCCGGAGGGTGCGAAGATCGCCCGCTCCTGCTCCACCGGCTACGGCGAGGCGCTCCTCAAGGCCGCCTTCCTCCTCGATGAGGGCGAAGTCGAGACCGTCTCCCACTACTACGCCGCTTCCTTCTTCGAGCCCGAGGTGGACTGCATCCTGGACATCGGCGGCCAGGACATGAAGTGCATCCGCATCAAGGATCACACCGTGGATTCCGTGCAGCTCAACGAGGCCTGCTCCTCCGGCTGCGGCTCCTTTATCGAGACCTTCGCGGGGTCCCTCGGCTACGACGTGAAGGACTTCGCCAGAGAAGCCCTCTTCGCCCCGCACCCCATCGACCTGGGCACCCGCTGCACCGTCTTCATGAACTCCAACGTGAAGCAGGCCCAGAAGGAGGGCGCCAGCGTCGCGGACATCTCCGCGGGCCTGGCCTATTCCGTCATCAAGAACGCCCTGTTCAAGGTCATCAAGATCTCCGACGCCCGCGACCTCGGCCGCCGCATCGTGGTCCAGGGCGGCACCTTCTACAACGACGCCGTCCTGCGCTCCTTCGAGACCATCGCGGGATGCGACGCCGTGCGCCCCGACATCGCCGGGATCATGGGAGCCTTCGGCGCGGCCCTGATCGCCCGCGACCGCTACGAGGGCCAGGAGACCACGATGCTCCCGATCGGGGACATTCTGGATCTCTCCTACGACACGAAACTGACCCGCTGCAAGGGCTGCAACAACCACTGCCTCCTCACCGTGAACCGCTTCGGGGGCGGCCGCAGCTTCGTCTCCGGCAACCGCTGCGAGCGCGGCCTCGGCCTGCAGAAAAACGCGGAGGGGCTCCCCAACCTCTTTGAGTACAAGCTTCACCGCGTGTTCGATTATGAGCCCCTCTCCGAGGAGGCCGCCGTGCGCGGCACCATCGGCATTCCGCGCGTTCTCGGCATGTACGAAGATTTCCCGTTCTGGGCCGTCTTCTTCCGGAAACTGAATTACCGCGTGGTCCTCTCGCCCCAGTCCACCCGAGCGATCTACGAACTGGGAATCGAGTCCATCCCCTCGGAATCCGAGTGCTATCCGGCCAAGCTGGCTCACGGCCACATCCACTGGCTGATCGCCAACGGCGTGAAGACCATCTTCCTGCCCTGCGTCCCGTTTGAGCGCCAGGAGCAGGCCGGTGCCCAGAACCACTACAACTGCCCCATCGTCACCTCGTACGCGGAAAACATCAAGAACAACGTCGAGGAACTCAAGAGCGAGGGCGTGCGCTTCCTCTCCCCGTTCATGGCCTTCACGAGCGAAGAGATCCTCACGGAGCGCCTCGTCCGGGTGATGCAGGAAGAGCTCCACATCCCCGCTGCCGAGACCCGCGCCGCGGCCGCCGCAGGCTGGAAAGAACTGCAGAAGAGCCGCGACGATATCCGGGAAAAGGGCGAAGAGACCATCGCCTGGCTGGAGAAGACCGGCCGCCACGGCATCGTTCTGGCGGGCCGCCCCTACCACGTGGACCCGGAGATCCACCACGGCATCCCCGAACTCATCAACTCCCTCGGCATGGCCGTCCTGACCGAGGATTCCGTCTGCCATCTCGGCACGGTGGACCGCCCCACGGTGGTCATGGATCAGTGGACCTACCACTCGCGCCTGTACGCGGCCGCAAGCTTTGTGCGCACCCGCGAGGACCTGGACCTGGTCCAGCTCAACTCCTTCGGCTGCGGCCTCGACGCCGTGACCACGGACCAGGTGAGCGACATCCTCACCGGTTCCGGCAAGATCTACACGGTGCTCAAGATCGACGAGGTCAACAACCTGGGCGCGGCGCGCATCCGCATCCGCTCCCTGATCTCCGCTCTGGACGTGCGCCGGCGCAAGAAGTATGCCCGCCGCGTGCGCTCCGCCTCCTACGCGCGCCACGAGTTCACGAAGGAGATGAAGGACATGGGCTACACGATCCTCGCCCCGCAGATGTCGCCCATCCACTTCGGCATGATCGAGAAGGCCCTCTCCTCCTGCGGCTACAAGGTGGAGGTCCTGCCCGGCGACAACCGCTCCGCCGTGGACGCGGGCCTGAGGTTCGTCAACAACGACGCCTGCTATCCGTCCCTCATCGTCACGGGACAGATCATGGAGGCCCTGCTCTCCGGGCGCTACGACCTCAATAAGGTCGCGGTCTTCATCACCCAGACCGGCGGCGGCTGCCGCGCGTCCAACTACATCGGCTTTATCCGCCGCGCCCTCGAAAAGGCCGGCATGCCGCAGATTCCCGTGATCTCCCTCAGCGTCCAGGGTCTGGAGCAGAATTCCGGCTTCACCTACACCCTGCCCATGATCGAGAAGGCGATCCAGGCCATCATCTACGGCGACGTCTTCATGAGGGTGCTCTACCGCACGCGCCCCTATGAGCTGCAGCCCGGGAGCGCCGACGCCCTGCATGAGAAGTGGGAGGACATCTGCATCCGGTCCCTCACGAAGCCCCGTCCCTCGATGACAGAGTTCAACCGGAACCTGCGCGGCATCGTGCGCGACTTTGACGCCCTGCCCCTGAACGAAAACCTCCGCAAGCCACGGGTCGGCATCGTCGGAGAGATCCTGGTCAAGTTCTCTCCCATCGCCAACAACCACCTCGTGGAGCTTCTGGAGTCGGAGGGCGCGGAGGCGGTCATGCCCGACCTGCTGGACTTCTTCCTCTACTCCTTCTACACGGCCAACTTCAAGGCCGAGAACCTGGGCATGAGCAAAAAGACCGCGCGCCTGTGCAACGCCGGCATCGCCCTGATGGAATACCTGCGGAGCGCCGCAGTGCGGGAACTGAAAAAGAGCAAACGCTTCGTGCCGCCCACGCCCATCAAAGAACTCGCGAAGATGGCGGAGCCCTACGTCTCCCTCGGCAACATGACCGGCGAGGGCTGGTTCCTCACCGGCGAGATGATGGAGCTCCTGCACGAGGGCGTGCCCAACATCGTCTGCACGCAGCCCTTCGGCTGTCTGCCCAACCACATCGTGGGCAAGGGCGTCATCAAGGAGCTGCGCCGCTCCCACCCCGAGGCCAACATCATCGCGGTGGACTACGACCCGGGCGCCAGCGAGGTGAACCAGCTCAACCGCATCAAGCTGATGCTGGCCGCCGCGCAGCAGAACCTCTCGCCCCGGTCCTGAGAGGACAGGGCTGCTTTTCCCACTCGGATTCCTTTCTGTCTGAAACGCCTCACCCGCCGTTTTCCGGAGGACCTGCATGAAAAAGATCTACGGGGAAAAAATCAAGGGATACGTGATCATCGCAGCCTGCGTGGCCGCCGTGGCCATCGCCCTCGCGGTGATCGGCTACTTCGTCTACGCCCTGCATCTGCGGACGTCTTACAAGAACGACTGCAAGGCCCTCAATCAGGCCATCGTGGTTTCGCCCGACACCATGCAGACCGTCGCGCGCGGGACGGACAAGCCGCTGAAAATCACCGACCAGGACCTCAACTACTATGCCTCCTTTCTTTTGGACCGCCAGACCGTGGTCGCGGGCCGCGGCGGGTTCGAAGAGAATGAGAAGACCATCGTCATCACTCTGAGCGGGGCGCGGTTTTCCCTCTCCGACGCCGGAACCGACCGCGAGGCCAGTACCGTGGGCGTGCACATCACCATCGGAGACCGCGACCTGTCCTACCGCGTCCTCACAAAGACGACCTGGATGCAGCTGTCGGCGTGGTACACGAATTTCAGGTACAGGGCCGACCACCCGTAAAGAGACCGGCCAGCGCCGATCCCGAAAACACCACGAATCAAAAGACGCGGCCGATGCCGCGTCTTTTTCCGTGCTCCGAAACGGAAGCCCGTCAGTATTCCGTATCCAGGTGATCCACGCCGTATTCCCTTTTGAACTCCTCGAGGTCCTTCGCGTCCCGGATCAGCATGACCTCGTGGAACGCGCCCGTCTTTACATCCTTGAGACCCGCCACCTTCTCCCCGGTGCAGATCGAGGCGCGGATGACGGGCTTTTCCCGCTCCGGATCGTATTTCTGTACCGGAGCGCTTTTTTTGAAGAAATGAAACATCTCTGCTCCTCCTCTCTTCGCGCCGCGGACCGGCAGGGGTCAGATCACGCCCAGTGGGATCAGGACGATCAGCAGGACGGCCACCAGGGCCCAT
>JAFRUR010000035.1 GCA_017438775.1 Lachnospiraceae bacterium | reverse complement strand
GCGCTTTTTCTGAAGAAACGAAACATCTCTGCTCCTCCCTTCTCTCCTGCTTTCCGGACAGACCGGAGATCAGATCACGCCCAGCGGGATCAGGACGATCAGCAGGACGGCCACCAGGGCCCATTCCCCGATCAGGAAGGCCCTGCGCTTTTTCGGCTCCATGTCCGGCACGTAATTGCTGGCCAGGAAGAACGGGATGTACGTCGTGATGAAGACCGGGAGCACGCCCCACCAGCGGTAGACCCAGATGAACGAGTGGTTGCTCGTCCCGGCGAGGAAGGACTCAAAAAGCGCGAACAGGAGCGCCATCTCCAGCGCCGTGACCAGTTTGCAGCTGATGCCGTTCTTCCCGAGTTTCCCGACGAAATACCGCTTTGTCCGGTCCTGCGGCATCATCTTGAAGGAAATGATGCCCGCCAGGGAAAACATCATGGAGAGTTCCCAGCACACGCCGACCAGCAGGATAAAGGTGGTCGAGGCGTTGCTGACGGACCACAGCGGGTATCCGGTCACCTTCCCGATGACCGCGTTTCCGATCTCGTACAGCCAGTGCACGCCGTACAGGGCCAGACCGGCACAGATGACGTCGTAATTCTTTTTGTGGATCTCGGACCAGTAGACGTAGAAAACGACCGCAAGAATGAAGATGAACGTCCAGTTAAAGTTTTCCGTGCTCCGCACCCGGATCGCGTCGACCAGCTGCATGGCCTCCTGCGAGCCGTCGCCCCAGAACTTCAGCATGATGTTCCCTCCCTCATATGGATTTCATGTCATTCGGTTTACCAGGAAATGACCTCCGCGCCGTCCTCGGTGACCAGGACCTGGATCTCCCACTGGGCCGAATCGCTCCCGTCTCCGGTGCGCACCGTCCAGCCGTTGTTCTCGTCCACCCAGACCTCGTGCGTGCCCGCGTTGACCATGGGTTCGATCGTGAACATCATCCCGGGCACCAGAAGCATGTCGGTCCCGCGCTTTCCGCAGTACCCCACCCAGGGATCCTCATGGAACTGCAGGCCGACGCCGTGTCCGCCGATCTCGCGCACCACGTGATATCCGTTCGCGTGGGCATGGTCGTGCACGGCCTGGCTCATGTCGCCCAGAAAGCCCCAGGGCTTGACCTCTTTGAGGCCGAGCTCCACGCACTCTTTGACCACGCGCACCAGTTTCTCCCTCTCCGGAGAGACCTGACCGATGCAGAACATGCGGGAAGAATCGGAGAAGTACCCGTTCAGGATGGTGGAGACGTCCACGTTGATGATGTCTCCCTCCTGCAGAATCTCCTTCGGATCCGGGATCCCGTGGCAGACGACGTCGTTCACGGAGGTGCAGACGCTCTTGGGGAAGCCCTCGTAGTTTAAAGGGGCGGGGATGGCTCCCATGGACGTGGTGACGTCGTAGACCCAGCGGTCGATCTCCTCTGTGGAGATGCCGGCGCGGATGTGCTCCGCCACATAGTCGAGCACCGCCACGTTGACCTTCGCGCTGGCGCGGATCTTCTCCACCTGGGCCGGCGTCTTGAGCATGTCGCGGCGCGGCACCTCGTGCCCCTGGCGCTTGTACTGCCAGATGCGCTGCTCGATCATCTCGTGGCACTGCTTGTACTTCTTTCCGCTCCCGCACCAGCAGGGATCGTTTCTTCCCAGTTTGAGCATGTCTTCCTCATTCCCTTCCCGCGTAAAGCTCTTTCTTTCCGGAGGTCCGCGCCGCGCGGGAAAGCGGCGGGCCTGCCCGCAGGCAGGTACCGATAAACAAAAAGGGAACCCGCGGTTCCCGGAAGAAACCCGGGGTGCCGGCTCCCTGTTTTTGACTCCCTATCCTAAGATAGGTGGGTAACCGCAGCAGAGTTTCTGCCTTCCACTCGAGGGAGGCCTGGCATCCGCACTGCAATGTAGGAATCCCGTATGTCATCATGTAGGTTCAAAATATCAGAGAGGTATCGAACACCCCAGGCACCTTGATTATACCGAATTTCGGCCTTTCTTGCAATATGAAACTTACGAATCACGCCCCGGAATCGGGGCCGAAAAGCACATCTTAAGACGCTGCTCCGGCGCCGCTTTTCCATGCGCTTTCCGGTGCGCATTTTCGCAGGAGCGGACACCCTCTGACAGCGCCCGACAGCCCCGGGAAGGGCGAATCAAAAACGCCGCGCGGGCAGATCATATCCTTCACAAAACTGCCTGCGCGGCGATGCCGTGCACTCCGTATTGATTTTCCGGGTCCTGCCTGCGCTCCGGATGCCTGCCGGCAGGGCTAACACAGCCGCGCGTCAGAAGCAGACCACGATGCCTCCGTCGCTCGCGTAGGTGCTGGCGACGCCCGCGGCGTCCACCAGATAGACGTTCCGGAACGGGATCTTCTCCAGGATCTTGTCGCGCACCCACAGGGCCCGCTCCGGGCAGTTGCAGTGGGTGATGCCCAGCGTCTTCGTCTCCGGGCTGGTCACGCGGGTCTGGGCGATGGAGATCATCTTCTCCAGGGCCTTCTGGATGCCGCGGGCCTGACCGAGTTTTTCGATGATGCCGTGGTTGCCCGCCATGACGGGCTTGATGTTGAGGGCCGTGACGACCAGGGCCGCCAGTCCCGTGAGGCGCCCGTTCTTCTTGAGAGCGTCCAGGCTCTCCAGGACGAAGAAGGTGTTCATTTTGTCGCGGAACTCTCCGGCCTGCTCGACCACTTCCTCGAAGGAAAGGCCCGCCTCGCAGAGTTCACGGATCTTGAGGGCGATCAGGGACTCTCCCACGCAGGCGGAATCGGAGCTGAAAACGTGGATCTTCACGTCCGGCTTCTCTTCCAGCAGCATCTGCGCGCCGACCACCGCGCTGTTGTAGGATCCGGAAAGGTGCTGCGAGAGCGTGACGACGTACACGCACTCCGCTCCGCCCTCTTCGTACGCGGCGCGGTAGGCCTCCGGAGAGGGACACGCCGTGTGCGGCGGCTCCTTGCTGGAGGCGACCATGGCCAGATACGCGGCCTGGTCGAAGGTCTCGTCATCGATGATGTCCTTCCCCAGGATCGACAGGGTGAGCGAAACGATCTGAAAATGCGGGTCTGCCTTTTCTTCAGGCTTTAAATCACAGCAGCTGTCCACAACGATCTTGTACTTCATTGCTCCGACCTCTCAATGCGGTTTTCATTACTACATATGATAGCATCGAAAACTGCAGAAGTCAACGGCCGGAGCATTTGCTCCGGCCGCGGCAATGATACGATCAGCGATTGGCGATCTCCAGGATCTTTTCGCGCAGGTCGCCTTCCAGTTTCTCCATCTCGGCCTCGGCCTCCAGGCGCTTCTCGCGGCCCTCCTTCTGGATCTTCATGACCTCGTCGAGGCTGGTGATCAGGGCCTGGTTCGTGGAGCGCACGGTCTCCATGTCCACGACGCCCCTCTGGGACTCGCGGGCCGTCTCGATGGCGGCGGTCTTCAGCTTTTCCGCGTTCTTCTTCAGGAGTTCGTTCGTCATATCCGTGACTGCCTTTTCTGCCTCCAGGGCCTCCGCGGAGTGCGCGATGCCGAGGGCCAGGATCATCTGGTTCTTCCACAGCGGGACGGTGTTCACGATGGTGGACTGGATCTTCTCCACCATGACGCGGTCGGAATCCTGCACGAGGCGGATCTGCGGACCGGTCTGCAGGGCGATCATGCGGGTGAGCTCCAGGTCGTGGACCTTCTTCTCGAGGCGGGTGCACATATCCTCGAGGTCGCGCACGGCCTGCGCGTCCTCCGCGAGCCCGGTCTCGTTCGCCTTGGCAATCAGCTCCGCCAGTTCTCCCTCGCGCGTGTCCTGAAGCTTCTTCTTGCCGGCCAGGATGGTCATGGACAGCTCGCGGAAGTACTCCAGGTTGCTCTCGTACATCTTATCCAGGGTGGCGGTGTCCTTGAGGAGCTGGACCTGATGGCCCTCCAGCACCTGCACGACCTTCTCCACGTTGACCTCGGCCTTCTCGAAACGGGCCTTCATCGTGGCGATTTTCACCTGGGGCTTCTTGAACAGGCCCAGGAAGCCGCCCTTCTCCTCCTCGTCGAAGCCCTTGAGCTCCACCACCAGGGAAGACAGCATGTTGCCGATCTCTCCCATGTCGCGGGTGCGCACCTGCGTGAGGGCCGCGTCGGAGAAATCCGACATCTTCTTCTGGGTACTCGCGCCGAACTGAAGCAGAGCCGTGGAATCGTGGATATCCAGCTCGCGGGCAGCGTTCTCCACGCGGACCTTCTCTTCCTCCGTCAGCCTCTCCGCCACGGCGTCCCATCCCTCGGTGTCGATCACGGACGGATCCACCACCTGCTCAAGTCTCTTTTCGTCTGCCATGCTGCTCCTCCTTGCTTTTTCGTGCCGCAGCCGCGGCCTGTGTCATTCCTTTGTCTGTGATGCTTCTGTATTCACGGGCAGAGCGCCTCTGCCCCGCTGGTTCTCTGTTGTCCGCACCGGGCGCGCGCCGATGTCCGGCCGCTCCGGGGGACTTACTTTCCCGCCCTGCGGATCTCGCCCTCGGTCAGGCCATCCTGCGCCAGCAGGGTCTCCAGCACGCTGATGTCCGTGGAGACGTCCCAGGCTGCGTCGCGGAACAGGTCGTCAAAGAGCTTTTCGAAGGCCGCGTTCAGGGTGTCCAGCGTGTCCTCGATCTCCTTCTTGGCGCTGCGGATGTTGTCCCCGGACACCGGCTGGGCGTCCATCTCCGCGTAGGCCTCCAGAAGTTTGACCGTGGTGGGCAGATAATACTCCTGCATCTTGCGCAGGTCCGACGCCTGCTCGGGATGGTCCTTCACGCGGGCGTAGATGCGGCCGACCACATGCTCGATGTGCGTGATCTTCTCGGAGATCTCCTCCCCGGGAATCGCATCGTTCGCGGCGCGGATCTTGCGGAGGTACCCCAGGCCCTCTTCGATCACGGCGTTGCGCTCGCGCTCGGCCTTGGTCATGGCTTTCTCCTTCGCGGCTTCCTCTTCGCGCTTTTTGGCCTGGTCCATGGCGATCCGGTACTGCTCGTAGGTCTGGTTGTCCGTGATCATGGTGACGCCGGCGTCGTCCAGATGGCCCTCCCGGAACCAGCCGCGGCGGATCATCTCCTCCAGGTCCTTCTTCACGTATTCCGCGCTCTTGCCGACCGCCGCGCCCATGTCCTTGACGGCGCAGTAGGTGCGGTTGCCGATCGCGGCCAGATACCGCTTGAACCGGTCCTCCCGGTCCTTGCGCTTCCCGCCGGCCACCAGTGTGGTGATGCTGCCGCCCAGGAGTCCGCCCAGGATCACCTCCGCCGCCCAGGCCAGGGGCCCGCCCGCGGTCAGGGCGATGATGGTGGTCGCGGAGAAGGCGAGCGAGAGGCCGCCCGTCATCACGCCGCCCAGAACCTGCATGAGGGTCCCGGACCTGCGGTACTTCTGCACGGGAACGAGGTCGTAGTTTTTGTTCTGCGGCACGATGGCCGTGCCGTAGTCGATGGCGCCGCCCTGCCTCCGGTACGGAGCGCTCTGGATCTTCCCGTTAGCGTAATAGCCCTGCGCGCTCTGCTGAGACGCGTAGGTTCCCTGAGGCCTTCCCCCGTAGGTGTACGTCCCCTGCGCGCTCTTCGGGGAGGTGTAGGTCCCCTTCATGCCCTCCGGGCGCGGGCCGGTCTGCGTCGGACGGGGCCCCGTCTGCGGCCTGTCCGTCCAGAACCCCAGGGACTCCGCGAGGGACCGCCGGATGCTCTGATTTAAGGAGGAGTAGTCCCCGACGCTGATGGCCCGCATGACCTCGTCGCGGATCTCCTCTCCGATGTCTGTCCAGTTTTTCATGATTCTTCCCTGTAGAAGGCCGTGACCAGGCTGCACAGCGCCTGCTGGTCCTGCGCGGCCATGAGTTCACGCGCGGAGTGCATCGCCAGAAGCGGGATGCCGACGTCCACCGTGAGGGCCGGAATCTTCTCTGCCGCCGCGTTGCCCAGCGTGCCGCCTCCCGTCACGTCGGAGCGGTTGACGAAGCGCTGGTGCGGGATATCGTGGGCGCGGCACAGCCCCTCCACCACGGAGATGCCGGCCGGGTCGGTCGCGTAGCTCTGCGCGGACGCGGTCTTGATGAGGACGCCGCCGCCCAGGCGGGGACGGTTCGTCAGGTCCGCCTTCTCCGGGTGGGCCGGATGGACCGCGTGTCCCACGTCCATGGACAGGAGGAAGGACCGCATCAGCCGGTCCGCAGCCTCCTGCGGCGTATCGCCCAGGGAGACCGCGATCTTCTCCAGCATGCGCGGGAGCAGGACCGAGCCGGCGCCCTGGCGGGTGCCGTTGCCGATCTCCTCGTGGTCGAAGAGGATGCAGACGGACACGCCGTGCGAGCGCTCCGCGCGGAGAATGCCCCACAGGCCCGCCGCGGCGCAGGTCAGATCGTCCAGACGGGGCGCGCTGTAGAGCGAGCCGTCCAGGCCCGCGGCGCAGGGCTCCTCCGCATTATACAGCGAGAGGTCAAAGTCCAGGATGTCCTCCGGCGCGCAGCCGAGCCTCTCCGCCAGATACGTGTAAAACCATTTGGAATCTCCCTCCGGGACCTGCCGGAGCGCCAGGGGCAGAAGGTCCACCTGACGGTTGAATTCCGCGCTCTTGTTGACCTCGCGGTTCTGATGGATGGCGAGGCTCGGGGCGACGGCAATGGCTCCCTCGCTCGCGAAGAGACGGATCTGCGGCGCGAACGGGGACTCCCCCTTCACGCAGACCACACCCGCGGCGCCCAGGGGGCGGTCCAGCCAGGAGTAGTTGATCAGGCCGCCGTACGGCTCCGCGTTGAGGCGCCCGTAACCCTCCGCGCTCATTTCCGGAGCGGGCTTCACGCGCATGCAGGGCCAGTCGATGTGCGCGGCCGCGAGGCGGAATCCCTCCGTCCCCAGGGGACCGTGCACCACGAAGGCGATGACGGTCGTGGCGTAAACGAAATAGTATTTCCCGGGCGCAAGGTCCCAGGACGCGGCGGGATCCAGCGCGGTAAAGCCGGCCGCCTCAAGTTCCTCTGCGGCCGCCTTCGCGGCGTGGTGGGGCGAGAGCCCCTTCCGCAGCAGTTTCTCCAGAAAATCAAGTTCCGTCTGCATAATGTCTCCTTTGCGCAGATTCTCCCAATTTGAGTTCAGTATACCGCATTTCCGCCCCGTTTACAATTTTATTTGAAGCGGTTTGGA
The DNA here is from genome assembly GCA_017438775.1 of Lachnospiraceae bacterium. Lineage (GTDB taxonomy): Bacteria > Bacillota > Clostridia > Lachnospirales > Lachnospiraceae > RUG11204. The sequence goes on along the minus strand of JAFRUR010000035.1, from coordinate 17,301 downwards.
GCGTTTTTTTCTTCCTTTTTCGCGGGTTAAGGAGTATACTGTACCGGGACAACGATACGAAAGGGAACCACGTCATGAACGCACTTCTCGTGAAGAGTGTCAAACCGTTTACCGCACAACTGTTTCTCCGCGAGACCTTCGACCGCTTCCTCCTGCAGGAGGCGGTGTTCGTGACGGATTTTACCACCACGCTGGACGGCCGCGTCATCCGCGAGGGCCTCTCCGAAGAGGAACTGAAGGCGCTGCCGGATCCCTTCCTCCTCCCCTGGAGCCGCATCCGGCCCCTGGCCTTCCAGGTCATCAAGGGAGATAAGCTGCCCCGCTCCTTCCACATCGTCCTGGGCCTGGCGCGCCCGCAGATCGAGGCGCTTCTGCGCAAAGACGGCGTGGACTTCCCCGCGGAGCAGGTGGGCGGGCTCTTCCTCAACATCCGCTACGAGGACGCGCGCCTGACCCTGATCACGGGCACGGCCCTGACGGCCTTCACGCTGGACAAGTCCGTGGAAAACCTGTGGGACAAAAGCGTGCGCGCCTTCCTCGCCCAGAAAGAGATCGATTTCGACGAGGCTCTGTGAGCCCCGATCACACAATAGAAAGGACAGTGATCCATCATGCCTGATTCCATCAAAAAAGGCAGCCTGACCATCAACTCGGAGAACATCTTCCCGATCATCAAGAAGTGGCTCTACTCCGACCATGACATTTTCTACCGCGAGCTCGTCAGCAACGCGTGCGATGCCATCACCAAGCGCAGAAAGCTCTCCCTGGCCGGAGAGTGTGCGCTTCCCGACGACTACGCCCCCGCGGTGCACATCGTCCTCGACCCCGAAAAGAAGACCGTCTCCGTCTCCGACAACGGCCTCGGCATGACCGCGGAGGAAGTCGATTCCTACATCAACCAGATCGCCTTCTCGGGCGCCGTGGACTTCCTGGAGAAGTACAAGGACAAGGCGAACGAGGACCAGATCATCGGCCACTTCGGCCTCGGCTTCTACTCCTGCTTCATGGTGGCCTCCTCCGTGGAGATCGAGACCCTCTCCTGGCAGGAAGGCGCCGCCCCCGTGCACTGGAAGAGCGAGGGCGGACAGGACTTCGAGATGACCGCCGGCACCCGCACAGAAACCGGCACCACCGTGACCCTGCACCTCGCGGAGGACTGCTACGAATTCTCCAACGAGTACCGCGCCCGCGAGATCCTGCAGAAGTACTGCTCCTTCATGCCCGTGCCGATCTGGCTGGATCCCGGCCGGAAGGAGGACACCTCCTCTCCGATCGACACCGATGCCCTCGAAGAGGGGAAGGAGCCGAAGGAAAAGCCCGAGGAGAAGCCCATCAACGACACCGCGCCCCTCTGGAACAAGCACCCGAACGAGTGCACGGAGGACGACTACCGCGCCTTCTACCGCAAGGTCTTCTACGACTTTAAGGAACCCCTGTTCTGGATCCACCTGAACATGGACTACCCCTTCAACTTAAAGGGCATCCTGTACTTCCCGAAGATCAACAACGAGTACGAGTCCATCGAGGGCGTCATCAAGCTCTACAACAACCAGGTCTTCGTGGCGGACAATATCAAGGAGGTCATTCCGGAGTACTTCATGCTCCTCAAGGGCGTGATCGACTGCCCCGACCTGCCTCTGAACGTCTCCCGCTCCGCGCTGCAGAACGACGGTTTCGTCAAGAAGATCTCGGACTACATCGCGAAAAAGGTCGCGGACAAGCTCTCCGGCATGTGCAAGACCGACCGCGAGGCCTACGAGGCCTGCTGGGACGACATCAGCCCCTTCGTCAAGTACGGCTGCATCCGGGACGAGAAGTTCCTGGAGCGCATGAAGGACTACGTCCTGTATAAGGACATCCACGGGAAGTATCAGACCCTGGAGGATCTCCTTAAGGAAAACGAGAAAGACCATCCGAACACCGTCTTCTACGTCACCGACGAAAAGGCCCAGCACACCTACATCCAGCTCTTTAAGGAGCAGGGTCTGAATGCGGTCATCCTGCCCCACCGCATCGACTCGGCCTTCCTGCAGCAGACGGAGTCCCGCACCGAGGGCCTGAAGTTCCAGAGCATCGACGCGGATCTGACCCCGGGCCTCACGGAGGAAACCTTCTCCGACGAGGACAAGGCCACCTTCGACGCCATCTGCACCTTCGTGAAAGACACCGTCGGGAAGGACTACCTCACGGTGACGGCGCAGGCCCTCAAGGGCAATGCCCCGGCCGCGGTCCTGACCGTCTCCGAAGATGCCCGCCGCGTCCAGGAGATGATGCGTGCCTACGCGGGCATGGGCCTCGGCGAGGACCAGATGCCTCCCGTGCCGGAGACCCTGGTGCTGAACGCCTCCCATCCGCTGGTGCAGTCCCTCAAGGACCACCCGAAGAAGAAGCACGCCGCGGACATCGCCCGCCAGCTCTACGACCTGGCCCGCCTCGCGGCCGGCGCCCTCTCCGCCGAGGAGACGGCCGACTTCGTGAAGCGCTCGCAGGACCTGATCGCGAAGCTGATTTAAGGCTCGGGTCCGGGCGCGGCTCATCCGAAGCCCGACCTGTGCGGCCGGATCGCAAAGATGATCTGAGGCGCACGCGCCGCCGCGGCGCAGGAGGCCGGCAGAACGGTTCCGCCGCTGCGACCCGCAGCTGCACAAAGACACAGAAAGATCCCGGAGAGGGTTCCGCCTCCCCGGGATCTTTTCATGCATATCTGCGGAAGAATATCACGCGGGCCTTCGGAAGACGCCCTCGCGTGCGCGGCAGGACCTCTCCGCCCTCCTGCCCCTTACCGGCAGGCGGGGCAGCTGCTGCCCGGCCTCTCCCGCCGCCTCACTTCTTCGGATACGAGATCTTCTGCACGAGCTCGTAGGCCTGTTTGACGACAGTCTTCAGGCTCCCGACCCGATCGCAGTCGCCGATGAAGTACATCGCCGGCCCCGTCTCCTCCTTCTTTTTCCAAGGCAGTCCCTTCTCCTTCTTCGGGGCGAAGCGCGTGTCGGGGTCGTATCCCACGGACACGATCACGGTGTCGGCGGGAACGGTCTTTTCTCCCGCGGGCGTCCGGAGCACCACGCCGTCCTCCGTGACGGCCTCCACGGTGCTTTCGAGATACGCCGGCACCTCGTGGAACCGCAGAAGTTCGCGCAGCATCGACGAATTGGCCATGCAGATCCCGCGCGCGCCCACGAGGAACTTCGTCATTTCCACAACAGAGGGGTGTTTGCCCTGCAGGGCGAGTTCATAGGCGATCTCGCAGCCGGTCAGGCCGCCGCCGACGATGACCACCTTATCTCCCGCCTCGGCCTCACCGTTCAGGAATGCCGTGGCCGTGACGGCCCGCTCCGCGCCCGGCACGCGCAGCATTCGCGCCGACGCGCCGATCGCCACCACCACGATATCGGCCGCAAGCGCCTTCGGGTCCGTGACCTCCGCGTTCAGATGGACCGCAGCTCCGGACGCCTCCAGCCGGCGCTGATACCAGGCCAGGAGTTCCCTGTCCTTTTCCTTGAACGACATCGCCGCGGCCGCGTTGAACACGCCGCCCAGCCGGCCGGTCTTCTCGTACAGGTCCACGGTGTGGCCGCGCAGGCGCGCCTGGATGGCCGTCTCCATGCCGGCGATGCCGCCGCCCACCACCGCGATCCGCTTCGGTTTTGCCGCGGGGTCCTTCCGGTACTTCGTCTCGTTGTTGGTCCACGGGTTGAGGACACAGCGGCCCATCTCCACGTGCATCGGGTCGATGTCGGTGCCCTCCCCGTTCAGGCCATTGAAGGGCAGGCAGGCGCCGTGGCAGGCGATGCACGGCCGGATATCCGCGAGGCGGTCCTCCCGGATCTTGGTCACGTACTCCGGATCGCACAGCAGCTGACGGCCCACGCCCATCGCGTCGATCCGCCCCGCCGCGATCGATTCGGCCGCGGCGCCGGGCTGGAGCCGGCCCGCGCAGACCACGGGCTTCGTGGTGAAGTTTTTGATGTGCTCCACGTAGGAGAGGTTCAGGTTGAGCGGGGCGTACACCGGGGGATGCGACCAGTACCACGCGTCGTAAGTGCCGTTGTCGCAGTTGAAGAGGTCGTACCCGGCCTCCTCCAGGATGCGGACCGCCTTCTCGGATTCCTCCATGTCGCGGCCGACCTCGGTGAAGGTCTCTCCGGGCACGGCGCCCTGGTTGAAGCCGCGGGTCATCGAGCAGACCGAGTAGCGGAGCGAGACCGGGAAGTCCTCCCCGCAGACCTTTTTGATCTCGCGCACGACCTCGCAGGCGAAGCGCAGGCGGTTCTCCAGGCTCCCGCCGTAGCAGTCCGGCCGGTGATTGGTGTAGCGCATCGCGAACTGGTCCAGCAAGTATCCCTCGTGCACGGCGTGCACCTCCACGCCGTCCACCCCGGCCTCCTTGCACCGCAGGGCGGTCTGGCCGAAGGCGTACACAAAGCGGCTGATCATCTCCGAGGTGAAGTGATCCATCTTCACGGCGGGCGCCCAGACGTTGGGCTCGTCCGGGTCCGGGGCAGACCACCACCATTTGGTCATGATCACGCGTCCGGACGCCGCCTTTAAGGCCTTCTTCTCCACGAAGGGGCGCAGCAGCGGAGGCAGAAGCATCGACCGGCCCGAGCCCGCGGAGATCTGGAAAAAGATCTTCGCGCCGCTCTCGTGGATCTCGCGGATGATGGGCTTCACGGGCTCGAACACCTCGGGATGTTTGTAGACCCACTTCTCTCCCACGATGCTGACCAGGGGAATCAGTCCCGGAATGAACAGGCCGACGTTCTGGTCCCTGCGGTCGCGGTAGAATTCCCCGATTCCCTTCACGAAGCCGGTCTTCGCCTCCCACTGGATCATGTTGGTGCCTTCCATGGGGAGCATGACGATGCGGTTTTTGATCTCGACGTCCCCGACCTTCCAGGGCGTGAACAGCGGCTCATATTTCGGATCCATGCGTACCTCCTCTTTTCTTCCGGTCACAGGCGGGGTCACGGACGCGGGCGGCGCGTCCTGCGGCAGTGCGGGGCGGGACGGCAGCCCTGCGGCTGCGTCCGTAAAGCCAAACAAAAACCCGGCCGCGCACAGACGCAGCCGGGCAAAGACCGGGTTCAGACGACGGTCACGCTGCTGAAGCAGCCGTGGACGTAGACGTACAGGGACGGGGCGTCCTCTTCCGCGGGCTCCGGCACTTCGCTGGAGATAGCGGAAAACGGGGCCCTGCCCATGATATCCACGCGCACGCCCTCGGGGACGTTCACGCGGACCGCGGAGCAGATCGCGTCGATCTGCAGGAAGCGCTCCTCCGGCAGGAAGGACTCCGACAGGTCGATGTCCACCGCGGAGAAACGGGACTTGACGTCCAGGGAAGGCATCACGCCGTCGGCCTCAATGGTGCGGGCCGTGAAGTACGCGTTCGCCTGCACCAGGGAGTCGGTCTCGCCCTCCTCGAACAGGTCGTCCTCCAGTTTGAGGTCCGCCAGTTCCGCGCTGCGCTGCTTGCGGCGGCGCCACACGAGGAAGGCGGTCACGGCACAGAAAGAAACGCAGAACAGGATCCAGGACCACTTCTTCGATCTCTTTTTCTTCATGTCATTCTCCTCGCGCCGCAGCATCTGCGGCTCTTTCTCTTCTTTGCTCCCGCGCCGGGGAGCGGGACCGGAAGCCCCGGCCCTTTCCTGTATCGTGCCGGACCGGGATCTGCTGCCGCGGAAGTGCGGGCCGCGGCCTCTCCCGTTCGGGTGAGTCCTACATTCTCTCCGGGGCGGAGAAGCCCAGGAGGTCGATCACGCCGGTCAGCACCTGCTCGGTGAGACGAAGCAGGGCCAGGTATCCGCCGCGCACCGCGGCGTCCTCCTCCGCGAGGATCTTGGTCTCGTGGTAGAACCGGTTGAAGGCGTTGGAGACGTCGTACACGTACTGGCAGAGCTTGTGGGGCGCCAGTTCCTCCCAGGCCCCGGAGACCGCCTCCGGCGCGCGGGACAGAAGGAGCGCGAGGGCCTTCTCCGCCGCGCTTCTCGCGGGGCCAAGCGCCTCCTCACCTTCCGGGAACTTCTCCGCCGCCTTGGACAGGATCGAGCGGATGCGCACCACGGTGTAGAGCAGGTAGGGGCCGGTGTCGCCTTCGAAGGAGCAGAACCGGTCCACGTCAAAGACGTAGTCCTTGGACGCCTGGTTGGAGAGATCTCCGTACTTGAGGGCGGCCAGGCCCACCACGCGGGCGATCTCCTCCGCCTCTTCCTCCGGAAGGTTGCCGGCCTCGCGCATCTTCGCGAGCACGGCCTCCGTGATATCGCGGATGAGAACCTCGAGGCGCATCACGCCGCCGTCGCGGGTCTTGAAGGGCTTGCCGTCCCTGCCGTTCATGGTGCCGAAGCCCAGGAAATCCAGCTGCACCTCCGGCCGCACGATGCCGGCCTTCTTCGCGGTGCGGAACACCTGGATGAAGTGCATCTCCTGGCGCTTGTCCACGACGTAGAGGATGCGGTCGGGCCGGTTGGTCTCCTCCCTCTGCACAAGGGTCCCGAGGTCCGACGTGGCGTACAGGGCCGCGCCGTCGCTCTTTAAGACGATGCAGGGCGGGACCTCCTTCTGGTCGGTCTCCTCCCGAACGTCCACCACCAGGGCCCCCTCGCTCTCATAGGCAAAGCCGCCCTCCTTCAGGCGCTCGATCAGCCCGGGGATATAGGGATCCGCGTCGCTTTCGCCGTTCCACACCTCGAAGGACACGTTCAGGTTGTCGTAGTTTCTGCGCAGGTCCGCCACGGACACCTGAAGGATCTTCTCCCAGAGGGCGCGGATGCCCCTCTCTCCTCTCTGCAGGGCCAGGGTGTACATGTGCGCCTGATCGGAGAAAGACGGGTCCTTCTTGGCGCGCGCGCTCGCGGTCGGATAGATCTCCTCCAGCTCCGAAATGGTGAAGGGCGCCTCTTCGGGGTACTCCCCTTCGTAGTTCGGATCGAAGTAGCAGAGCTCCGGCTGACGGCTCTGCAGCTCCGCGATCACGAGACCCATCTGCAGGCCCCAGTCGCCCAGGTGGACGTCGCCGATGGCGTGAAACCCGGCGCCGCGGGCCATGCGCTTCAGCGCCTCGCCGATGATGGCGGAGCGCAGATGTCCCACGTGCAGGGGCTTGGCGACGTTGGCGCCGCCGTAGTCCACGATGAGGGTCTTTCCCTCTCCCACCTGCGCGGCGCCCAGATGCGGGTCGTCCCGCAGTTCTTTCAGATTCTCCGCAAGAGCCCCGGGCGCCACTTTGAGATTCAGAAAGCCCGGGGGCGCCACCTGCACCTCGCTAAGCAGCGGACAGCCGGCCAGTTTTTCCGCCGCCGCCTTCGCGATCTCCAGGGGTGCGCGGTGATACTGCTTCGCGCCGGCCATGGCGCCGTTGCACTGAAATTCACACAGATCGGGGCGGTTCGAAACGGTGACGCGGCCGAGGGAAGCGTCAAAACCCGCCGCCTCGAAGGCGCCGGAAACCGCCGCAGAAAGCTGTTCCAAAAGAGACTTCATTTCTCTTCCTCCCTTTCCGAATTATGATACCATGCGCGGGCGCAGAAATCAACCGCCCGGAGAAAGCGCGGGCCGCTTCCCGCCGGAAAAACGTCTGCTCTTCTTGCGCTTCTCCCGCCCTGTATGCTATGGTTAAGACGTACCAAATCCCATGCTTTTCGCCCCGTGCGGGAAGACCTGCGTCCGGGCGCCCGCCTACGACGCCGCACCGCCGCGCCGGGCAAAGCCGCAGCACGAAAAAGAGGAGGTCCGAATGGACACTGCCGACCGCATCCGCTACCTGAAACAGCTCTCGGTGAACTTTCCCACCATCAGCGCCGCCTCCACGGAGATCATCAACCTCTCTTCGATTCTGAACCTTCCCAAGGGGACGGAGCACTTCATCACGGATCTGCACGGCGAATACGAGCAGGTGCTCCACGTGCTCAAGAACGGCTCCGGCTCCGTGCGCCAGAAGATCGACGAGGGCTTCTCCTCCTCCCTGAGCGAGAAGGAGCGCCGCGCCCTGGCCACCCTGATCTACTACCCCGAGGAAAAGCAGGATCAGATCGAGAAGGAACTGACCGGCGAGGACCTCACGGACTGGCAGCGCACCGCGATCCACCGTCTGATCGGCGTCACCCGCATGGCCGCCTCCAAATACACCCGCTCCAAGGTCCGGAAGGCCCTGCCTCCGGAGTTCTCCTACGTCATGGAGGAGCTCCTCCTCGAGGAGAGGGAGATCGCGCGGGACAAGGAAGGCTACTACAGCCAAATCATCCAGGCTATCCTCGAGACGGGACAGGCGCGGGCCTTCATCACGGCCTTCTGCCGCCTCATCCCCCGCCTCATCGTGGACCATCTGCACGTCATCGGCGATATCTACGACCGCGGTCCCGGCTCCCACATCCTGATGGACCGGCTGATGGAGACGAATCTGGACGTGCAGTGGGGCAACCACGACATCGGCTGGATGGGCGCCGCGGCGGGCTCCCTCCTGTGCATCGCCAACGTCATCCGTCTCTCTGCCCGCTACGGGAACCTGGACGTCATCGAGGAGGGCTACGGCATCAACCTGATCCCCCTCGCGCGCTTCGCGACCGAGACCTACCGGAATGACCCCTGCGCCTGCTTCGACGTCCACTACAGCGAGGACAATTACGACATCCAGGACCTGGAGACGGACCAGAAGATCCACAAGGCCATCGCCGTCATCCAGTTCAAGCTCGAGTGCCAGCTGATTCTGCGCCGGCCGGAGTTCCACATGGAGGACCGCCTGCTCCTGGGCAAGATCAATTACGAAGACTGGACCGTGCGCATCGACGGGAAGGACTACCCCCTGGAGGACACCCATTTCCCGACGGTGGACCCGGAGCACCCCTTCGCCCTCTCCAAAGAGGAGGCCGCGGTGATGGAGCACCTGCGCGCCGCCTTCGCGGGGAGCGAGAAGCTCCAGCGCCACATCCGCTTCCTCTACGCCCACGGCAGCCTGTACCTGACCTACAACTTCAACCTCCTCTATCACGGATGCATCCCGCTCAACGAGGACGGTTCCTTCCGCGAGGCCGAGATCGCCGGCAGCACCTGCCGCGGCAGAGCCCTGTACGACGTCCTCGAGAAGTATGCACGCAAGGCGTTCTTCGCGGCCCCCGGCCCGGAGAGGGAGTACGGCCAGGACATCCTCTGGTACCTGTGGTCCAATGAGAATTCGCCCCTGTTCGGAAAAGAAAAAATGGCCACCTTCGAGCGCTACCTCGTCAGCGACCACTCGGTCTGGGTGGAGAAAAAGAACCCCTACTACAAGCTGATCGAGCGCGACGACGTGGTGGACCGCATCTTCGAGGACTTCGGCCTCGATCCGAAGACGAGCCACATCGTGAACGGCCACATGCCGGTGGACGCGAACCGCGGGGAAAGCCCGATCCGCTGCCACGGCCGGGTCCTGATCATCGACGGCGGCTTCTCCAAGCCCTACCACGAGAAGACCCACCTCGCGGGCTACACCCTGGTCTACAATTCCTGGGGCTTGCGCCTGATGGCGCACCAGCCCTTCACCAGCGCCGAGGACGCCATCCGCGAGGACAGCGACGTCCACTCCGACGGCGTCTGGATCGAGAGAAAGGGCCACCGGATCGCCGTCGCGGACACCGACAACGGGCGCCGCATGCAGGAACAGATCGAAGACCTCCGGGAACTCCTCGAAGCCTACCGGTCGGGCGCGATCCGCGAGAAAGTGAAGTAAAACGGGCCCGGCCCGCAGCACGCAAAAAAAGCGCCGCATCTTCCGATGCGGCGCTTTTTGCCTATTCCGGATTTAGTTCGCGCGGGACAGATACTCTCCGGTGCGGGTGTCGATCTTGATGCGGTCTCCGATCTCCACAAAGAGCGGGACCATGACCTGCGCGCCGGTCTCCACGGTGGCGGGCTTGTTCGCGCCGGTGGCGGTGTCGCCCTTGAAGCCGGGCTCCGTGTCCGTGATCTCGAGTTCCACAAAGAGCGGAGGCTCGATCGCGAAGACGTCTCCCTTGTAGGAGCAGATCTTGACCATCTCGTTCTCCTTCACGAACTCGAGGGTGTCACCCACCTTCTCTTCGTTCAGGGCGATCTGATCGAACGTCTCGGTATCCATGAAGTAGTAGGTATCTCCGTCGTTGTAGAGATACTGCATATCCTTGCGGTCGATGCGCGCAGTCTCGCACTTTTCGGTCGGACGGAAGGTCTTTTCCACGACGCCGCCGTTCACGATGTTCTTCAGCTTGGTGCGCACGAAAGCGGCGCCCTTGCCGGGCTTGACGTGCTGGAATTCGATGATCTGGTAAACCTGTCCTTCGTACTCGATGGTGACACCGTTTCTGAAATCGCCGGCAGAGATCATATCAGCCATGGGGGTATCCTCCTGCATTGGGGTCTGAATTTTACTGAAATAGTTTACCGTATACTTCTGTGATTTTCAACTCTTTTTGCGAAAGCACCGGTAAAAAAAGAGCAGCGGCCGCTCCAGAAAGCGCTTGAGGACGATCTGGATCTCCTCCTTCGGGTGGATGGGCTGCACCAGGATGCTGTACATGCCGATGCGCCCCGCGGCCCAGATGTCCGTAAAGAGCTGGTCCCCGATGAGCACCGTCTCCTTCGGGGAAGTCTCCAGGACCTCCATCGCGCGGCGCATGCCCTTCTTCGAGGGTTTCCCGGCTTTCTCGAGATAGGCGCTCCCGACCGCCTCCGCAAAGGGGGCCACCCGGGGCTTTCGGTTGTTGGAGATGAGGCAGGTGCGGAAGCCCATCCGGTGCAGATGGGCAAAGAGGCTGACCGCCTCCGGCGTGGCCGGGGCCCCGTGCATCACCAGCGTATTGTCGATATCGAAAAGAAGGCCGCGGTAACCCGCGGCATACAGGCGCTCGTAATCCACCGTGTAGGCGGACAGCGCCTCTTCTTTCGGAAACAGCGAACCAAACAGCATAGGTTTTTCTCCTGCGGCGCCCGGGGCGGCACGGTCATTTCTTGTAGATTTTCTCCAGCTCGGACAGGAAGATATTCACGTCCTTGAACTCGCGGTAGACGGAGGCGAAGCGGACGTACGCGACCTCGTCCAGGTCGCGGAGCTTGTCCATGACCAGTTCTCCGATGACGCTGCTCTCGATCTCCTTGGTCTCCCGGTTGAAGATGACGGTCTCGACCTCGTCGATCAGGGCGTTGATCTGGTTGATCGACACCTGGCGCTTGTGGCAAGCCGACAGGACGCCCGCCTCGATCTTGGTGCGGTCGTACGGCTCCCGGGTCTTGTCCTTCTTGATGACCATGAGAGGAATCGATTCGATCTTCTCATAGGTGGTGAAGCGGCGGCCGCAGCTCTCACACTGACGGCGGCGGCGGATGGCGTTGTTTTCATCCGCGGGGCGGGAATCGATGACCTTGGTATCCTCTTCGTTGCAGTACGGGCACTTCATGCCGATCTCCTTTGTACGGTGCGCCCCGGGATTTGTGTACGGGCGCTTTCCGCCAAAGTCCAGTATACACGAAGAAAACACCAATCGTCAAGTATTATGTTACCTGTTGGATTCGAAAACTTGTGCCTGCGGCGCGCGCCCTCCGACGCGCGTCTGTGCACGGCGCTTTGCCTCTGCGCGGCGCCGTCGGGCAGGGCCCGGATGCGCCTTCGCTCCGACTTACCAGCGGCCGAACTCCGAGAGTTTGAGGCCGGGGTTCCTCTCCTCCACCATGCCGACGCTCCAGCTGTGGATGAACAGGAGCAGCGGCTCGCCCTTCAGGTCGCGGATCCGCTTCATGTCCGAGGTGCCCGTGATCTTCTCCACGTCCACATCGGCCGAGTTGGCGATCCAGCGGATGTGCTCGTACGGGAGCTTCTCCAGCCCCACCTCCACGTTGTACTCGCTCTTTAAGCGGTACAGGAGCACGTCGAACTGCAGCTCTCCCACCACGCCGACGATGATCTCCTCCATGCCGGTGTTGTACTCCTGGAAGATCTGGATGGCGCCCTCCTGGGCGATCTGCTCGATGCCCTTGACGAACTGCTTGCGCTTCATGGTGTCCGTCTGGCGCACCCGCGCGAAGTGTTCCGGCGCAAAGGTCGGGATGCCCTCGTAGGCATATTTTTCGTCCGAGAGGCACAGCGTGTCTCCGATGGAGAAGATGCCCGGGTCGAAGACGCCGATGATGTCGCCCGCGTAGGCCTCCTCCACGAGGTGGCGCTCCTGCGCCATCATCTGCGTGGACTGCGAGAGGCGGACCTTGCGGCCGCCCTGCACGTGCCAGACTTCCATGCCGGCCGTGTACTTGCCGGAGCAGATGCGTATGAAAGCAATGCGGTCGCGGTGGGCCTTGTTCATATTGGCCTGAATCTTGAAGACGAAGGCCGAGAACGGCTCCGTCTCGGGATCGATCTCCCCGCGGTCCGCCGTACGCGGCGTGGGCGGCAGGGTCATCTTCAGGAAATGCTCGAGGAAGGTCTCCACGCCGAAATTGGTCAGCGCGGAACCGAAGAACACCGGCGAAAGCTCTCCCGCGCGCACCAGGTCCAGGTCAAAGGACTGGCCCGCGCCGTCCAGGAGTTCCACATCGTCCATCAGCCGGCTGTAGGCAGCCTCGCCGATCAGGTCCTTCGCCTCGGGCGTGTCGATACCGAGGCACTGCGACTCGATCTCGTGCTGGCCGCGGTCCGCCGCCGTAAAGGTGGTCAGAGTGCGCTCCGCGCGGTCGTAGACGCCGCGGAAGGACTTGCCGGAGCCGATGGGCCAGTTGATTGGACAGGTCTCGATGCCCAGGACCTCCTCGATCTCGCTCATCAGGTCGAGGGGATCGTTGGCCTCGCGGTCCATCTTGTTGATGAAGGTGAACACGGGGATGTGGCGCAGCATGCAGACCTTGAAGAGCTTGATGGTCTGCGGCTCCACGCCCTTGGACCCGTCGATCACCATGACCGCGGAATCCGCCGCCATCAGGGTGCGGTAGGTGTCCTCCGAGAAGTCCTGGTGTCCCGGCGTGTCCAGAATGTTGATACAGTAGCCGTCGTAGTGGAACTGCAGCACGGAGCTGGTCACGGAGATACCTCTCTCCTTTTCGATCTCCATCCAGTCGGAGACGGCGTGGCGCGCGGTCTTGCGGCCCTTGACGGAGCCGGCCAGATTGATGGCGCCGCCGTAGAGGAGGAGTTTCTCGGTCAGGGTGGTCTTGCCGGCGTCCGGGTGCGAGATGATTGCGAAGGTCCGCCGCTTTTCGATTTCCTGTTTCAGGCTTGTCATAGAGTCCCGTTCTTTCTTGTTGATTCAAGGCGGCCGGTCTGCTTTCGCGGGCCGGCCGCGCATCGCGTGTTCTGTTTCTCCGTCCCCCCCTGAAGGTGCGGATGCACGATTCAGGTCGGGTAAATGCAAACCGGTTCGTTTGCCGGCCCCCGCTTACAGGAGCGGTGCGCACAGCCGCAGGAAGGCCTGCATGGCGCGCTGGACGACGTTCTTTTTGGACAGGTGCAGATCCGTGATCTCCTCGCAGCGGCCCATGACCGCCTCGAAATCGCGCTTCATCGAAGCAAGGCAGGGCGTTCTGTACATCAGCGTGCCGCACTCGTAGTGCAGGTAGAGGCTGCGGAAATCCAGGTTGACGGAGCCCACCGTGCCGATCTCATCGTCGCAGAGGAAGGTCTTCGCGTGCACGAAGCCCGGCGTGAACTGATAGATCCGGACGCCGGAGCGGATGAGCTGGCCGTAGTAGGACTGCGTCAGCAGGAAGATCAGCTTCTTGTCCGGGATCCCGGGGGTGATGATGCGCACGTCCACGCCGCTCTTGGCCGCGGCGGTGAGCGCCGTCATCATCTCGTTGTCGATGATCAGGTACGGCGTCATGATCCACGCGTACTTCTTCGCGTTCGAAAGCATCTGCAGGTAGACCGTCTCGCCCACGCGCTCGTTGTCCATGGGGTCGTCCGCGTAGGGCTGGACATAGCCGCTGTCGGTGCCGCCGTAGGCCCTCTTGTGCCAGACGTCGGGCCGGTAGGGCTCGTAGTCCAGATCGCTCTTGCCCATCACGTTCCACATCTCCAGGAACATGCCGGTCAGGTTCCAGACGCCCTCGCCGCGCAGCATCACGCCGTTGTCCTTCCATTCCCCGTAGGGGTGGGTGATGTTCGCGTAATTATCTCCGATGTTGATGCCGCCGGTAAATCCCACATTCCCGTCGATGACCACGACCTTGCGGTGGTCGCGGTGGTTCATCACGACCGAGAAGATGAGGTTCAGGGGGTTGAAGACCCGCGCGATGATGCCGAAGCGGGCCAGCTTTTTCTCGTAGTGGTACGGGAGCAGGAAGACGCAGCCGAAGTCGTCGTACAGGAGGCGGATCTCCACGCCGGCCGCGGCCCTCTCCTTCAGCACGTCCAGCACGCGGTCCCAGATCTGTCCGCGCGCGATGATGAAGTACTCGATGAAGATGAAATGCTCCGCCTTCTTCAGTTCCTCGATCAGACGGTCAAAGTAGGCCGCCCCGTCCGGGAGATACATGACCTCCGTGTGGTCGTAGGCCGGAAAGCCCCGGAATTTGAGGTAGTTGGTCTGCCGGAAGACGCGCTCGTCCGTCAGGCGGAGGCGCTCCTCCACGTCCGCGGAGCCGGGGAAAAACTGGCGCACGCGCGCGTGCTGGAGGGCCGAACGGCGCTTGAGGCCCCGCTTTTTGAGGTTGTAGTCGCCGGTGAGGACGTAGAAGGGGATGCCCAGCATCGGCACCGCCAGGATGAGGATGGACAGGGACAGCTTGTAGGCCGGGTTCTGCTCTCCGGAGGAGACGCCCCAGACCACCAGGAACGAAACGATGGCGACCGCCACGCGGACGTAGGTATAGTAGGCGGACAGGCGGTTTAAGGTCAGGAAGGCCCAGCCGATCTCCAGGCACAGCAAAAGCAGGATGATGAAGACGCGGTTGAACAGGGCCTGCGTGATCTTGCTCAGCCAGTCATACCAGTGTTTGTCTCTGTTTCGTCTTCCGGACATTGCCTGCTGCCGTCTCCTGTTGCCTGTTATCGTCTGCTGCCGTAGACCCGCCGGCAGCCTTTATGTCCTGTTTCGTAAAACACGGGCCGCATGCGTGCGGCCCGGCACACCGGTCATGCGAACCGGAACTGCTCCCGTTACAGCGCCGCGAGCTGCGTGAGGAGAACGTCCGCGACTTCCTCCTTGGACAGAAGGGGCAGCTCCGTCTCCGTTTCCTTCGTGATGAGGGTGACCACGTTGGTGTCGACGCCGAAGCCGGCGCCGGCCACTCTCACGCTGTTGGCCGCGATCATATCCGCGTTCTTCTTCGCGAGCTTGCCGCGGGCGTTCTCGATCAGGTTCTCCGTCTCCATGGCGAAGCCGCAGATCTTCTGCCCTTCTCTCTTGTGCTCGCCCAGCCATGCCAGGATGTCCGTGGTGCGCTCAAGTTCGATGGAGAGGTCTCCGTCCTTTTTCTTGATCTTCTGGTCCGCGACGGCCTTCGGGCGGTAGTCCGCCACGGCCGCGGCCTTGATGATGAAGTCCTGCTCCGCCGCGCGGGCAGCGACCGCCTCGAACATGTCCTGCGCGCTGGTCACGGGCACCAGGGTCACGAAGCGAGGCGCCGGGATGGCCACCTGTCCGCTGACCAGGGTGACGTCGGCGCCGCGGCGCGCGGCCACCTTCGCGATGGCGTATCCCATCTTCCCGCTGGAGTGGTTGGTCAGGAACCGCACGGGATCCAGGGCCTCGCGGGTCGGACCGGCCGTGACCAGGACCTTCTTTCCGGCCAGGTCTTTCTCGTACTCCAGTTCCTGCATGCACCAGTCAAAGAGCGTCTCCGGCTCCGGCATGCGGCCGTCGCCCGAATCTCCGTTGGCGAGCATCCCCTCTTCCGCGGGGATGATGACATAGCCGTAGGACTCCAGTTTTTTGATGTTGTCCTGCACGATGGGGTTGTGGATCATGTTGGTGTTCATGGCCGGGGACACCATCTTTTTGCAGGGGCAGGCCATCACGGTGGTGGTGAGCATGTCGTCCGCGATGCCGTTCGCGATCTTGCCGATCACGTTCGCGGAGGCCGGCGCGACCAGCACGAGGTCCGCCAGCTTGGCGAGGGCCACGTGCTCCACCGAAAACTCGAAATTCCGGTCAAAGGTGTCGATCAGGCACTTGTGTCCGGTGAGCGATTCGAAGGTGATCGGATGGATGAAATTCGTGGCGTTTTTCGTCATGAGGACGTGCACGTCCACGCCCGCCTTCTTGAGCAGGCGCGCCAGGGAGGCGATCTTGTAGGCCGCGATGGAACCGGTCACACACAGAAGCACGGTCTTTTGGGTTTTCATGGGGTCCTCCTTGCAAAACGGACATCGTTCCTGTATAGTGAAGGTATCAGATCCGGCCGAAACTCACGGTGCCGGACGGAGGGAAAAGCAATGATTCTGGCCATTGACATCGGCAACAGCAATATCGTGATCGGCTGCATCGACGGGGAAAAGCCCCTCTTTGTCGAGCGCATCGCCACGGACCGCAAGAAGACGGATCTCGAATACGCCCTGCAGTTCCGCAGCATCCTGGAACTGAACGAGGTGGACGCCTCCTCTCTGGAGGGCGGCATCCTCTCCTCCGTGGTGCCTCCCCTGACCGCGGCCGTCCGCAACAGCGCGGAGCGCATCCTCGGCAAGAAGATTCTCACGGTGGGCCCCGGCCTCAAGACCGGTCTGAACATCGCCATCGACAACCCGGCCCAGCTGGGAAGCGACCAGGTGGTGGACGCCGTCGCGGCCATCGCCTGCTACAAGGCGCCTCTGATCGTGATCGACATGGGCACCGCCACCACGATGTCCGCCATCGACTCCACCGGGAAGTACCTGGGCGGCGCCATCATCCCGGGCCTGCGCGTGGCGCTGGACTCCCTGACCAGCCAGACCAGCCAGCTGCCCAACATCTCTCTCGAGGCCCCGCCGCACGTGATCGGCACGAACACCGTGGACTGCATGCAGAGCGGCGCCATTCTGGGCAACGCCTCGCTTCTGGACGGCATGATCGACCGCATTCAGGAGGAACTGGGCGAGACCTGCACGGTGGTGGCCACCGGCGGCCTGGTGCCCTTCGTGATCCCGCACTGCCGGCACGACATCATCGGAGACGACGATCTTCTGCTCAAGGGCCTGTGGATTCTCTACAAAAAGAACACGAAAGCCCACTAACTAGATAATATACCATAAACAAACGCGTTTGGAAACTTCCAAACGCGTTTTTCTTTTGCTGGTGAATTATACTATCAAGAGCAACAGTTAACGGAATAAAAAAGAAGTTCATACAAACCTCGTGTAGAATGAAGCTACCACATACCAAAGCT
>JAFRUR010000034.1 GCA_017438775.1 Lachnospiraceae bacterium | reverse complement strand
GACCCGCACAACGACAAGGCCTTCGCGGATCCGGAGCTCTTAAAACACTGGATGCCCGTGGATCTGTACGTCGGCGGCCCCGAGCACGCGGTGGGTCACCTCATGTATGCCCGCATCTGGAACCGCTTCCTCTTCCACAAGGGCCTGTCCCCGGTGGCGGAGCCGTTCAAGAAGCTGGTGCACCAGGGCATGATCCTCGGCTCGAACGGCATCAAGATGGGCAAGCGCTTCCCCGAGTTCGTGGTCAACCCGACCGACATCGTGCGCGAGTACGGCGCGGACACGCTGCGCCTGTACGAGATGTTCATGGGGGCCCTCGAGGCGTCCAAGCCCTGGTCGGACCAGGGCGTGGTGGGCGCGCGCAAGTTTATCGGCCGCGTCTTCGCCTACTTCTCGGACCCGGAGAACATCACGGAGGAGGAGAACCCGAAGCTCCGCAGCGTTTACCACAAGAGCGTGAAGAAGATCACGCACGACTTCGAGACGCTGGGCTTCAACACCGCCATCGCGCAGATGATGATCTTCATGAACGAGGCGGCCCGCGAAAAGTGCCCGAAGAAGTACGCGGAGGGATTCATCAAGATGTTCTCCTGCGTCTGCCCGCACGCCGGAGAGGAGCTCTGGAGCCTGCTTGGCCACACGGAGAGCCTTGCCTGCGAGCCCTGGCCCGTCTACGACGAGGCGGCCTGCGTCGACGATGAGATCGAGATCGGCGTGCAGGTGCTCGGCAAGGTCCGCGGCACCATCCTGGTGGCCCGTGACGAGGCGCAGGAGAGCGCTGTGGAAAAGGCCAAAGAGGTGCCCGGCGTCGCCCGTGCCCTCGAGGGAAAGAACATCGTCAAAGTCATCTACGTGCCCGGCAGGATTCTGAACCTGATCGCGAAATAACACCGAAACAACAAAGCACATCCAACAGTTCGCCGCGCGGGGCCCCGCGTCCCGCCGCGGCGGCGATACAGCGCCGGGTGCGGCGCAGGGAGAGAGTGATATGAAGCAGTTTCAGAAGTACAGAAGACAGTATTTCCTTCCGCCCAAGACCTGCAACGACTGGGTCAAAAAGGATTATCTGGACCACGCACCGATCTGGTGCAGCGTGGACCTGCGCGACGGCAACCAGGCCCTGATCGAGCCGATGACGCTGTCGGAAAAGCTGGAGTTCTTCGACCTTCTGGTGAAGATCGGCTTCAAGGAGATCGAGGTGGGCTTCCCCGCTGCCTCCGACACGGAGTATACCTTCCTGCGCACGCTGATCGAGGAGAACCGCATCCCCGACGACGTGACGGTGCAGGTGCTGACCCAGGCACGTCCGCACATCATCCGCAAGACCTTCGAGGCCGTCAAGGGCGCGCCGAAGGCCATCGTGCACGTGTACAATTCCGTCTCCGTGGCCCAGCGCGAGCAGGTCTTCCAGATGAACAAGGAGGAGATCAAGAACCTGGCCGTGGAGGGCGCGAAGCTCCTGAAGGAGCTGGCGCAGGAGACCGAGGGCAACTTCTCCTTCGAGTACTCCCCGGAGAGCTTCTCGGGCACCGAGGTGGACTACGCCCTGGAGGTCTGCAACGCTGTGGTGGACGTCTGGGAACCCACGCCGGAAAAGAAGATCATTCTGAATATCCCGACGACGGTGGAGACCAGCATGCCCCACGTGTTTGCCTCCCAGATCGAGTATCTCTGCAAAAACCTGAAGCGCCGCGACGGCATCGTCCTCTCGGTCCATCCGCACAACGACCGCGGCTGCGGCGTCGCCACGGCGGAACTTGCCGTCCTGGCCGGCGCTGACCGCGTGGAGGGCACGCTCTTCGGCAACGGCGAGCGCACCGGCAACGTGGACATCGTGACCCTGGGCATGAACCTGTTCTCGCACGGCGTGGACCCGCAGCTGGACTTCTCGGATATGCCGATGATCGCCCAGACCTACGAGCGTCTGACCGGAATGTACGTCTCGCCCCGTCAGCCCTACGCGGGCGAACTGGTCTTTACGGCCTTCTCCGGCTCCCATCAGGACGCGATCTCCAAGGGCATCCGCTGGCGCGAGGACCACGCGACTCCGGTCTGGAACGTGCCGTACCTTCCGATCGATCCCCACGACGTGGGCAAGACCTACGACGCGGACGTCATCCGCATCAACTCGCAGTCCGGCAAGGGCGGCGTGAGCTACGTCCTCAAGCAGAACTATTCGCTCGAACTGCCCAAGGCCATGCGCGAGGACGTGGGCTACGCGGTCAAGGGCGTGTCCGACCGCGAGGCGCGCGAGCTTTCGCCCGAGGATATCTACGGCATCTTCGAGGCGCGCTACATGGATCACAACAGCCGCCTGCGCATCCCGAGCTGCCATTTCGTGCAGGAGAACGGGATCACGGCGCTGGTCACGCTGCAGAACGACGGGCGCACCCATGTGATCACCGCCAGCGGCAACGGTCGTCTGGACGCGGTATCGAACGCCATCCGGCAGGCCTTCCACATCGACTACCAGCTCCACACCTACGAGCAGCACGCCCTGTCGGAGGGATCCACCTCCAAGGCGGCCTCGTATGTGAGCATCGTGGCCGGAGGCAAGACCTACTGGGGCGCCGGCATCGACGAGGATATCATCCGTTCGTCCATCCTGGCGCTGGTGGGCGCGGTCAACCAGTATCTGAACGACGGGATCGCCTGAGTCACCGGGCATGCGCGGCCGAAAGGACCCCGGGCCGCAGAACGCCGCTTCACGGAGACGTGCAGGGCGGGGCAGAAGGAGAGAGAATTGAATCAGGATTCCTGGGGCCTTGTCCTCGCCGGAGGCGGCGGGAAAGGTGCCTATCAGGCAGGCGTCATGAAAGCCCTCGCGGAGCGGGGCTGGGACGAAAAAATCACGGCGGTGAGCGGGACCAGCATCGGCGCACTCAACGCAGCGCTCTTTGTGATGGGCGACGTTGAGAAGACGGAGGCCATCTGGAGCTCCATTTCCCCGCTGATGTTTCTGGACGTGGAGTTCGGCTACGAGGAGGGCAAGCCGCGGGACGGCGTGTTCTCCCGGGACGGCCTGCTCAAACTGATGGAGGAGCATCTGGACTACGGCACGCTGTCCTCGTCGCCGCGCCGCATCATCGTGAGCGCGAGCCGAAAAGAGGGGAGCGGGCACGTCGCGGAATACTTCTCTTTAAACGGCAGGAGCGCGGACGAGATCCGGGACATTCTGCTGGCCTCCAGCGCGCTCCCTGTCATCTACAGCTCCGTTCAGGTGGGGGAGGAATCCTACCGCGACGGCGGCCTGGGGGACAACATCCCCATCCGGCCGCTGCACGACCTGGGCTACCGGCATCTGATCGTTGTCGGCCTGGAGCGCGACCTGAAGCTGAATCTGATGACCTTCCCCGGCACGGAGATCCTGCCCATCCTGCCCAGTGTGGACCTGGGGGATTTCGTGAGCGGGACCCTGGACTTTACCCGCGAGGGCGCTCTGCGGCGTATGCACGCCGGCTACGAGGACGCCTGCGCCATGCTCACCTGGTATGCACAGGAGGACCGCGAGCCCTGGTCCGTGTACCGTGAGAAATACATGGCCCGCGCGGAGGAACTGGAGAAGCAGATCGACGGGGAGGCCCGCCGCCGCAAACTCCAGGAAAGAGTGGACGAGGGCCTGGACAAGATCAAGGACCTGATGAAGAAATACGACATCTGACCGGGAGCGGCTGCCTCCCGGAACGCATGCAAGAGACCGGCCATGCGGGCGCGTGGCCGGCCCTGTGAGGTTGCTTATGGTGAGAATCTATGACAAGATCACCCCGGAGGGGACCCGGGACATCCTGTTCGAGGAGACGCGGCGGCGCCGCGGCGTGACCGACGCGCTGGCGCAGCTCTTTGCCGCGCGCGGCTACCGCGAGGTCGTCACCCCCACGCTGGAATTCTACGACGTCTACGGCAAGGCCGCGGACTATCTCCCGCAGGAAAGCATGTACAAGCTCACGGACGCGAAGGGGCGTCTGATGGTGCTGTGCCCGGACGGCACGGTGCCCATCGCCCGGCTCGCGGCCACCCGCCTGGCGGGAGAGGTCATGCCCCTGCGGGTTTCTTATCACAAAAACAATTACCGGGTGAGCCCGGAACTCAAGGGGCGGAGCGCGCAGATCGAGCAGAGCGGCATCGAACTGATCGGCGCGTCGTCCCTGCGGGCGGACCTCGAGGTCCTCGAGATGGCTGCGCGCTCGCTGGAGACCTGCGGCGACACCTGGCGCCTGGAACTCTGCCACATCGGCATTTTCCGCGCTCTGATGGAGGAA
This sequence comes from Lachnospiraceae bacterium, assembly GCA_017438775.1. Classification (GTDB taxonomy): domain Bacteria; phylum Bacillota; class Clostridia; order Lachnospirales; family Lachnospiraceae; genus RUG11204. The sequence goes on along the minus strand of JAFRUR010000034.1, from coordinate 13,839 downwards.
CTGGACGCACCCGAGGCGACCCGGGAAGAGGTGCGGCTGTGCATCGAGCAGAAGAGCTACGCGGCCCTCTCGGATCTGCTTGCGCCTTACCGCGGCCAGGCTGCCGCGGCCGGCCTCATCCGACTGCCGCGTCTCTTCGGCGGGGCGGAAGTGTTCGAGGAGGCGCGCGGGATCTTAAGCTGCCCCGGCGCGCTGGAGAGCCTCGCCTATCTGGAGACCGTTTTCCGCCATCTGGAGAAGATGGGCCTGGGCGGCCGGGTCATCCTGGACCTGGGCCTCGTGAACCAGGCCGAGTACTACACCGGCCTCATTTTCAAGGGATATCTGGACGGCGTCGGGAGCGAAGTGCTCTCGGGCGGCCGCTATGACGGGCTGCTCGCGGACTTCGGGGCGGACCTGCCGGCCGTGGGCTTTGCTCTGGACATCGCCGCGGCGACGGGCGAGGTGCCCGAAGGGAGCCTCCCTGCCCCGGACGTGGTCCTGTGCGCGCCGGAGGAAGAGGACATCGCGGCCGCTCTGGAGGAGGCGCAGCGCCTGCGCGGGGAGGGGCTCGTGGTGGTCCTCTCCGACGAGGCGGACCCCGAACTGGCCCTCTGCTACGCGAAGGCCGTCGGCGCGGGCCGCTTTGCCGTGGTGACGGCGGAGGAGGAAGCATGAGACCGCTGCGAATCGCCCTGACAAAGGGCCGTCTGGAGAACGAGACGGTAAAACTTCTGGAAAAATTGGGGTACGACTGCACCGCTGTGCGCGAGAAGGGCCGCAGGCTCATCCTCCCCGTGGGGGACGGGAGTCTGGAGGTGGTCCTCGCGAAGGCCGCGGACGTGGTCACCTATGTGGAAAACGGCGTCTGCGACATGGGCGTCGTCGGAAAAGACGTCATCATGGAGATGGGAGGCACCTTCTTCGAGGTGGCGGACCTGGGCTTCGGGCGCTGCCGCTTCGCGGTCGCCGCGCTGGCCGGGACCGACCTGTATGAGGGCTATCACACCCGCCGCATCGCCAGCAAGTACGTGAACGTCGCCCGCAGCTACTTCGAGAAGAAGCAGGTGGACGTGGACGTGGTCAAGATCGAGGGCAGCGTGGAACTCGCCCCGGTCCTGGGCCTGGCCGATGCCATCGTCGATATCGTGGAGACCGGCACGACCCTGAAGGAGAACGGCCTGAGCGTGGTGGAGGAGATCTGCCCGGTGAGCGCCCGCCTGATCGTCAACGTGGCCGGCATGAAGATGAGAAAAGAGGAGATCGGCGCCTTTGTTTCCGCCGTGGAGCGGGAAATCGCTTCGCGCGCCGGAAAGTAACGGAGACTGCCGCGGGAGGCGCAGACGAAGGGGAGGAGATCTCCCCGCGCCGGAATGCGGTGAGGGAAGATCGCCGAGTGAGGAAAAAACCATGGAACTGAAGATCCTTTATGCGGACGGAACGGCCGAGAGGGAGCGCCTCGCGCAGCTGCGGGAGCGCGCCGGAGAGACCGACCGCCGCGTCACGCAGACGGTCACGGAGATCCTGGAACAGGTGCGCCTGCGCGGCGACGAGGCCGTGCGGGACTACACCCTGCGCTTTGACGGCGCCTGTCCGGACGCCTTCGAGATCCCGAAGGCAAAGATGGAGGAGGCTCTCGCGCAGGCCGACGACGCCTTCCGAAACGCGCTTCTTGCGGCGCGCAGGAACATCGCGGCCTTCCACGAGCGCCAGAAGAGCCAGAGCTTTGTGGACACGCAGGAGAGCGGGGTCATCCTGGGACAGCGCGTGCGCCCGCTGCGCCGCGTCGGCCTGTACGTGCCCGGAGGCACTGCGGCCTATCCGTCCTCCGTGCTGATGAATGCCGTGCCCGCGAAAATCGCGGGCGTGCAGGAGCTGATCATGGCCACGCCTCCCGGAAAGGACGGAAGGCCCAACCCGAACGTCCTCGCGGCGGCGGCAGCGGCCGGCGTGGACCGCGTCTTCCTGATGGGCGGGGCCCAGGCCGTCGCGGCCCTGGCCTACGGCACGCAGACCGTGCCCGCCGTGGACAAGATCGTGGGGCCGGGCAACATTTTCGTGGCGACGGCCAAGAAGCTCCTCTACGGCACCGTGGACATCGACATGATCGCGGGTCCGAGCGAGATCCTGGTGATCGCGGATCAGACCGCGGATCCGGCCTATCTGGCTGCGGACCTGATGAGCCAGGCCGAGCATGACCGGCTGGCCTCGGCCATCCTCCTGACCACGGACGCGGGCGTCGCTGAGAAGACCGTGAAGGAGATCGAAAAGCAGATTCAGAGCCTGTCCCGGCGCGAAATCATCGAGGCCTCCCTGTCGGAGTACGGCACCTTCATCGTGTGCCGGAACCGGGAAGAGATGATCGCCCTGGCGAACGAACTGGCGCCCGAACATCTGGAAGTCATGACCGAGAACCCGATGGAATACGTCGGAAAACTGGACAACGCGGGCTCGGTCTTTCTCGGAAAGTTCGCACCGGAGCCCCTGGGTGACTATCTGGCGGGTCCGAACCATGTGCTCCCGACGGGCGGCACCGCGCGGTTCTTCTCGCCCCTGGGCGTGGACAGCTTCGTGAAGCGCTCCGCCTTTATCTACTACACCGAGGACGCCCTGCGCTCCGTCTCCGGGGACATCGTGACCCTGGCCGAGCGGGAGGGACTGACGGCGCATGCCGGGTCCATCCGCGTGCGGTTCCCGGAGACATAACGCAGGAACGCGGAGTGCGCCCCGGAAAAAGTCACTGCCGCGGCAGCTTCCGGGAAGGCCGGGGCAGACCTTCTGCTTTCGCAAACAGAAAGAATTGTACCGCGCCGGTCTTTGCAAATATGCGGATTGGCGGTATTCTGAAATAAGAGGATGACGGCATGGCCTACGTATTGCCCGAAAAACTGAGAAACATCGTTCCCTACGCCCCGGGCGGGGAGGGAGTCCCCGTGCGCCTCGACGCGAACGAGAGCTTTCTCGCTCCCTCCGGAGAGATCTGGGAGGAGATCCTGGAGAGGATCGCTGCCCTGAAACTGAACCGATACCCGGACATGCTGGCGGGGCGGCTCCTTGCCCTGGCCGGTGCGCGCTACGGGGTGAGCCCGGATCTCCTGACGGGCGGCTGCGGCTCGGACGAGCTGATCGGCCTCATCTTCACGCACCTACTGTCGCCGGGCGATACCTGCGCCTTCCTGATGCCGGACTTTTCCATGTATGAGGTTTACGCGAACCAGAGCGGCGTCAAGGGCATCGACGTGGGCGCGGATCTGTACGCGAAGCAGCGCCTTCCGGGCGAAGAAGACTCCTTCGTGGATACGGTGATCGCCCGCGTGAAAAAGAGCGGCGCGAAGCTGTTCATCCTGTCCAATCCCTGCAACCCCACGTCGCTCCTGATCGGAAGAGAGGAGATGCGGCGCATCCATGACGCCCTGCCGGACGTCCTGCTGATCTCGGACGAGGCCTACATGGAGTTCGCGCGGGAGGCGGGTTCGCTTCTTTCCCTCGTGGAGAAGAGCGATCACCTCATCGTCCTGCGGACCTGCTCCAAGGCCTTCGGCATGGCGGGAATCCGTCTGGGATTTGCGGCCGCCCCGCGCACCATCACCAATGCTTTGCGCGCGGTCAAGGCCCCGTACAATCTGAACGTCTTCACCCAGGCCGCGGGAGAGGTGCTGTTTTCTCACCCGGAGTACCTGGACCGCTGCATCGAAACGATCATCGCCTCGCGCGAGGCCCTGTATGCGATGGTGTCGCAGATCGCGCGGGAGAAGGGGTGGGAGACCGACGCCCCGCAGACCAATTTCGTGCTTCTTCGGACCGGCCGTGACCGGAAAGCCGCAGAGTATCTGAAGGAGAGAGGAATCTCCGTGCGGACGCTCTCCTGCGGAATCCGCATCACCGCGGGCTCGGAGACGGAGAACGCGGCGGTCGTCGCCGCCCTGCGCGAATTCTAGGAGGACATCACCATGGAAAAGACCATCCGCAGCGCGGCCGTGAGCCGCAAAACGAAGGAGACCGACATCGCCCTGAGCCTCACGCTGGACGGCGCCGGGCGCTTTTCCGGCAGCAGCGGGATCGGCTTCCTGGATCACATGCTGGACGCCCTCTGCGTCCACAGCCGCATGGATCTGACCCTCGCCATGACCGGGGACCTCGAGGTGGACTGCCACCACAGCGCGGAGGATCTCGGAATCGTCCTGGGACAGGCCATGAAGGAGGCGCTGGGGGACCGCGCCGGGATCCGCCGCTACGGGACGGCCTTTGTTCCGATGGACGAGTCCCTGGCGTTCTGCAGCCTGGACATCTCGGGACGCGCCTATCTGGTCTATGACGCGAAATACGAATGGCAGACCGTGGGAGAACTCGACACCGCCATGGTGGGAGAATTCTTCCGCGCGCTGGCGAACGCGGCGGGACTGACGCTGCACCTGGCCGTCGTCTACGGGAGCAACGACCACCACAAGATCGAGGCTCTCTTCAAGGCCTTTGCGCACGCGCTCGCGGACGCGAAGGAAGTGGTGGGGGGCGGTGTGCTCTCCTCCAAGCAGATGCTGGACTGAGGAATCGGACATGATCGGAATCATTGACTACGGTGCCGGCAATCTCTTCAGTGTGGAGAACGCGCTGACGCACCTTTCCATCCCCGCAGAGGTGGTGCACGATCCGAAGAAGCTCGCGTCGTACAGCGGTCTGCTCCTCCCCGGCGTGGGCGCCTACGGCGACGCCATGGCGCGCCTTTCCGAGCGCGGCCTGGCCGAGGAGACGAAGCGGCTCGCCCTGGCCGGCAAACCCCTGATGGGGATCTGCCTCGGCATGCAGCTTCTTTTCGAGGGGAGCGAGGAGTTCGGAAGCAACGCGGGACTCGCGCTCATCCCCGGGCGCGTGGTGAAGATCCAGGCCCCGGGCTGCAAGATCCCTCACATGGGGTGGAATGACCTTGCGGTGGAGCACCCTTGCGCCCTGGCCGGCGAGGAATGCAGCGGGGCCTTCGTGTACTTTGTGCATTCGTTCCGGGTGGACTGCCCGGACGAATACGTGTCCCTGAGCACGCAGTACGGGGAGAGAATCCCCGCCCTCGTGTACAAAGACAGAATCTTCGGGGCGCAGTTCCATCCGGAGAAATCCGGGGAGATCGGACTGTCCATGCTGGCACGGTTTGCCGCCCTGTGTGAGAATAAAGGAGAGCGCGCGTGATCATTTTACCTGCGATCGATCTGATCGGCGGCGTCTGTGTGCGCCTGAAAAAAGGTGTGTACGAGACGGCCGAGAAAGTGGCGGAGGATCCCTCCTCGGCCGCCGCTTCGTTTCGCGCTGCGGGCGCTGCCTGGCTCCACACGGTGGACCTGGACGGCGCGAAGGCAGGCCGTCCCGTCAACCGGGACCTGATCCTGCGCCTGGCCGCGGAGAGCGGCCTGAAGATCGAGGTCGGCGGCGGCATCCGCACGGAAGCTGACGCGGCCGCGTATCTGGAGGGAGGCGTCTCCCGCGTGATCCTGGGCTCTGCCGCAGTGCGGGATCCCGCGCTGGTAAAGTCGCTGGCCGCCGCGTACGGAGAGCGCATCGCCGTCGGAATCGATGCCCGCGGCGGGCGCGTCGCCACCGAGGGGTGGCTCACCGAGAGCGGCGCGGATTACATCGATCTCGCAAAGCGCATGGAGGAGGCCGGCGTCCGCACCGTGATCTTTACCGACATCGCCCGCGACGGAATGCAGAGCGGCGTGAACACGGAGCAGCTGGGACGGCTCGCGGAGGAGACAGGTCTGAACGTCATCGCGAGCGGCGGCGTGGCCGGAATCGAGGATATCCGCGCCTGCGCGGCCCTGGGGCTCTACGGCTGCATCTGCGGCCGCGCCATCTACAGCGGCGCGCTGGATCTTGAGGAGGCCATCCGCGAGGCCGGAGAGCAGGAGGACTAATATGCTGACAAAACGTATCATCCCCTGCCTGGACGTGCGGGACGGCAAGGTCGTCAAGGGCGTGCACTTCGTGGGGGTCCGCGACGTCGGAGATCCGGTCGAATGCGCCGCACAGTACAGCGAAGAGGGAGCGGACGAGATCTGCTTTCTGGATATCAACGCGACCCATGAGGGGCGCCGGACGATGGTGGACGTGGTGCGCGAGACGGCGCGCTGTGTCTTTGTCCCGCTGACGGTGGGCGGCGGCATCGGGAGCGTCGAGGACGCGCGCGACCTTCTGCGCGCCGGGGCCGACAAGGTCAGCCTCAATTCCGCGGCAGTGCGCCGGCCGGAGCTCATCCGCGAGGCCGCACAGGTTTTCGGCAGCCAGTGCATCGTCTCCGCGATCGATGCGCGGCGCAGCCCGGACGGGACCTTCCACGTGGTCATCAGCGGAGGCCGGATCGACACCGGCATGGACGCTCTGGCCTGGGCCGAGACGTGTGAGCGGCTGGGCGCGGGGGAGATCCTGCTGACCAGCATGGACACCGACGGTGTGAAGAACGGCTTCGAATGCGAACTGACCGCGGCCGTGTGCAGCCGGGTGAACATTCCGGTCATCGCGAGCGGCGGCGGGGGAAAACTGGAGCATTTTTCCGAAGTATTCGAGAAGACAGGCGCGGACGCGGCCCTGGCCGCCAGTCTGTTCCACTTCCGCGAACTGACGGTGGGCGAGGTGAAGGATCACCTGTACGCCTGCGGCATCCCGGTGCGCCGGTAAGAAAGGAAGGACGAAACGGTCATGGACAAGATCATCGTTCAGGATCCATCGGACCTGGGGCGCTATTTCACAAAGAGCAGCCTGACGCCCGCCATCGTGCAGGAGGCCGGCACCGGGCAGGTGCTGATGCTGGCCTATATGAATGAGGAGAGCCTGCGCCGCACGCTGGAGACCGGGTACACCTGGTTTTACAGCCGCTCGCGGCAGATGCTCTGGAACAAGGGGGAGACCTCCGGCCACGTGCAGAAGGTCATCTCCGTCTATGCAGACTGCGACGAGGACACCCTGCTCCTTGTCGTGGAGCAGACCGGCCCGGCGTGCCATACCGGGGCGCACAGCTGTTTCTTCCGGGAGATACCGCTCGTTTCAAAGAATTCATGACCTGGCCTGAAGCTTTGCAAATCCGGTCCCACGATAGGAGTTTTTCATGACGTTCGCAACAAAAGCAGACTATGTGTATGAGGAACTGAAAAAAGATATCATCGAAGGCCGGTATGAGGGCGGAGAGCGCCTGGTCGTCGCCGTTATCTCGAAAAAGTACGGCGTGAGTCCCATCCCGATCCGCGAGGCCTTCCAGCGCCTCGCCCAGGACGGCCTTCTGGAGATCGAGCCGCACGTGGGGGCCAGGGTGGCCCATATGGACTACCGCCACGTCTGGGAACTTATGCTGCTGCGCGAGCAGATCGAGCCTTTGACGGCCAAGCTGGCTGTGCCCGCCATCACGGAGAAGGATATTGCCAGACTGGAAGAGTACAACCGTCAGATGGAGGAGTGCCTCGAGGCCGGAGAAAACGCCAGATACGAGAAGATCAACAAGCAGTTCCACTCCCTGATCTACAGCCGCTGTCCGTACAGGATGATCCGCGAACTCACGATGGATCTCTGGAGCCAGAGTGCGCTGTCCCGCACGGTTCTGCTGGACGGAAAAATCAACCGCGCTTCCAGCGAAGATCACAGGGAGATGGCGGAATGCATCCGAAACCGCGACGGTGAGAAGATCTTTGCAATCGTAAAGCGCCATAAGGAGCGCGCGTTCCGCCGCTTTATGGAGAAGTACGGGATCGAGATCGAGAACTCCGGAAAAGCGGACGGGAAGAGCGGAAACTGAAAGCCGTGCAGGAAGAGAAGAAGAGAGAAGGGGACAGAGCCATGACGGAATCGCTTCGCAAACTGTATGAGGTCGTGGAGGACCGCAAGGCCCATCCGCAGGAGGGGTCCTACACCTGTTATCTGTTTTCGCAGGGACTGGACAAGATCTGCAAGAAGGTGGGAGAGGAGTCCGCGGAGGTCATCATCGCGGCCAAAAACGGAGAAAACACCGAGACCGTGGGAGAGATCTGCGATCTGCTCTATCACCTGGTGGTGCTGATGGCGCAGCAGGGCATCTCCCCGGACGAGATTGAAGAACTACTGTCCGCCCGCGCGCAGAAGATCGGGAACCTGAAGAAGAAGCACGAGAGCGACCCGAACTCGTAAGCGGGCTTTCATCCTGCGGATACCCCGCCGGTGCCGGCTGTGTGTTCAATGGGGAAGGTTGACGATAAGAAAATGAAACACGCGCTCCGGGATTCCCGTTCCGGAGCGCGTGTTTTGTGTGATAGTACCAAAGAAGATTGTGGAATACCACAAGAGAAATCAAGTTAAGTAAACTTGACGAAATATTTTATATAATATAAAATCGAGAACAGAAAATATTATATAAAATATCAAATCCAACCCGCCCGGGACGTTCGTCCGGGACCGGAGACCTCATCCGTCAGGTATTCCGGCAGGGGGTGTCCAGCCTGTTCCATAGAATAGGGGTGATTGCATTACGTTTGCGACCAAGGCAGATTACGTTTACGAAGAACTGAAGAAAGACATCATCGAGGGACGGTACGACAGCGGAGAGCGGCTGGTCGTGTCCGGCATCGCCCAGAAGTACGGCGTGAGCCCCATCCCGATTCGCGAGGCTCTGCAGCGTCTTGCCCAGGACGGCCTGCTGGAGATCATTCCTCATGTGGGAGCCAGGGTGGCCCACATGGATTACCGGCACGTCTGGGAACTCATGCTGCTGCGCGAGCAGATCGAGCCCCTGACGGCAAAGCTTGCCGTGTCTTCGATCACGGGTAAGGATCTTGCAAAACTGGACGAGTACAACCGCCAGATGGAGGAGTGCCTCGAGGCGGGAGAGCACGCAAAGTACGAGAAGATCAACAAGCAGTTCCACTCCCTGATCTACAGCCGCTGCCCGTTCAAGACCATCCGCGAGCTCACGATGGATCTCTGGAGCCAGAGCGCGATGTCCCGCACGGTACTTCTGGACGGCAAGATCAACCAGGAGTCCAACGAAGATCACAAGGAAATGGTGGAGTGCATCCGCCGGGGCGACGCGGATCAGGTCTGCGAGATCGTCAAACGCCACAAGGAGCGCGCGTTCCGGCGCTTCATGGAGAAGTACGGGATCGAGATCGAGAGAGCCATGGAGGAGCCGCGCAGCATCGCGGAGTGACAGCGTTTCAGCAACATTTTATTCGTTCTATCCGGTCATCGCTTCCGGGCAGGAAGCCGGCCGCGGAATTATCACCACTCACACAGAAGGAGGAGGACACATGAGCCGTAGTCTTGAGAGTTTCCTGGAAGGCGCCATCGATCTGCATGAGCATCTGGGACCGTCTGTCATTCCGAGAAAACTCAACGTTTATGAAGGTGCGCTTCAGGCGCGCGCTGCCGGGATGCGCGGCATTCTGGTCAAGGACCATCAGTTCCCGTCGATGGCCAGCGTCGAGGTCGCGCGCTGCGTGATCAATGACCCGAACTTTTTCATCGGCTCCTGCCTGGTGCTGAACCATGAGACGGGCGGCTTCAACGTCGCCGCCGTGGAGTGCGCGATCAACATGGGTGTCAACATGATCTGGATGCCCACCATCTCCACCCAGAATCATCACGATGCGCATGAGCGCTCCGGCCTGGTGTTCCCCGCCTCCAAGAAAAAGATCCCGACCAAGCCTCACGGCTATATCCAGCTGGTCGGAGAAGACGGAAACGTCGTTCCGGCCTGCCGCGAAGTTCTGAAGACCATCGCCCTGGACCCCACGGTCGTCCTGGGAACCGGCCACGGCTTCTGGACCGAGATCGACGCCATCATCCGCGCCGCGAAGGAAGAGGGCATTCAGAAGATCATCGTCAACCATCCGACCTACATGATCGACGCCCCGATGGACGTCATGAAGCGCTGGACCGAGACCGAAGGCGTGTATCTGGAGTTCGGTGTCTGCACGTGCGACCCCGAGGCTAGCTGCTGCAACATCGAGATTGGCAAGGTCGTGGAGATCATCAAGACGCTCGGCAGCGCGAAGCTCACCCTTTGCTCCGACTACGGTCAGACCAACAACCCCACGCCGGTGGAGGGCCTCAAGCACTTTATCGGCCTGCTGCGCGAGGGGGGCATCTCCGACGAGGATCTCGACATCATGCTCAAGAAGAACCCTGCCGAGATCATGGGGCTTAACTAAGGAAACTGCTCTGAAAAGAGAGTTCACTCATGCATTAACAAAGGAGGAAACCATGGCACTTGCATCCGGAAACTGGAACGACCTGAAGATCAAGGAGCTGCGTCCCGGCGTGAGCCGCAAGGCATTCACGGGAGAGGGCGCGACCCTGGCGATCAACTACTTCGTCCCCGGTCACGCGCCCGCCCCTCACCATCACATCTTTGAGCAGATCGCGATGGTGCTGGAGGGAGAGGCCGACTTCCATGTCGGCGACGAGGTCGTGCATCTGACCAAGGGCGGCATCGTCGTCATCCCGCCCAACGTGGAACACTGGCTGGTCAACACCGGCGATGAACTCTGCGTCAACATGGACGTGTTCACCCCGAAGCGTCCCGAGTATGTGGAAGACTGAAGCTGAGATACTTATCGAAATTGTATTGTTCCAAAACACAGAGAAAAAGGAGACTACCATGAAGAAGATCGTTGCGCTGATGCTGAGCCTCGTGCTCGTGATCGGTCTGCTCGCCGGCTGCGGCGGCAGCACCCCGTCCACCACTGCCGCTCCCGGCACCACTGCCGCTCCCGGCACCACGGCCGCTCCCAGCGGAGAAGGCTACACCCTGCGTCTCGGCCATGTGTGCCAGACCACCCACCCGTTCCACATCGGCTCTGAGAAGTTCAAGAAGCTCGTGGAAGAGAAGAGCAACGGCCGCATCACCATCGAACTGTATCCGGCCCGCGCCCTCGGCGATGATGCCTCCCTTCTGGAGCAGGTCATGGGCAACACCCTGGAGATCGGCCTGGTTTCCGGCCCCGTCTTCTCGGCCTACACCCCCGTGATCGACTCCCTGCAGCTGCCTTTCATGCTGAACACCTACGACAAGGAAAAGGCGGCGTACAAGACTGCCGAGTTCCAGGCGCTGATGGACTCCCTGAACAAACTGGATATGCAGGGCCTGGCCGTGTTTGAAGGCGGCATGCGCTACATGGCCAATGCCATCCGTCCCGTGGAGAAGCCCGAAGATCTGAACGGCCTCAAGCTTCGCACCACCGCTTCCGACCTCGTTATGGACGTCGTGAAGGCTCTGGGCGGCAACCCCAACCCGATGGCCTACGGCGAAGTTTACTCCGCCCTGCAGTCCAAGGTCATCGACGGCGAGGAGATCAACCTGACTTCCATCTACTCCGAGAAGCATTACGAAGTCCTGAAGTACGTCTCCAAGGTCGCCCTGTTCCCGTTCCCGGGCATCCTGGTCATGAACACCAAGCGTCTGGCTTCCCTGCCTGAGGCCGATCAGAAGCTCCTGCAGGAGTGCGCCACCGAGGCCATGTTCGCCCTGCTGGATGAGATGCCTTCCATCGACGACACCGCTGTCGCCAACATCAAGGACAAGGTCGAGATCAAGGATGTCGATGCGAAGCCTTTCATGGACAAGTGCAAGGATCTGTACGACGTCTATTCCGCGAAGGACGCTGTTATCGCCAACTTCCTGAAGATGGCACAGGGCCTGCAGTAAATCATAACCGCTGATCGGTTCTGCCTCCGTCCGGCTGCCCTGCCGGCGCCGGACGGGGGCTTCCTTCAACAGAGGGGAGGAGCAGGGTGAAAGTCTTTAAAAAAGTCTGCGACGCCATCTGCTGGGTCTGCAAGGTCCTTCTGGTGCTGCTGATGGTCGGCATGACCGTGATCACCACGATCGAGGTCGTCCGCCGGTACGCACTGGGCAAGTCCTTCGCCTGGGCGGAAGAGAGCGTTCGCTTCATGCTTGTCGCATCTTCGTTCATCGGGGGCGGCTATGCCTTCCGCGAAAAATCGCTGGTCATCTTCGACAGTCTGCAGAACAGGCTGACAGGACGTGCCCGCACGATTCTGATCATGCTGTGCGACTTTGTCGTTCTGTTTATTTCGGGATTCGTCCTGTATTTCGGCATCAACTACGCGAATACGCCTGCCATCAAGTTCCAGAAGAGCCCCGGCTTGAAACTGCCGATGAATATCATTTATTACATCATCTGTTTCGGCATGTTCCTTTTGATCCTGTTTTCGATCGAGGCGATCCTGGACCGAATCGGGGAGCTCAGGCATCCTGAACGGCTGGAAGCGAAAGCAGAGGAGGTGAGCAAATAATGCTGTTTGTCGTCATCGTATTTGCTCTGCTCCTGATCATGGGCGTGCCGATCGCCCTGGTCCTGTGCGGCGCGGGCCTCACGCATATCGTCGCCCTCGGGGACGTCTCCTACTTCAATGTGGCTGTACAGCGGCTCTTTACCGGTGTGAACTCCTTCAGCATGATGGCGATCCCGTTCTTCGTGCTGGCCGGAGAGATCATGAACCGCGGCCGCATCACAGATAAACTGGTCGATTTCGCCCGCGCCCTGATCGGACAGGTCCGCGGCGGTCTGGCCTACACCGTCATCATTGTGTCGGTCCTTTTGTCTGCCATCCTGGGCTCCGCCAACGCGGTCTGCGCCATCCTCTGCGCCATTCTGGTGCCGGAGATGGTCAAGGACCACTACAGCCCGGAATTCTCCACCAGCCTGATCGCTTCGTCCGCCATTATCGGACCGATCATCCCGCCCAGCGTGACCTTCGTTCTGTACGCGGTCCTGGCCGGCACCAGCGTGAATGCCCTGTTCCTGGGCGGCATCATCCCCGGTCTGCTTCTGGCTGTTGCCTACGGTGTGATCGTCTACATGACGGGCAGGAAGGAGCACTTCCAGAAGAACACGGACAAGTTCGTCCTGAAGGATGTGCTGATCACTTTTGTGAAGGCCATCCCGGCCCTGCTCATCCCCGTGGTCATCGCAGGCGGCATCCTGACCGGCCTCTGCACGCCCACGGAGTCCGGTGCCATCGCGGTCGTGATCGCCATTATCTCCGGCATGTTCATTTACAGGACCCTGTCCTTTAAGGATCTGATCAAGTCCCTGATTCATGCCAGTGTTCTGAACGCCGCCATCATGCTGGTCGTGGCCATGGGCAATATCTTCGGATGGACGCTGGCCATGGATCGCATCCCGCAGAAGATGTCAGCCCTGATTCTGGGCATCTCCCAGAACCGCTACATCGTCCTGCTGATCATCCTGGTCATGCTGCTCCTGATCGGTATGTTCATGGAAGCCTTCGCCGCGATGATCATTTTCGTCCCGGTCTTCGCGCCCATCGCGGAGTCCGTGGGAGTGGATCCCGTCCACTTTGGCATGATCTTCTCGCTGATGGTCTCCGTGGCCCTGATCACACCGCCGGTCGGCATGTGTCTGTTTGTCAGTTCGAACATCACCAAGGTGCCTCTGGCAAAACTGAGCAAGAGCATCGTGCCGTTTGTCGTCGCAGCGATGATCGTCGTCCTGCTGGTCACATTCTTCGAGCCGCTTTCCACCTGGCTCCCGAATCTGCTTATGAAGTAGCGAAACTGCGGCCTGCTGAACAAAAGAAGAACCGCCGTCCGGAATCCTCCCCGGGCGGCGGTCTTTTCTTTGAGGCGGAAAGGAACCGTCCCGGGCCCATTCATCCATCCGGGCGGCGTTTTCCTGTGCGTCAGAGGAAGGTGTCCCCATCCCAAAGACGCACTGCGTTCATTCAAAATGTAGGATTACAATACATGTGTTACACAGCACTTAAATAAAAAAACGGAAGAGCCATCCTTGTGTTATAGTTAGTTTTCCCACAAACACAACACACAACATAAGGAGGTCTTCCGTTGTGGCTACTATAACACAAGATATG
>JAFRUR010000033.1 GCA_017438775.1 Lachnospiraceae bacterium | reverse complement strand
CATCCGCGGGTCTGGTCCACGGCCTCGGAGATGAACTGGGCCGGGAAGCGCTCCTCGAAGATGTCCTGGTTCTCGAAGGGATAGTGATACTGCGCAAACGGCATCGCGCCGGAGTCGAACCAGCAGACGATCACCTCGGGCACGCGCTTCATCTTCCCGCCGCACTTCGGGCAGGTGCAGGTGATCTCATCAATATAGGGGCGGTGGAGCTCCACGGTCTTCGCGCGCTCGTCGCCGGAGAGCTTATAGAGCTCTTCCCTGCTGCCGACGCAGACCGTCTCTCCGCAGTCATCGCACTCCCAGACGGGAAGGGGGGTGCCCCAGTAGCGGTTGCGGCTGATGCCCCAGTCCTGCACGTTCTCGAGCCAGTCGCCGAAGCGGCCCTTGCCGATGCTCTCGGGGATCCAGTGGATCGTGTTGTTGTTCGCGATCAGCTCGTCCTTCACTTCCGTCATGCGGATGAACCAGGACTCGCGGGCGTAGTAGATGAGGGGCGTGTCGCAGCGCCAGCAGTGCGGATACTCGTGCTCGAACTTGGGCGCGTCAAAGAGCTGTCCGCGGGCGTCCAGATCTTTGAGGACCTCCGGGTCGGCCTTCTTGACGAAGAGGCCCGCAAAAGGAGTCTCCTCGGTCATTTCGCCCTTGCCGTTGACGAACTGCACGAAGGGCAGGTCGTAGATGCGGCCCACGCGGGCGTCGTCCTCACCGAAGGCGGGGGCAATGTGGACGATTCCGGTGCCGTCCGACATCGTGACGTAGGTGTCGCAGGTCACGTAGAAGCCCTTCTTGTGCTGCTTCTGTGCGGCCTCGCCGGCGCAGGCGAACAGGGGCTCGTACTCCTTGTACTCGAGGTTTCTGCCCTCGTAGCGCTCCAGGATGTCGTACGCGGGCTGGTTGTCCTTCGACAGTTTCCCGAGGACGGTGTCCAGCAGGGCCAGGGCCATATAGTAGACCTTTCCGTCCGCCGCGAGGACCTTGACGTATTCGTCATGCGGGTTCACGCAGAGCGCGACGTTGGAGGGCAGGGTCCACGGCGTCGTGGTCCAGGCCAGGAGCCAGGCATCCTCACCCTTGACTTTAAAGCGCACGATGGCCGAGCGCTCCTTCACAGTCTTGTAGCCCTGGGCCACTTCCTGCGCGGACAGGGGCGTACCGCAGCGCGGGCAGTAGGGCACGATCTTGAAGCCCTTGTAGAGCAGGCCGCGGTCCCAGATCTTCTTAAGGGCCCACCACTCGGACTCGATGTAGTCGTCGTCATAGGTGACGTAGGGGTGATCCATATCCGCCCAGAAGCCGACGGTGTCGGAGAAGTCCTCCCACATGCCCTTGTACTTCCAGACGCTCTCCTTGCACTTCTTGATGAAGGGCTCCATGCCGTAGGCCTCGATCTGGTCCTTGCCGTCCAGACCCAGGAGCTTCTCCACCTCCAGCTCCACCGGCAGGCCGTGGGTGTCCCAGCCGGCCTTGCGGGGGACCTTGTAGCCCTTCATGGTGCGGTAGCGCGGAATCATGTCCTTGATGACGCGCGTCAGCACGTGGCCGATGTGCGGCTTGCCGTTCGCGGTGGGCGGCCCGTCGTAGAACATGTAGGTGGGCGCATCCTCGCGCTGCGCGATGCTCTTCTCGAAGATGTGATGCTCCTTCCAGAATTTGAGCACTTCCTTCTCGCGGTCCACGAACTTCATGTCGGTGCTTACCTTGTCGTAGATCATGTCTCCTCCTCCAAAACAAAATACCCCCTCATCCGAAATCGGACGAAGGGGGTCTTCGCTGTACCACCAATTTCTCTGTACCAACATACAGGTTCCCGTTAACGGCGGAAAAACCGTCCTCTCCTACTCGCTCCGGGGCGGCAGCGGGACCCGCACGATGCGGCCCGGAAAACGCCCTTCTTTCGGAGAGGCAGCTCCGAAGGGATCTTCGCCAAAAGCGTACTGCCGCCGGTTCGCACCGTACCCGGCTCTCTGGGGGCCTCCGCAGAAGGCTACTGTCTTCATCACAGCCTTTGAAAAACGTGCCAGGAGGGATTCGAACCCCCGACCCACGGCTTAGAAGGCCGTTGCTCTATCCGGCTGAGCTACTGGCACATTTGTTACAAAGGCTTAGCAGTCCCCCATGGGTTCCGCTAAGCCTTACGTCGGGGCGACAAGATTCGAACTTGCGACCTCCCGGTCCCTAACCGGACGCTCTACCAAACTGAGCCACGCCCCGTTTCCTGTGAGGCTCCCTCCCGGGAGCCCCGCAGCACGTGCTATGATAGCACACCCTTTCGAAAAAAGCAAGGGAAAATGCCTCTGGCATTTTTACCAGTTTTCGGAAAGGATAAAACCGATTTTTACGCCAGCTGCTCCTTGGCGACATCGGCCAGCTTCGCGAAGCCCGCGGCATCGCTCACGGCCAGATCGGAGAGCATCTTGCGGTTCATCTCCACGCCGGCCTTCTTGAGACCGTACATGAACTTGGAATAGGACAGGCCGTTCATGCGGGCAGCCGCGTTGATGCGGGCGATCCACAGACGGCGGAACTGGCGCTTTCTCTCCTTGCGTCCCGCGTAGGCGCTGGTGAGGGCGCGCATCACGGACTGCTTCGCGATGCGGTACGCGGTGCTCCTCTGTCCTCTGTATCCCTTTGCAAGCTTTAAGACTCTGTTATGCTTTCTTCTGGCGCTCATTCCGCCCTTGATTCTTGCCATTTGAAATCTCCTCCTTCCAATTTACACGTACGGTAAGATCTTCTTCATGACCTTAGCGTTGGTGTGATCGGTCACGATATCTTTTCTGAGATTTCTCTTTCTCTTGGTGGACTTCTTCGTCAGAATGTGGCTCTTGTAGGCCTTCATCCTTACAAGCTTGCCGGTGCCGGTCGTCTTGAAGCGCTTGGCGGCGGCTCTCTTTGTCTTTACCTTCGGCATGATACGTTTCCTCCTTATCACTTCTTCTGGGCCAGGAAAATGACCAGACTTCTGCCTTCCACTTTTGCGGGCTTGTCTACCACGGCGATGTCCGAGAGCTGCGCGGCGAAATCCTCCAGCACGTACCGGAACTGGTTCATGTGGCTGATCTCACGGCCACGAAAGCGCATGGAGACCTTGACCTTGTCGCCCCGCTCCAGGAACTTGCGGGCCGCCGCGGCCTTCGTGCTCAGATCGTTCTCTCCGATGTTGGGCGAGAAGCGGATCTCCTTGACCTCCATGGTCTTCTGCTTTTTCTTTGCCTCTTTCTCCTTGCGGAGCTGCTCGTAGCGGTATTTGCCGTAGTCGATGATCTTGCAGACCGGCGGGTTTGCCATGGGCGCGATCTTGACAAGATCAAGTTCCGCCTCGATGGCCTTTTCCAGAGCCTCGCGTGCGGACATGATCCCAAGCTGTTCGCCGTTTTCTCCGATCAGACGGATCTCTCTGTCTCTGATCTGCTCGTTGATCTGTAACTCGCTAATGGCTGTTTCCTCCCGTTTGTGCCCTGCGGCATCAAAAAAAGTGGATAGACAGACTATCCACTTCAGAAAGTGCCCTTTGGGACGATGACCTTCTGCAAACCCGAGTCGCTCTGCGGCGCTGAGGTGAGAGTGGATACTCTGCTTCATTTGCAACACGAAGATACTACCACGGGGCGGGCCCCCGTGTCAACCTGTTTTTTCAAAGAATCGCGGAGTTTTGCGGGTTTACGCCTCCGGGCTGTCGCCGCGGAAGATAAAGTCGCCGCCGCGGTCCACGCCGAGGCGCTTCCGGATCTCCAGGAGTTCTCCGGCGCGCTCCCGCGGCACCTCCTTCCAGCGGCCCATCACGAAGACCGTGTTCATGAGGATGCCCGCGTAGTACTCGATCGATTCGAGGCGGTAGTAGGCCTGATACATGTCCTTCCCCCAGGAGAGCGCCCCGTGGTTGGCCAGCAGGCACCCGTTGTGCGTGCGCACGAAGGGCGCGATCGAATCCGGCACCTCCTGCGTCCCGGGCGTCGCGTAAGGCGCGACGGGGATGTTGCCCAGCGCCATTGCGGCCTCTGTGAGGACGGGGCGGTCCAGCGGGATGCCCGCCACGGCAAACGCGGTGGCGATGGGCGGGTGCGCGTGCACGACGGCCTGAAGGGACGGGTCCTCGCGGTAGACGCGCAAGTGCATTTTGAGCTCCGAGGACGGGCGCATGGTCCCCTCCAGGACGGTTCCGGAAAGATCCGTCTTGATCAGCATCTCCTCGGTCATGAAGCCCTTGGAGACCCCCGTGGGCGTGCTCCAGATCTCGTTTTCGGACACGCGGCAGCTGATGTTGCCGTCGTTCGCGGCCACATAGCCCCTCTCATACATCCGCCGTCCGACGTCCAGGATGGCCAGTTTCGCTTCTCTGTCGGTCATGTTTCCTCCTATCGAGCGCACCATCGCGCTTTCGCGCTCCGAAAGGCGCTTCTCCCTTCCGAGGCTCAGACGGCAGCTGTACAGCTGCACTTCTGCCGCGGAAAGGTGCCTCCCCGTCCGCTGCTCAGGCTGCGGCTGTGCGCCTTCACGCTCTCTTCTCTTTTCAGGAAAGCGGGCCGCCCCCGCGAGGGGACGGCCCGGTGAAACTTTACTTACTTGCTGCAGAGCTTACTCTTCCACGCTGTACAGGCTGACCAGCTTGGCCAGATGCGCGTACTTGTCGGCAGCGGCCTTCTCCGCGGCGTCGAACAGCTTCGCGGCGCGCTCGGGGTTCTTGCGCTCCAGGGAAGTGTAGCGGACCTCTCCGCGCAGGAAGTCCTGATAGCTCTCGGTCGGAGCCTTGGAGTCCAGGCTGAAGGGGTTCTTGCCGACGGCAAGCAGAGCAGGATTGTAACGGAAGTTGTTCCAGTAGCCGGCGGCCACGGCCTTCTTCTCTTCCGTCTGGGCCTTGCTCATGCCGGCGCGGATACCGTGGTTGATGCACGGCGCGTAGCAGATGACGATGGAAGGTCCCGGATAGGCCTCCGCCTCGGCGAGAGCCTTGACGGTCTGGTTCATGTCGGCACCCATCGCGACCTGAGCGACGTACACGTAGCCGTAGCTCATGGCGATGCCGGCCAGATCCTTCTTCTTCACTTCCTTGCCGCCCGCGGCGAACTGTGCGACAGCGCCGGTAGGAGTGGCCTTGGAGGACTGACCGCCGGTGTTGGAGTACACTTCGGTATCGAAGACCAGGATGTTGACGTCGCGTCCGGAAGCCAGGACATGGTCCAGGCCGCCGAAGCCGATATCATAGGCCCAGCCGTCGCCGCCGAAGATCCACTGGCTCTTCTTGGCGAGGAAGTCCTTGTTCGCGATGATGTCGCGGGCCTTGTCGCAGTCCACACCGGAGAGCGCCTCGACCAGCTTGTCGGTGGCGCTGCCGTTCAGAGCACCGGTGTTGAAGGTGTCCAGATACTCCGCGCAGGCGGCCTTCACGGCCTCAGAAGCTTCGGGAGCAGCGGCGATCTCTTCGACCTCGGCCTTCAGACGGCCGCGGATGGCGCCCTGCGCCAGGCTCATGCCGTAACCGAACTCGGCAGCATCTTCGAACAGGGAGTTGGACCACGCCGGGCCCTGACCCTTCTCGTTGACGGTGTAAGGGGTGGAAGGTGCGGAGTTGGCCCAGATGGAGGAGCAGCCGGTCGCGTTCGCGATGTACATGCGGTCTCCGAAGAGCTGGGTCACAAGCTTCGCGTAAGGAGTCTCTCCGCAGCCGCCGCAGGCGCCCGAGAACTCAAGGAGCGGCTTCTTGAACTGGCTGCCCTTGACGGAGGCTTCCTTGAACTTATCGATGACTTCCTGCTTGGGAGCTACCTTGACGGCGAAGTCGAAGACTTCCTGCTGAGCAAGGTTGTCGGCCAGCGGCTCCATGGTGAGAGCCTTCTCGCCCTTCTTGCCCGGGCAGACGTTGGCGCAGCTTCCGCAGCCCGTGCAGTCCAGGACGGAAACGGTCATGCCGAACTGATAGCCGGGCATGCCGGTCATCGGGATGGTCTTCACGCCTTCAGGCGCCGCAGCGGCCTCGGCATCGGTCAGAGCCACGGGACGGATGGCGGCATGAGGGCAGACGAAGGAGCAGAAGTTGCACTGGATGCAGTTCGCGCTGTTCCACACAGGGACGTTCACGGCGATGCCGCGCTTCTCGAACGCGGAGGTGCCGGACGGGGTGGTGCCGTCCACGTATTCCGTGAAGGCGGACACAGGCAGGTTCTTGCCCTCCTGCATGTTGATCGGGATCTGGATGTCGCGCACGAAGCGGGAGGCGTCGTCCTGACCCTCGACCTTCATGCCCAGAGGCTCGTCGACAGCGTTCTTCCAGCTCTCGGGGACCTTGACCTCGACCACTTCGCGGGCACCGGCGTCGATGGCGGCCCAGTTCTTCTCGACCACGTCCTGACCCTTGTTGCCGTAGGTCTTCTGCACGGCTTCCTTCATATAGCGGATGGCATCCTCTTCGGGGATGATGCCGGTCAGCTTGAAGAAGGCGGACTGCAGGATGGTGTTGATGCGGGTGGAGCCCATGCCGGTCGCGACGCCGATCTTCACGCCGTCGATGGTGTAGAGCTTAATGTTGTTTTCCGCGATGTAGCGCTTGGCCTGTCCGGGCAGATGCTCTTCCAGTCCGGCCAGATCCCACGCGCAGTTGAGCAGGAAGGTGCCGCCGGGCTTGATATCCTGCACCATGTTGTACTTGCGCACGTAGGAAGGATTGTGACACGCCACGAAGTCCGCCTTGGAGATCAGGTAGGTGGAGTGGATGGGCGTCTTGCCGAAGCGCAGGTGGGAAATGGTCACGCCGCCCGACTTCTTGGAGTCGTAGTCGAAGTAGGCCTGCGCGAACATATCGGTGTGGTCGCCGATGATCTTGATGGAGTTCTTGTTCGCACCGACGGTACCGTCAGCGCCCAGACCCCAGAACTTGCAGCAGGTGGTGCCGGCCGCGGTGGTGTCGGGATCTTCTCCCAGCGGCAGGGACAGATGGGTGACATCGTCCGTGATGCCGATGGTGAAGTGCTCCTTTTCCGTATTGTTGTACACGGAAATGATGTTGCCGGGGGTGGTGTCCTTGGAGGCGAGACCCGCGCGGCCGGCAAGGACGCGGACACCGTCAAACTTCGTGCCCTTCAGGGCGGCGACGACGTCGAGGTACAGGGGCTCTCCGGCGGCACCGGGCTCCTTCGTGCGGTCGAGCACGGAGATGACCTTCACGGTGTCCGGAATGGCGTCGATCAGGGCCTGCTCGCAGAACGGACGGTACAGGCGCACCTTGACAAGACCGACCTTGCGGCCCTGGGCCACCAGGTAGTCCACGGCCTCCTGAATGGTCTCGTTCAGGGAACCCATGGCGATGATGATGTGCTCCGCGTCGGGGGCGCCGTAGTAGTTGAACAGCTTGTAGTCGGTGCCGATCTTCGCGTTGACCTTGTCCATGTACTCCTGGACGATGGCGGGCATGGCATCATAGTAGGGATTGCAGGCCTCTCTCGCCTGGAAGAACACGTCGCCGTTCTGGGCGGAGCCGCGTTCCACGGGATGGTTGGGGTTCAGGGCGCGGGCGCGGAAAGCCGCGATGGCGTCCATATCCACCATCTCCTTGAGGTCCTCATAATCCCAGGCTTCGATCTTCTGAATCTCATGGGAGGTGCGGAAACCGTCGAAGAAGTTGATGAAAGGAAGTCTTCCCTTGAGAGCGGCCATGTGGGCCACGGCGGTCAGGTCCATGACTTCCTGAACGGAGGATTCGCAGAGCATGGCGGCGCCGGTCTGACGGCAGGCCATCACGTCCGAATGATCTCCGAAGATGGACAGGGCGTGGCTCGCGATGGTACGGGCGGAGACGTTGAACACGCCGGGAAGCAGCTCGCCCGCGATCTTGTAAAGGTTCGGAATCATCAGGAGCAGGCCCTGGGAAGCCGTGTAGGTGGTGGTCAGAGCGCCCGCGGAAAGAGATCCGTGCACTGCGCCCGCCGCACCGGCCTCGGACTGCATCTCGGTGACCTGGACGGTCTGACCGAAGATGTTCTTCCGGCCCTCGGTGGCCCACTCATCCGTATGCTCCGCCATAACGGAGGACGGGGTGATGGGATAGATGGCAGCCACATCGGTGAATGCGTAGGACGCATGCGCCGCAGCCTGGTTGCCATCCATGGTCTTCATTTGTCTTGCCATGTTCTATTTCCTCCTCTTGAGAATAAAAGATTTCTCGTTTCTGAGCGCCGGCACACAGGACACGAGCACACGGTCACTCAAATTTATATTATAGCGAATCCCTATAAAAAATCAATGTCATTTCCCGGAAAAAAGGAGGCCGCTCTGTAGGATTACAATACATGTGTTACACAGCACTTAAATAAAAAAACGGAAGAGCCATCCTTGTGTTATAGTTAGTTTTCCCACAAACACAACACACAACATAAGGAGGTCTTCCGTTGTGGCTACTATAACACAAGATAT
>JAFRUR010000032.1 GCA_017438775.1 Lachnospiraceae bacterium | reverse complement strand
CTTCTTTGGGAGACTGAAGAACGAGATGTTTTATGGGTGCGAGAAGGACTACCGATCCTATGAGGAGTTCTCCACAGCCATGGCCGATTATATTGATTACTACAACAACGAGCGCATCCAGGCAAAAACAAAGTGGATGCCACCTGTAAAATACAGAATGGCATCCACTAGTTGAGCCTCGGCCATAAATCAATGTGTCCAGAAAATGGGGTACACATCATCCGCGGGTGGATGGTTATTGTTTCCTGCGGCATGCCCGGACGGCGCGGACCGAAGCTGCAGCGGAGAGTGCGGACGAGCGGATTGCCGGTATTTCGGAGGACGCGGGACGGGCGGGCGGCTCCCTGCGCCCCGCGGGACCGGATCTGTTCGGCTTGCGCGAAGGCGCCCCGGATAGTATACTTCTTGTGTTCGGGAGACGTATTGCGCTGCGCCCGCTTTGCGGCGGCGTCTTTGCAGAAAAGAAAACTGCGGGCGGTGCACCGGGGCGGTCCGCGGCCAAAGGTGCTTCGCCGAATCTGTATATGAGAGGTCGGACGTTTGAGAGAAAAGTGGATTCTTGATATGAAGAAAGGGGATTTTCG
Source organism: Lachnospiraceae bacterium (assembly GCA_017438775.1). GTDB lineage: Bacteria > Bacillota > Clostridia > Lachnospirales > Lachnospiraceae > RUG11204. The sequence continues at coordinate 9,176 of JAFRUR010000032.1, read as the reverse complement.
CGCCATCGCCGCGGCGGAGGGCGTGGATCCCCTGATCGGGCGCCTGATGGTCAACCGCGGCGTCACGACGCCGGAGGAGGCGCGGGTGTACCTGCGCGGGACCGCGGCGGACCTGAACGATCCGCATCTTCTGAAGGATGCGGACACGGCCGCGGACCTCATCCTGGCCGCCCTGGACGCGGGGGAGAAGATCGCCGTCGCCTCGGACTACGACGATGACGGCATCTTCTCGGGCTACGTCCTGCGCGAGGCCATCCGCTCACTGGGCGGGGAAGCCGAGATCTTCACCCCCGACCGGGTGCAGGAGGGATACGGGCTGAATGAGCGCATCGTCCGCGAGGCGGTGGGCCGCGGCTGCTCCCTGCTCCTGACCTGCGACAACGGCATCGCCGCGGGCGCGGCCGTGGACCTGGCGCGGGAGATCGGCATGACGGTGGTGGTGACGGATCATCACGAAGTTCCCTTTGTGATCCGGGAGGGCGGGACCCGCGAAGAGATCCGCGTGAACGCGCACGCCGTGGTGGATCCGAAGCAGGCGGACTGCCCCTATCCTTTTGACGGGCTCTGCGGGGCGGGCGTCGCCCTGCAGCTGATCCGCATCCTCTGCGAAAAGCGGGGCCTGCCGGACAGCGTGTGGGAGAACCTGCTCCCCTTCGTGGCCATCGCCACGGTGGCGGACGTCATGGACCTGACGAGCGATAACCGCATCCTCGTGCGTGAGGGCCTTGCGCGCCTGGAGAAGACCGACCACCGGGGCATGCGGGCGCTTCTGTCGCTGCGCGGGCTGGACGATATGAAACTGACGGCCTACCACGTCGGCTTTGTGATCGGACCGTGCTTCAACGCGGCCGGGCGTATCGAGAGCGTGCGCGAGGCCTTCGACCTTCTGGATGCGCCGGACGCGGCGTCCGCCGTCGATGCCGCGGCGCGGCTGATCGAGATCAACGAGGAGCGCAAGCGCATGACCCTGGAGGGGGCGGAGCAGGCCGCGGGAATCATCGCCGCGCGCGGCGACGTCACGGAGCCCGTGGTCAGTCTGATTCTGGAGGATGTGCACGAGTCCCTCGTGGGCCTGATCGCGGGGCGGCTGCGCGAGAGGCTGGACCGGCCGGTTTTCGTCTTCGCGCGCACGGCGGAGGGGCTCAAGGGCTCCGGCCGGTCCGTGGAGGCCTACCACATGTTCGATCATCTGACGCAGGTGAAGGACCTTCTGCAGCGCTTCGGCGGCCACGCCATGGCGGCCGGCCTGTCCCTCGCGGAGGAAAACTATCCGGAATTCGTGCGGCGCATCAACGAGACCTGCGGCCTCACGGAGGAGGATCTGCGCCCCGTGGTGCGCATCGACGCGGCGATGCCCGCGGACTACGTCACGGAAGAGCTCGTGGACCAGATGCAGCTGCTCGAGCCCTGCGGCAAGGGAAACCGCAGCCCGCTCTTTGCGGAGCGGCACTTCACGCTGCGCGGTGTGCGCCGCGTGGGCCGCGAACTGTCCACGGCAAAACTGTCGCTGCAGTGCCCGGGAGGGGCGGCGGTGACCGGCGTCCTCTTTTCCCGCGCGGAGGCTTTCTGCGCTTTCCTGCGGGAGGAATACGGGGAGGCTGCGGCCGATGCGGCCCTGGAAGGGCGCGGGGACATCGACGTCGCCCTGACCTACGTGCCGCAGAAGAATGAGTTCCGCGGCCGGACAAGCGTCGAACTCGTGATCCGCAACTACTGCAGGATCGCGGGAAAATAGTATCTTTGGTTTCAGAAGTTTTCAGGAGAGTTCTTTATGTTCTTTGGAGTTGCGGACGCGATTTTCTATTTTGAGTGGGAGATGCAGCTGATGGAGTGGCTGCAGGCGCATATCGGGGCGGGCGGCCCGGTCTTCTGGCTGCTGTCCAACCTGTCGGCCTTCGGCGAGCAGCTTTTGCTCGTGGCGATCATGGGCTTTCTGTACTGGGGGCTCGACAAGGAATTCGGCAAATACGTGGGCGTGAACATCCTTGTGGTGAACGTGTGGAACCCGATGCTCAAGAACGCGTTCCTGCGGCTTCGGCCGTACTTCGTTCCCGGGTACAATGTGAAGCTCCTGCGCCTCATCGACGGGAGCGCAGACGTCATGGACGTCGCGGCCCAGGGCTATTCCTTCCCGAGCGGGCATTCCTCCAATGCCGTCGTGATCTACGGATCCCTCGCCGCGCACGAAAAGAAGCGGAGTCTTCTGTGGGCGGCGGCCGTCGTGCTTCCGCTCCTGGTCGGCTTCTCCCGCGTCTTTGTCGGCGCGCACTTCCCCACGGACGTGCTCTGCGGCTGGCTTCTGGGCGCGGCCGTCGTTGCGCTCATTCCCTGGCTGCGCCGTCTGATCCGAATCCAGTGGGTGTTTTACGCGGTCCTGGTCGCGATCGCCGCGCCCGGCCTCTTCTTCTGCCGCAGCAACGATTACTTCACCTCCTTCGGCATGCTGCTCGGCTTCGTTTTCGCCGATCCGTTCGAGCAGAAGTTTGTGCGCTTTGAGAACACCTCCAATCTCCTGCGGTGCGCGCTTCGCACCCTGGGCGGCGCGGCGCTCTACTTCGGGCTGAACGCCGTGCTGAAGATGCCGTTTCCGAAGCAGCTGCTGGAGTCCGGCACCGCCGGCCTGGTGATCCGCATGCTGCGCTACGCCGTGACGATCTTTGTCGTCATCGGGATCTATCCCATGGTGTTCCGGCTGACGGGGAAGCTGTGGAAGGAGAAGAAGGCCTGAGGTATTATCGGAACGGAAAAACGTGAGCGGCGGGCCGCGGCGGGGATTGCGCGCGCGGCCGCGGTGATGTATCATAAGGGGCGGGGAGGCTGCGGAGGACGCGTGCACTTCCCGAAAGAGAGACTATCCGCGCAGGCGGAGCGCCCTCCCGCGGGAGGGGAAAAGGAGCAGATCATGAAAGAACTGAAAGATTACGTGCGGACCATTCCGGATTTCCCGGAGCCCGGCATCATGTTTCGCGATGTGACCAGCGTGCTGCAGGACGCGGACGGCCTGAGGGCCGCCGTGGATGCGATGGAAGCGCTGATCGACGTGGATTTTGACGTTGTTGTGGGTGCGGAGGCCCGCGGCTTCATCTTCGGCGCGCCGATCGCCTATCATCTGCACAAGCCTTTCGTGCTGGTGCGCAAGAAGGGCAAGCTTCCCTGCGAGACCATCGAGGAGACCTACGACCTCGAATACGGCACCGCGACCATCCAGATGCACAAGGACGCGATCAAACCCGGTCAGAGAGTCGTCATCGTGGACGATCTGATCGCGACCGGCGGCACCGTGAAGGCCGCCGCGAAGCTGGTGGAGCGCCTGGGCGGCGAGGTCGTCAAGTTCATCTTCCTGATGGAACTGGCGGGCCTGAACGGCCGCAAGGCCCTCGAGGGCTATGACGTGGCCGCGGCCATCACCTACGAAGGCAAATGATCATCACGAGCACAAAAAATCCGGCCGTTGCGGAGGTGCGCGAACTTGTGCGCCGCGCCCGCGCGCGCAGGGAGAGCGGCACCTATATCGTGGAGGGGCGCCGCATGGTGTCCGAGGTCCCGCCGGAGCGCTTCGTGCGCGGTTTCGTCACGGAGGCGTTCCTGGAGCGCTGCGGGACGGCCGCCCTGGGCGGTCTTCCCTATGACACCGTGACCGACGCGGTCATGGATGCGATGGCGGACACCGTGACGCCGCAGGGGATTCTGGCCATCGTGCGCATGCACGACGTGCGGCCGGAGGACCTGCCGGGTGACGGCGCGCCGCTGTACCTGGTCCTCGAGGGCATCTCGGACCCGGGCAACATGGGCACGCTTCTGCGCACGGCGGAGGGCGCCGGCGCGTCCGCGGTCGTGCTGGCCGGAGACTGCGCGGACCCGTACCAGCCCAAGGCGGTGCGGTCCTCGATGGGATCACTGCTGCGCATGCCCGTCTGCCGCATGGGGGACGGCGCGCAGGCCGCGGCTCTCCTGCAGAAGAAGGGCGTTCGGTGCTTCGGCGCGGCCCTGGAGGGAAGCGTCCCCTACACCGAGGCGGCCTATACCGGCCCCGCGGCTCTGTTCGTGGGGAGCGAGGCCCACGGCCTGGCCCGCGAAACCGTGGCCGCCATGGACGCCTGCGTGCGCATCCCCATGGAGGGAAAGGTCGAGTCCCTGAACGCCGCCGTGGCGGGCGCTGTCCTGCTGTACGAGGCGAAGCGGCAGAGAGGGCAGCAGGTCTGAGCACGTCCTGCCGGGGCGGGAAGCCGCGGGGGGACGCATTCCGTAAACAGGGCACTTCCCGGAAAGAATGCACCTGCGCACGGGAACGCCCGGACAGAGAGCAAGGCCTTTGCCGCAGACTATGAATCATCACAGCCGGGAGCGACCGTCGGGTCGTTCCCGGTTTTTTTGTGGCATTCATCGGGTATCCGGTTCGCCTCCGGCGATGCTTTCCGGCCCATACGGTGTCACGCTGACAGAAAGCCCGTGTCTTTCGGCAGAGCCGAGGACCGGGCGTTTTTTCCTTTTCGGGAGATCTCTCGCTTTCCGGGCGGTTTTGGAAGCCTTCCGGGCGGAAAACGGGGCGTCTCCCGGTTTTTTCTCTGAAAATGCGCCAAATCACATAAATAGTCAGACAATTTTGCCCCCACCGCATACTGTGGCCGTTTTTCCTCCCGCCACCACATCTTGTATTTTACAAAAAGATTAACGAAACAGGGAGCGAGAAAGGCCGCCTTGTGTTTCCAATTACCTGAAAATTCCCGAACTGAACCCATAAAGTGGGGGAGAGATTGCGAATTATAAACGTTTTTGATTCAAAAGTGGCGAATGCTTGACAAAAGTCGATTTTAATGTTACGATACAGGCCCGTAACAAATTCGTAACATACCTGTCCGGTATACCCGGACAGTGGGAGGACACATGTCAAGAAAGAAGTCTGTGCTGCTTCTTGCGGCCCTGGTGATCGCCCTTCTGACGGCGGTCCCCGCTTTTGCAGCGGTGCGCGGAAACGGTCACGTGACGGACAGCGGAACGCGTGTCATGGAGGCGCGCGCCCTGGGCATGGAGAATATGATGGACGGCCTGCTCCCCAGTGTGGCAGACCGGCTTCAGTCTGTTCTGACCCAGGACGGCAGCCTTGAGACCCTGTTTGCCCGTCTTGAGAATATGGCAAAAGCGAACCTCGGGAAGGCGAGCGTGCTGCAGAATGTGGAGCAGGAGGCGCAGGCCGTGCAGGAGGAAGTGCACGCGCGCGCCGTCTCCCTGTTTGAAGATGTCGCCGTTCCCGTGGTGGAGAATTCTCTGAATATGCGCGAGGAAGGCACGGAAGAAGCGCCCGTGATCGGACATCTGCACCGCGGCAGCGCCGCCCGCATCGTGGAGCACGGAGAGGTCTGGTCCCTCGTCTCTTCCGGAGAGGTGACCGGCTACGTCATGAACGATTTCTTCGTGACGGCGGAGGAGGCGGAGGCCCTCTTTGAGGAACAGGCCCCCTACATCGCCGTGGTCACGGCGGATAAGCTCCGCCTGCGCGAGAAGGCGGACACCGATTCCAAGATCCTTTCGGAAGTGGCGGAGGGCGACACTTTTGCCGTGGAAGAACTGACGGAGAAGTGGGTCAAGGTGCGCTACACTGCGCGCATCACCGGCTGGCTGTCCCTGGAGTATGCGGAAGTGCGCGAGGGCTACGCCGAGGCAGTTCCCGCGGCCGTGGAGAGCGAGCGCAAGGCGAAGTACGACAAGATGGAGAAAGAGCGCGAGAGAGCGGCCTATCTGGCCCGCATCGGCGCGGATAAGTACACGGTGCGCGGGGGCTACTCCCTGAGCGAGTCCGATATCATCCTGATCGCGGCCACCTGCGATGCGGAGGCCGGCGACGGCGACAAGTGCTATCAGAACCAGCTGGCCGTCGCCAACGTGATCTTAAACCGCCTGCAGCTGGGCAGATGGGGAAAGACCGTCCACAGCGTCATCTATGCCAGAAAGCAGTTCTCCGTCGCTGCCAGCGGTCGTCTCCAGCGCATACTGGACCGCGGCCCGAGCGCCAGTTCGATTCGCGCGGCCCGCGCGGCGGCCTCCGGCGTGAACAACATCGGCCACTACATCTATTTCGTGGCGGATTTCGCGGCCAAGCCCTCGAAATATCACACCTACCGTTTCATCGGCGACAACTGCTTCTACGACTGATCTCATCGCCTGCGGGGCAGCGCAGCAAGGCCCTGCGGTCCGGCCCGCGGAAGCTGCTTCCGGGGCGGAACAGGTGCGCCGCGGCGGCATGAAGACCCGCGGCCGAAATATGCACATAAGGCATAACAAAAGATATTACAAAGGCGTCCTTTTCCTTGACAGGAAAGACGCCTTTTGTTATACTGACAAATGTAACAAAGTTGTAACAAATCGCCTTTGGCGTTTACACTTTTGAAAGGAACTCCCCCATGAAGAAACGCATTGCATACACAGCAGCGGCCTTTATCGCTGTGGCGTGCCTTACCGTCTTCTCAATGGCGGCGGAAAACGGAGCCCTGTCCCAGAATTCGGCGCAGCCCCAGGCGCAGAATCTGGTCGTTCGCTCTGCGTCTCTTTCCGCGGGCATCACCCGCAATATCGGAGAGTTCCTGTCCCAGGAAGAAAATAACAAAGAACTTCTGATGGACGCGGTCAATACCGCTGCTCTGGAGCGCCAGCTTGTTTCGTTCGCCGGCCTTGCTGCGGATCTCGCGCAGGAGCGCGTGGAGGCCATCGAGGCCCGTGAAGCCGCTTCTCCGTATGCGAACGTCGCCATTTCCCGCGTGAACAATTTCGTGAACATCCGCGCGGAGGCCAATACCACGTCGGAAGTCCTCGGAAAGATCTACAACAACAGCGCCGCCACCATCCTGGACACGGTCGAGGGCGAGGACGGCAAGTGGTTCCACATCAAATCCGGCTCCGTGAAGGGCTACATCAAGTCCAACTATTTCCTGACCGGCACCAAGGCGGAGGAAGTGGCCAAGAAGGTGGGCGACGTCTACGCGGTCAGCACCGTGGAGATGCTGCGTCTGCGCGAGAAGCCGAGCACGGACGCCAAGATCCTGGACCTTCTGGACAAGGGAGAGAAGTACCTCGTCACCAAGGAGGGCGTCAAGGCCGAGGACGGCACGGAATTCGTGAAGGTCCTGGTCTCCGAGGGCGACGACGGCTCCAAGAACGAGGGCTACATCGCCGCGCAGTATGTGGATATCAAGGTCAAATTCAAGCAGGCCATCTCCATCGAAGAGGAGAAGGCGGAGCTTGAGCGCCTGGAGCGCCTGAGAAAAGAGGCGGAAGAAGCCAAGCGCAAGGCGGAAGAAGAGAAGAAGCGCAAGGAAGAAGAGAAGAAGCGCAAGGAGGAGGAGCGCAGAGCCGCGGAACAGCGCGCGGCGCAGCAGAAGGCCGCCCAGCAGAAGCAGAGCCGCATCGTGCCTCCGGACACCTCCAGCGGCATCGGCAACGCCATCAAGGCCTATGCCCTGCAGTTCGTCGGCAACCGCTATGTTATGGGCGGCACCAGCCTGACCAATGGTGCGGACTGCTCCGGCTTCGTCCAGAGTGTCTACCGTGACTGCGGTCTCTCCGTGCCGCGCATCAGCCGCCAGCAGGCCACCGGCGGTCGCGCCATCAGCATCAACGAGCTCCAGATCGGAGACCTGGTCTTCTACGGCTCCCCGATCCACCACGTGGCCATCTACATCGGCGGCGGCAAGATCGTGCACGCGCAGTCTTCGCGCACCGGCATCGTGACCTCCAGCATGTACAACTCCACGCCGGTCAAGTTCGTGACCTACTTCCATTAAGGGAAAACACCGGAATATGTGAAAGCCCCCGGAGGGCGCCGCAGAAGCGGCGCCCTTCTTTTTGTACAGGGCGGCAGCCTGCGGGGCGGCAGCGCAGAAACTGCCCGTTTCTGCATGCTCAAGAGCACCTGTTATGAGGCGGCCATGCCGCTGCTCCAGCCATGCCGCTGTTTCGGCTTTGTCCGGTACGCTGATGCTTTGCGGTTTCATCCTGCTGCGGACTTCGCGAATTGTCCGGAGTCTCCGGGTTTATCAGGGGAGAACGCCTTTTCGGGAATGAAGAAACGTCATAATATGACTCGTGGGAATTTCATTGAAACGGCGGGTTTTTGGAAAAATCATGGAAAAGCAGTGAAATGTTATGGCAGAAAATGCTTGACAGAGTAACGTGCATGCAGTACACTTTAGCGCATAAAACCGATGAAGAAGGGTAAGTAGAAGTCTTCCCTGCACTGACAGAGAGCCGCGGACGGTGGAAGCGCGGCAGCGCACAGGACTTTCGAATGGCCTTCCGAGGGCGACCGGAAACGCCGCAGGGCGGAGTATGGGAGACGGAGCGGCATCTCCGTGATCAAAGGCCGGCGTATGAACACGTACGCACGAGAGGGCGCGCGAGCGCCAAGCCGGGTGGCACCGCAGGAGTTTTTTTGTATTCCTGTCCCAGCGAACTGCGCTGGGGCTTTTTTTGTACCCGAAAGACGTGGGCCGGAGGGGAAGAGAAAGGCAGAGCGCAGAGGTCCGAAGCTGCGGCACAGCCGCAAATCATTCGCGCCGGAGAGCGCAGAAGGAGGATTTTGACATGGCACAGGAAAACAGGATCCCGTACAAGATCTATCTGGAAGAGAGCGAGATGCCCAGGGCGTGGTACAATCTGCGCGCCGACATGAAGAACAAGCCGGCTCCCCTGGTCAACCCCGGCACCGGAAAGCCCATGACGGCGGAGGAACTCGAGGGCGTTTTCTGTAAGGAACTGGTCGCTCAGGAATTGGACGACACGACGCCTTTCGTCGAGATTCCGGAAGAGATCCGGAGCTTCTACCGCATGTACCGTCCGTCGCCCCTGGTGCGCGCGTACTGCCTCGAGGAAAAGCTGCAGACCCCCGCGAAGATCTACTACAAGTTCGAGGGCAACAACACCAGCGGCAGCCACAAACTGAATTCCGCCATCGCCCAGGCCTACTACGCGAAAAAGCAGGGCCTTAAGGGCGTGACAACGGAGACCGGCGCCGGCCAGTGGGGCACGGCCCTGTCGATGGCCTGCGCGTATCTGGGTCTCGACTGCAAGGTGTACATGGTCAAGGTCTCCTATGAACAGAAGCCGTTCCGCCGCGAGGTGATGCGCACCTACGGAGCCTCTGTCACCCCGTCCCCGTCCATGGAGACCGCGGTCGGCCGGAAGAT
>JAFRUR010000031.1 GCA_017438775.1 Lachnospiraceae bacterium | reverse complement strand
TCGGCGATATGGCGGAGTACATGGATGACCGCGGAATCGGTCACTACGTGACGAAGGAAGAGGCCCTCGAGATTCTGGAGAGGGCGGAGCGCCACGGCTACGTGCACCAGATCACGAACATCGACGGCGAGGACAAGATCGTCGCGATCTGCAACTGCGCCCCCGGCGTCTGCAACGCCCTGCGCACCTCGCAGCTGTTCAACACGCCCAACATGTCCGCCTCCGCGTACCGCGCGCACGTGACCAAAGAGAAGTGCGTGGCCTGCGGCAAGTGCGTCGAGGTCTGCCCCGTGGGGGCCGCGAAGCTCGGCCAGAAGCTCTGCCGGAAGGACGGCTCCGAGGTCACCTACCCGAAGACCGAGCTCCCGGACGGCCGCAAGTGGCCCGTGGAGAAGTGGAATTACAACTACCGCGACGACGCGAAGATCAACGTGTACCCGACCGGCACGGCGCCCTGCAAGACGGCCTGCCCGGTGCACCTGGCCATCCAGGGCTACATCAAAATGGCGGCTGAGGGCCGTTACGAGGAAGCCCTGAAGCTCATCAAGCAGGACAACCCCTTCCCGATGGTCTGCGGCGCGGTCTGCAACCGCCGCTGCGAGGACGCCTGCACCCGCGGCACCGTGGATGCCCCTCTGGCCATCGACGAGATCAAGAAGTTCATCGCCTCGATCGACCTGAAGGCGGAGGACCGCTACGTCCCGCTGTGCGAGAAGCACGACGGCGGCCTCTGGGGCGACGAATTCAAGGTGGCCGTGATCGGCGCCGGCCCCGCCGGCCTGTCCGCCGCCTACTTCCTGCGCCGCGACGGCTATCCCGTGACGGTGTTCGAGAAGGAGGACCGTCCGGGCGGCATGCTGATGAACGGCATCCCGTCCTACCGTCTGGAGAAGGACATCATCGAGGCGGAGATCGACGTCATCCGCGAGATGGGCGTGGAGATCCAGTGCGGCGTGGAGATCGGCCGCGACCTGACCATCGAAAACCTGCGCGCCCGCGGCTACAAGGCCTTCTTCGTGGCCATCGGCATGCAGGGCGGACGCCTCGCGGGCGTGCCCGGCGAGACGTCAGCCGGCGTGGAGACCGGCATGGACTTCCTGCGCCGCATCAACCAGGACCACAGCAAACGGTTGTCCGGGAAGACCGTGGTCATCGGCGGCGGCAACGTCGCCATCGACGTGGCGGGAAGCGCCCTGCGCGCCGGCTCCGAGACCGTGACCATGTACTGCCTGGAGCAGCGGGAGGAGATGCCCGCCGCGAAGGACGAGGTGGCCGAGGCCCTGGAGGACGGCGTCCTTCTGGAGAACGGCTGGGGCCCGAAGGAGGTCCTCTCCGAGAACGGCCATGTGACCGCCGTGGTCATGAAGAGATGCACCCGCGTCTTTGACGAGAAACACCGCTTTGCGCCGGAGTATGACGAGAACGACACCGTCACCGTGCCGTGCGACAACCTGCTTCTCTCGATCGGCCAGAGCGTGATCTGGGGCGACCTGCTCAAGGGAACGGCCGTGGAGATCCGTCCGAACGGCACCGCGATCGCCGATCCTCTGACCCGTCAGACGGCGGAGCCCGACATCTTCGTGGGCGGCGATGTTTTCACCGGCGCGAAGTTTGCGATCGACGCCATCGCCGGCGGCCGCGAGGGCGCCGTGTCCATCAACCGCTTCGTGCATCCGGGCAACCGTCTGGATCTGGCCCGCGACCGCCGCGAGTTCGTCGAACTCGACAAGGACGACATCGCGGATCCGACCAAGATGGAGAGCTTTGACAACGCGCCCCGCCAGATTCCCGGAAAGAAGGCCGGCACCGCGAAGGACACCTTCGAGGACCTGCGCCTGACCTTCACGGAGGAGCAGATCCGCGCGGAGGCGGCCCGCTGCCTGGGGTGCGGCGCCACCGTGGTGGACACCAACCGCTGCATCGGCTGCGGCCTTTGCACGACGCGCTGCGAATTTGACGCGATCCATCTGACCCGCGACGTGCCCGCCGCGAGCAAAATGTACAAGGCCGAGCAGAAGGTCGGCGCGCTCCTGCCGTACGCGGCCAAGCGCGGAATCAAGATCCTGTTCAAGAAGACGGGGGACAAGTAAGATGGCTGCTTTCGAAACGATCGACGTGCGCGTCGGCCTGGAGGAGGAAAACGAAAAGTACGCCGCGCAGGTGCGCGAGCTATGCGCCGGGGAAGGGATCTTCCTGATCAACCTGATGGCCTCGCCCGGCGCGGGCAAGACCACGGTGCTCTGCCGCATCATCGACGCGCTCAAAGAGGAGTTCTCCATCGGCGTGATGGAGGCGGACGTGGACGCGGACGTGGACGCGGTCACGGTGTCGGAGCGGGGTGCCCGCGCGGTGCAGCTCCACACGGGCGGCTCCTGCCACATGGACGGGCGCATGACCCTGGAGGGCCTTGCCCACCTGGGACCGGACTACCCGCAGGTGGTAGTCCTGGAGAACGTGGGGAACCTGGTCTGTCCCGCGGAATTTGACGTGGGATCGAACCTCAAGCTCATGATCCTCTCCGTGCCGGAGGGAGACGACAAGCCCCTCAAGTACCCGCTGATGTTCACGGTGTCCGAGTGCCTGCTGGTCAACAAGATCGACACCGCGCAGATCTTCGATTTTGATCTGGAAAAGTGCCGGGCGAACCTTAAGCCGATCAACCCGCAGATGCCCGTCTTCCCCGTCTCCGGAAAGACGGGAGAGGGGATGGAGCCGTTTATCGCCTGGCTGAAGGAGAGAATCCATGAAAGTCATTGAAGTCGGCAGGGCCGGAACGGACGCGAACGACCGCGACGCGGATCTGCTTCGCAGGGAACTGAAGGAGAAGGACCTGTTCCTCATCAACCTGATGAGCGCGGCGGGGAGCGGCAAGACCACCCTGCTCTCGCGCACGATCACGGACCTTAGGGGGAAGGCGTCCATCGGCGTCATGGAGGCGGACCTCGCCTCCGACGTGGACGCGGCCGCCATTGAGGCCCTGGGCGCGGCCAGCATCCAGGTGCACACCGGCGGGTGCTGCCACATGGACGCGGTGATGACGCGCGAGGCCCTGGAGGCCTTTGACGCCGGGGAGGCGCGCATCCTGTTCCTGGAGAACGTGGGGAACCTGCTCTGCCCCGCGGAGTACGACACCGGCGCGCACCTCAAGGTCATGATCCTCTCCCTCCCGGAGGGGGACGACAAGCCCCTCAAGTACCCGCTGATGTTCCGCGAGAGCGATGCTCTCGTGATCACCAAAATGGACGCGGCGCCGTATTTTGACTTCGATCTGGAGGCGGCAAAGCGCCGCGCGAAGGCGCTCAACCCGAAGATCGAGATCTTCCCGGTGAGCGCGAAGACCGGCGAGGGCATGGAGGCCTGGGAAAACTGGCTCCTGACCGCGTGGGAAAGGTGGCGCGAGGATGCATGAGCTCGGCGTTGTGACCCACGTCATCCGGACGCTGGAAGAGGTGGCGCAGGAGAACGATGTGACGAAGATCGGCTCGGTCACCCTGACCGTCGGCGAGGTCTCCGGCATCGTGACGGAGCAGATCATCGACTGCTGGAACTGGTTCAAAAAGAAGACCCCGCTGGTCTGCGAGGCGGAGCTGAAGATCGAGCCCGTCCCCGCCGTGACCTGGTGCACGGCCTGCGAGCAGACCTACGAGACCGTAAAATACGGCAAGACCTGTCCCCATTGCGGCAGCAAAGAGACCTATCTTTTGCAGGGGAGCGAATTTGCCATCAAGGAGATCGAGGCGGAGTAGGGGAATCCCCGAAAAAGTGAATCGGCGCAGGTGCCATGAGGCATCTGCGCCGGTTTTTGCGTTTTTTCAGAGCAGGGTGCCCCGCGTGCCCCGGAATGAGAGCGTTTCAACGAAAACATTAATGCAGTATTAACAAACGTAATAAGTGAGCGTTGACATCGAGAGGAAACATTGGTATATTATAGACATAGATGTGGTAGACTACTGATATATCAGAAAGCCGGGGACCGGCTGCCTTTCAAAGACCGTCCCGGGAGCGGAGAAGAAGACCCATGACAAAAGAGACCGAAACCATGTTTTATCAGATCCTCAGAGAAGAACTGATCGAGGCGCAGGGCTGCACGGAACCAATCGCCATCGCCTACGCGGCGGCCAGAGCCGGAAAGGAACTGGGCGAAGAGCCCGAGAGAATGACCCTCCTTGTGAGCGGCAACATGGTGAAAAACGCCATGGGCGTCGTCGTCCCCAACAGCGGAGGAAGACGCGGCTGCGACGTGGCGGCCATTCTCGGGGCGATCGCCGGAAGCGACGCGCTTTCTCTGGAGGTCCTCCAGCATGTGACCGAGGCGGACGTGCGCCGCATGGCGGAGCTGAAAGATGCCGGCTTCTGCGAGACGGTCCTGGTCGAAGAGGAGGAACCGCTGTATATCAGCGTGCGTCTGCAGGGAAGGAATCACTCGTCCCGCGTCGATATCCGGCACTACCACACCAACATCTGCTACGTGTCCAGAGATGACGAGGTCCTGCTGGACAACACGAAACGTGCGGAGGAGACGGAGACCTTCCAGCACAAGGCCGAGCTCTCGTTCGATTCGATTCTGGAGTTTGCCCGGACGGCGGACTGGCATCTGCTGAAGGAGATCATGGAGCCGCAGGTGAGGCTGAACACAGCCATTGCGGAAGAAGGTCTGCGCGGGCACTACGGTGCGGAGGTGGGCCGGACCATCCTGGAGACGGGCCCGGACTGCGTGCGCGTCAGGGCGCTGGCCAAAGCCGCCGCGGGATCGGATGCCCGCATGGGAGGCTGCACGCTTCCGGTGGTCATCAATTCGGGCAGCGGCAACCAGGGAATCACGGTTTCGGTGGCGGTGTACGAATACGCCAAAGAGCTGGAGGCGGGGGAAGAGAAACTCTACCGGGCTCTTGCCATCAGCAATCTGATGTCCATCCACATCAAAAAGAGAATCGGGGCGCTTTCCGCATTCTGCGGCGCCGTTTCCGCGGCTGCGGGTGCGGGCGCGGGCATCACGTACCTGCTGGGAGGCGACAGTAAGGCGATCGGAAGGACGCTGGTCAACGCCCTGGGAAATGACTGCGGCATCATCTGCGACGGCGCCAAATCCTCCTGCGCGGCCAAGATCTATTCCGCGCTCAGCGCCGGGCTGCTGGCGGCCCAGATGAGCCTGAAAGGCCGGGTGTTCCAGCCGGGCGAGGGCATCGTCAAGGATGAGATCGAGAAGACGATCGCGAGTGTGGGTCACATCGGGAAGGACGGCATGCGCAGCACGGACAGCGTGGTTCTGGGAATCATGCTGGGCCGGGAACCCGCCTGAGCGGAACGTCGGTTCCGAACGCGTTCCGGACAGAAAAAACGCCGGCAGGAGGCCGGCGTCTGCAGGAAGTTTCGGTGCGGGAGAAGTGCTGGTTGTTCGCGTAAGGTTTGAGAAAACCATGCAATTCCGCCGTGGGGCTCAGTAGAAATGGGCAATATCCCCGAGGAGGTTCTCCATCGCACGGTGCAGGTCTCCCTCGCCCAGAGCCTTGAGGAGCTGCTCATGGTAGTTGGTGGTTCCGGGGGTGTATTCGCTTCCCCACTTGTCCCAGTAGTGCTGCCCGTAGGCAAACTTCAGGTACGAAAGGGTGTTCTGCAGGAGCCGGTAGGCGAAGTTGTTTCCCGCGTAGGAGGCGAGCTTTAAGTGGAAGGCCTCGTTGGTCTTCCAGTGGTCCCAGAGGGAATCGTCGGTGCGCCCCTGCGCCACGAATTCGTAAAGCACGTCGAGTTTTTTGGGGGAGATGACTGAGGCTGTTTTCTCCAGAAGGCCGCACTCGAGCATCCGGCGGGTGTCCAGAGCGTTGCGGATGTCGGATTCGGAGATGGCGATCACCTCATAGCCGAGACGAGGCAGGGTCTTGATGATTCCTTCCGCGCTCAGCATCGCCAGCGCATCACGCACGGGGGCCCGGCTGCAGCCGAACGCCTCCGCAAGAGCGTGTTCGTTCAGAATGTCGTTCGGGTGATATTCGCCCCGGATGATGCCTTCGGCCAGATTTTTGTAGACTTTTTCGCGTAAGAGTAAGGAATCCATATACTTTATCCCGTTAATGTGCTAAATTATAGAAGACATTGTAAATTATAGGAGAGAAAAGAGCTTTTGTAAAGTCGCAAAGTGATTCGTCGGTCGGCCCGCATGAGGCGCTCTGGAGGCGAGGGCAGGAACCTTCCCGAAGGCTGCTCATGCGTAGATATTTATTTTCCTGAGAAAGGTAGAGGAGGGGTATTGTGTTTATCAAAGTTCTGCTCGTTGTCGTGTACATCGCGGTAATGCTTGCCATTGGCATTATCAACCGCCACAAGGCCAACACTGTGGAAAACTTTGTCCTTGGCGGCCGTGCGATCAATCCCTGGATGGCGGCATTCTCCTACGGAACCGCCTACTTCAGCGGCGTTATCTTCGTCGGTAATGGCGGACAGTTCGGCTGGAGGTTCGGCACGGCTTCCATCTGGATCGGCCTGTTCGGATGCGTCATTCTGGCGACGCTCCTTCCCTGGGTCATCCTGGGCCGCCGCACGCAGGCGTTCAGCCGCAAGCTGAAGAGCACCACCATGGCGGACTACTTCGGCTTCCGCTTCAATTCCAAGGGTCTGCGCCTGGCTGTGGCCCTGATCATCTTTGTGTTCCTGATCCCTTACACGTCTTCCATTTACAACGGCCTGTCCACGCTGTTTGAGATCTGCTACGGCATCCCGTTCTACTGGTGCATCATCGGTGTGGCCCTCCTGACCGGCGTCTACGTCGTGCTGGGCGGCTACATGGCCTCCTCCAAGACGGACTTCATCCAGGGCTGCGTCATGGTGGCCGGCATCTTGGCTCTGATCTTCACTCTGTTCGGCAAGAACGGCGGCTTCAAGGCTGTGACCACGGCCCTGGCCAACGTCCCCGGCGAGGTTCCCGGACAGTACGCTTCCATGTTCGGCACGGACTTCACGACGATCATGCTGATGAGCGTGATGGTCGGTCTGGGCGGCTGGTGCATGCCTCAGACCATCCACAAGTACTACGTCGTGAAGAACGAGCAGTCGTTCAAGATCGGAACGATCGTCTCCACGCTGTTCGCCCTGGTGGTCGGCGCCGGCTGCTACATCATCGGCGGCTTCTTCGACCGTCTGTACGATATGCCTGAGTTCTATGCCAACGGCGCGATCAAGTACGACTACATCATCCCGAACATCATCAACACCCTGGGCGACTTCATGGTCGGCTTCGTCATGATCCTGGTCCTGGCGGCCTCCATGTCCACCCTGGCCTCCCTGGTCATCAGCTCTTCCTCCACCGTCACGCTGGACCTTGTCGGTCAGCTGGACAAGAACATGGACGAGAAGAAGAAGATGCTCTGGATCCGTGCCCTGTCGGTGGTGTTTGTGGTCCTGTCTGCGGCCCTGTCCGTGAAGCGGCCGATGTTCATCTCCCAGCTGCTTTCCCTGGCCTGGGGCGTCATCGGCGGCGCCTTCATCGGCCCGTTCACCTGGTCCCTGTATTTTAAGAAGACCTCCAAGGCGGCCTGCTGGGTGTGCTTCATCTTCGGCGTCGGCTTCGTGGTTCTCAACAACCTGGTCTTCAACTGGATGCCTTCCACCAACGCTTCGGGCTTCGTGATGATCATGTCCCTGATCATCGCCCCGATCGTGTCCCTGATCGTTCCGGCCAAGGATACGGAGAGAGTGGACGAGCTCTTCACCTGCATCAAGGAGTGATCGGCATCTCCGGCGCCGTGCCATGCGGCGCGGCGCCGGTTCGCATGCCGGACGGCGGCTTTTGTGTGCCCCTCCCGCGGGTCTTCCTGCCTGCGCATCCTCAGAGGGATGCCGCAGACCCGGGCGGGTGCATGAAAACTATAAGGGGGAAATTGTGATGACAGACGCAGAGATCCGGAAGTTGATCGACGATACGCTGAACAACCTCCCGTGCGTCACGATCCCGAACGTGTACTGGGGGGCCTGTGACCTGACCTATTACCCGGATTGGGGACAGCGCTACAACCGCGGCATCGCGGTCGTGATTCCGTTCTTCAAGATGATGACCCTGAAAGATCACACGGAAGACGGGTTCGCGCTTTTGGAAATGACGACCTACAGGTACCGCCTGGAGGTCAGCAACGCGCTGACCAAGGCATTTACCGAGGCCGGAATCGACTTTGACATTCCGCTCGTGTTCAAGGATCACGAGATCGTGTATCATGCGCAGATCTCCGCAAAGGACATCGCGGTGCACGCGGGACTCGGCTGGATCGGAAAGAACGACCTTCTGATCACGCCGGAGTATGGCCCCAGGGTCTCTCTGGTCGGCCTCGTGCTCAACTGCGACGAACTGATCCCCGGAACGCCTGTGACGGAGAGCAGATGCGGAGAATGTGACGCGTGCGTGCACGCGTGTCCGTTTAAGAATTTTACCGGAAGAGAATGGGCGCCCGGACGTCCCCGGGAAGAGCGGGTCAATTACGTCCGCTGTTCGGAGATGCGGGGCCGCGCCAGGAAGGTGCTGGGCCGCAAAATGGCCTGCGGAAAATGCATCGTGTCCTGCCCCGTGGGTGCTCCTGCGGAGCAGTAAGCGGGAACGGATAAGGCGGGCCGATCGGCGCCCGCATCAATTCGACATCGATAAATCAGAGGATAAGGCATATGAATGAGACGGATATCGTGAAGGGTCTGAAAATGGGCATCCGGCAGAGGGCGATCTGGTTCCACAAGCTGCTGGAGGCTGCCGAGGCGCAGGGCTGCGACATCGAGAAACTGACCGATGACGCGATCTTCACCTATGGGCAGGAAGTCGGCGCGGAGGCGCCCGGAACGGAGCCGTTGGACTGCCTTCACCATTTTTGCGGACCCGGACCCTTCTGGGACGTGTTTGAAAAAGAGATTTTGGAAGAGGGAGAGGACAGGTGCGTGGCGCATTTCCACCGCTGCCCTCTGGTGGATGCCTGGCGGGAGTACGGTCTTTCCGAAGAGCGGATCGATCAGCTCTGCAACCTGGCAAACAAGGGCGACTTCGGAAGGGCCAGCCATTTCGTGAACGCCGCCCTGGATTTTCCCACCCGCATCGGCGGCGGGGATGAGTACTGCACGCTGCTGATCACCCGAAAGGCAGCAGAATAAGGAGTAGCGCATGGCTGAGCTTAAGTTTACATTGAATGGCAGGCCGCATACGGCAAAGGATGTGCCGGCGGACCGGACCCTTCTCAAATACCTGAGGGAGGATCTCAATCTCACAGGTACCAAGGAAGGATGCCGGCAGGGTGAATGCGGTGCCTGCACTGTCCTCATCAACGGAGAACCCGTGAACGCCTGCATGGTCTACATGGGATCACTGGAGGGCGCGGACGTCCTGACGATCGAGGGTCTCGCGAAAAACGGAGAGCTGGATAAGGTGCAGAAGGCCTTTGTCGACTGCGGCGCGATCCAGTGCGGTTTCTGCAGCCCCGGCATGATCATGACGGTCAAGGCGCTCCTGATGAAGAACCCGACGCCTACGGAAGACGAGATTCGCCATGCGATCTCCGGCAATCTCTGCCGCTGCACGGGCTATAAGAAGATCGTGCAGGCCGCGCGGGTGGCCGCGGGGCTGGAGGAGGCGCCCGACGGCGCAAAGCGGGGAGGCCAGCACGTGGTTGGCCGGAACGCGGCCCGGAGAGACACGGTGGCCAAGGCACAGGGCAAGGCTGTCTTTGCGGATGATTTCCGCATCCCCGGTCTTCTGATCGCCCGCGCGAAGAGAAGCCCTTACGCGTCGGCCCTCATTAAGAAGATCGATCTTGAAAAAGCAAAAACGATGCCCGGCGTCGTCACGATCCTGACGGCGGAAGACATCCCCGGACTGCCCTTCTGCGGGCAGGTCTACAAGGATATGCCGGTCATCTGCAGGGACAAGGTGCGCAACCAGGGCGATCCGGTCGCCGTCGTCATCGCGGAGACCGAGGAACTGGCGGACGCCGCCGTGAAGGAGATCCAGGTCGAGTACGAGCCTCTTCCCGTGATCCGGGACGTGCACGAGGCCCTGCAGGAGGGCGCCTATCAGATCCATGACAGCGGCAACCTCCGTCAGATCTTCAACATCCGCAAGGGCGATGCCGACGAGGCCTTTGAAAAGTGCGCCGCGGTGGTGGAAAACGTATACAAGACGGCGCTGCAGGAGCACGCGTTCATCGAGACCGAGTGCTCTGTGGCCTATTACGACCCCAACGACGGCTATCTGACGGTCCTGACGCCGACCCAGGAAGTCTACAGTGACCGGCGCCAGATCGCCGCGTCCCTGGCCCTGCCTCAGAACGCCGTCCGCGTGATCCAGGCCGTGACCGGCGGTGCGTTCGGCGGAAAGATCGACATCTCCACGGAGATCATCGCGGCCCTCGGCTGCATGAAGACCCTCCGTCCGGTCAAGTACCGCTACTCCCGCGAGGAGTCGATGGCGGTCAGCACCAAGCGCCACCCTTACGAGACCCACATCAAGATCGGCGCGGATGAGAACGGAAAGATCCTGGCCATGAAGGCAACGGTCTACTGCGACAACGGCGCCTATTCCTCGATGGGCGCGAAGGTGGTGCAGAAGGGCTGCTGCAACCTGACCGGCCCTTACAACATCCCGAACGTCTCCGTGGATTCGTTCCTGGTGTACACGAACCGTCCCTTCGGCGGTGCCATGCGCGGTTTCGGAATCCCGCAGGCGGAGTTCGCATGCGAGAGCGCCGTGGAGGAGCTGGCGTGCAAGATGGGGATCCCGGGCGATGAATTCCGCCGGATCAACGCGACGCACATCGGAGACACGACCCCCACGGGCATGACTCTGCGTTCCGCGAACATCACCGAGCACATCGATGCCGCGATGGAGTACCTGAAAGCGCATCCGTATCCCTATGAGGCGCCGCCCGCGGAGCATGTGGTCCGCGGCACGGGTATCGCCGCGTTCATCTATCCGATCGGCCTGGGCTACGGTACCAACGACTCGACCACCGTGATCTGCCGTCTGTGCGACGACGGCTCCGTTCTGGTCGTGTCCGGCGCGGCGGATCTGGGACAGGGTTCCAACAACGTCCTGGCCCGCATCACGGCGGAGGAACTCGGCACGACGGAGGACAACATCCGGGTCCGCACGGCGGACACCGCCTACACGCCTTTCGCAGGCCTTTCCTCCGGCTCCCGCCAGACCTATGTGAGCGGCCGCGCCGCGATGGAAGCGGCCAGACAGGTCCGCGGTTACATGGCCAGAGGCGCGGCGGAGATGCTCCGGGCGCGTCCGGAGGCCATCAGCTTCGCGGAGAACAAGGTCTACATCAACGGTGTGGAAACCGAAAAGACCTTCCAGCAGGTCGCGTCGTACTGCTACGGCCACGCCATCCCGCAGATGGGCACGTACCGGGCGGACATCACGACGAAGCCCGTCGACATGGAGACCGGCCAGGGCGATCCCTTCGCCGATTTCGTCTACGGCGCGCACGCGGCTGACGTGGAGGTCAACACTGAGACCGGCAAGCTGGACGTGAAGCGCATCGTCGCCGTGCACGACGTGGGACACATCATCAACCCCATCGGACTGCAGGGACAGATCGATGGCGCCATCAGCATGGGCTACGGCCAGGCCGTCATGGAGGAAGTCCTCACGAAGGACGGCCACCTGGTCACGCCGAGCTTCGCCGAGTACATGATCCCCACTTCGGAGGATTCTCCGGAGACCGTCTTTATCCCGCTGGAGACGCCGTCCGACTTCGGCCCTTATGGTGCACGCGGCATGGCGGAGCCGGCCGTGGTGGGCGTGGCGCCCGCGATCTGCAACGCGATCTATCACGCGTGCGGCGTCCGGGTGACGGAGGTCCCGATCACGCAGGAACGCCTCAAGGCGCTCTTGGATGCGAAGAGAAGGGAGGAAGCGAAATGAGCGTGAAGCAGTACCTCTGCCCTTCGACCCTGCAGGAGGCCCTGAAGATTCTGAAGGAGGCGGATGGCGCCGCGCGGGTGGCCGCGGGCGCGACGGATCTGTTTCTTGATCTGGAGAAAGAAAAGAAGTCCGCGGAGATTCTGGTGGACGTGAGAAAGATTCCGGAGCTGCGCGCCGCGGAAAGACGCGGCGAAGCGTTCTACATCGGCGGTGCCGTGACGCACACGGAGATCGAGCAGAATGCGCAGATCCGGGAGCTGTTCCCCGCGCTGGCGAAAGGCGCCTCTGTGGTCGGAGGTCCCCAGATCCGCAACGTGGGAACGATCGCGGGCAACGTGGTCAACGCGCAGCCTGCGGCGGATACGGCAGTGCCCCTGATCGCCTACGGGGCGGAGGCCGTGATCGCGGGATATGACGGGCAGGAGAGGACGGTCCCGGTGGAGGACCTCTACGAGGGCCCCGGAAGAAGCAGGCTGGATGCCTCGCGCGAAATTCTGGTCGGCTTTCTGCTTCCCGTCGGCAAATACTCCTGTTCCGGCTTTGCCAGGGAGGGCAAAAGGAACGCCTTGACGCTTCCGATGCTGAACCTGGCGGCAGCCCTCTGCGTGCGGGACGGCGTGATCGCGGGAGCCTCTCTCGTGGCGGGCCCTGTGTCCGTGAAGCCTCTGCATCTGACGGATGCGGAGAACCTCCTGACCGGCAAGGCCCCTTCGGCGGCCCTGTTCGAGGAGGCGGGAGCCCTGGCCGAGGCGCAGGCCGCGCCCAGAGATTCCCTGCTGCGCGGCGGATCTCGGTTCCGTAAGGAACTGCTCCGCGTGATGGTGCGGGAGCTTCTGAGCGAACTGGCACTGTGATCGGAAAAGGCTGACCAGACGGAAAGTCTGTGGTTCGTGAAAAGCAGGTAAAAAACGGCCGATAAGGCCGCAGCGATCGAAACGGCAAGGCTGCCGCGCAAAAAGGCGCGGCAGCCTGTTTTTTATCAGCGGCAGGAATTCGGTAATTCGGCGAGCCGCTTGATCATGGAGAAATGCTTTCTCCGCCTCGGCCTTCGTCGGGCCGGACATCGCGCATGTGACGTCAAATGCCGGCTCCCATCTGCCGGACATCCTGCGCCCGCGTCAAATAAATGCTTTTCCGGTATAATATAACATTTTGTCTCATATATTGAACTATTGTGCCAAACATGTTATACTTTTTATAACATTTCAGGTGAAAAAAGGAGATCGCCATGACGTTTCCAGAGGTCGTAAAAGAGATGCGCGCTCATCTTGGCCTGTCACAGGAGGAATTGGCCGCCGGGCTGGGAGTGGCATTTGCCACGGTCAACCGTTGGGAGAACGGCCGGAGCCTGCCTGCCTCCGCGGCCAGAAAGAAACTCTCGGATTTCTGCCTGGCGCACCATCTGGAACTGGAAGGGCCCCGCGGCGGTTACAGGCTCCGTTCGTTGGAGGTGACAGAAACTGTCGAACAAAGAGAGGAGCGCGTCAGCAAGATGCGCGCGCTGGAACTCTTCGACACAGGAGAAATCGATCGGATCGAAGTCGGGACCTTCCGCGGTCTGGCCCGGATCCACGAGGCGCTGTTCGGAGACCTCTATGATTTCGCCGGCAGGGTGCGCCAGGTCAACCTCGCAAAGGGCAGTTTCCGGTTCGCTCCGGCGATGTATCTCGAAGAGGCGATTAAAAAGATCGAGGCCATGCCGGAGGACAGCTTTGACGCCATTGTCGAAAAATACGTGGAGATGAACGTTGCGCACCCCTTCCGGGAAGGGAACGGCCGAAGCATGAGGCTCTGGCTGGACTGCATGCTGAAGCGCTCGCTCGGACAGGTCGTCGACTGGAGCCGGATCGACAGGGAGGAATACCTTCTGGCGATGGAGCGGAGCCCTGTCAAGGATCTGGAGATCAAACACCTGCTGAGATCTGCGCTGACCGACGGCACCGGCGACCGTGCCGTCTACATGAAAGGGATCGACGCCAGTTACCGCTACGAGGGATACAGCGTCTATCGGACGGAGGAACTGGGGTAGAGGAGAGATCCGGCCGAAGACGTTGGGACACATGTTTTGATTTGATACAGGGGTTTCAGATATGTTTAGTTTCAGCCGCGACCTGTTTCGGGCCATCCATGAGGGAAAATGGCTCAGTTTGGAATATGAGAACAAACTGGGGGAGGTTTCCCGGTTCTGGGCCGCTGTCCGTGATCTGGATCCGGTCCACGAGACGATGGAAGTCGACGGAATGCATTTGGTACAGCATACGATCGAACATTTTCCAAGACTGTATCTCTCCTCTGTTCGGAGTGCGCAAATTATCGAAGGCACCTTCGCGCAGGTCAATGGGAAACTGATCGAGGATATCGCCGTCCATCCGGAGAGGTATCAGAAATTATTCGGGAAAGCCTTCAATCTCAAGATCCTGCACTATCTCGAGCAGTGCAATCGGCTGGATTTCACGCCGTATTACAAGGATTATACATTGGTGCATCTCCTGGATGACAGCGTTCTTAAGAACGCAGATGTATATCCTTTGAACCGGGAACAATTCTGCACGATCGTGAACTACTTTTATGCCGAACAGGAGAGAAAGACCGAAGCGGAAGTCCGGAGAGGACAGCGGGTCCGGAACCTCGCCCTGAATGTTTTGAGCGTTGATACACCGCAGGGTCTATACGTGCTCGCCTACCGCGAGATCGGTTTTGATATCAAGGAGCGCGTTCTGCGGCCAAATGCGGAAATCACGGTCTGCCGGGAGTTTGCCCTGGATGGGGAAAAGCGTTCTGTGACGCGATTTCTGGACGCGGATGACCTGGAACTTCTTCGGGATTTTGAGGGAAACGCGGAGCTGATCAAGGACAGAATCCAGGCGGGCGGCGATGCTCTCCGCGTGGATGACCGCCCCTTCCTGCTGGGGTTGGAGGGGCAGGTGGCCATCGACCTGCATGAGGAATATAACGGAATCGTCCGGATGATTTCTGAGGGAAAGGCAACCGTTCCCATCCGGGCGTTTTTCGGAGACCTTCTGGGAAGACCCCACGCCGGGAGAAAAACAAGACCGCTGATCGTCATGCAGAAGAAAGCAAACCTGGATCAGCTGCTTTCCATCAGCAACGCGATGCGTTTCCCGGTTTCCTACACCCAGGGACCACCCGGGACTGGAAAGACAAACACGATCGTCAACACGCTGGTCACCGCATTTTTTAACGAGATGACGGTGCTGTGTTCCTCCTACAATAACATCCCGATTGACGGAGTCTTTGAGAAACTCTGCTCGCTCAAATACCGCGGCAGACCGATTCCGTTCCCCGTGCTCAGAATCGGAAATCAGGAGAAAACGCAGGAGGCGATCGACTACATCCGGCGTCTTTATGAATATGCGAAGGGACTCAGCGTGTTTACGCAGACGCTGGACAAGAGAAAGAGCGAGCGCGTTGAAAACTCCCGGCGCCTGTCGGAACTGCTGCAGCGCTACGACCGGCTGTTGAGCCTGAAGGAGCACGAAGCGGCGCTGAAAGAGGTCCTTTCTCATCAGGAGAAGTGCGGGCACTCCATGCAGCTGATCGCCTTTGAGGCTGACCTGAGACAGCGTCAGCTGGAGGAACTGCACAGGCAGCAGGAAAACCTCGGGGATGTCCGGGAGGAGGATGCTCTTGCTCTCCTGGAGGACACAAGGGACGATTTCATGCAGTACCTCTACTATACTTCCGCCAGGCATTTGCAGCGGCTGGGCGGGCCAAAATACGAGAGACTCCGTGACATCATCTACCAGGAGAATAAGGAGGCACGTCTGGAGGCGTTCTGGGACTTTCTGAAGCGAGACGAAAACCTGTCACTCCTCCAGAAGGTATTCCCCATTATCATTACCACCTGCATCGGAGCCCACAGGCTCGGGACGCCGGCGCCGCATTTTGATCTGACAGTGATGGACGAGGCGAGTCAGTGCAACACGGCCGTGTCTCTTGTCCCCATCCTTCGGGGAGAGAGCATGATGCTGGTGGGGGACCCGCAGCAGCTGAGCCCTGTGATCCTTTTGGACCCTCTGATCAACGAGATGCTGAAGGCACGGTACCGCATCGAAGAGGAATACGATTATCGAAAGAACTCGATCTACAAGGTTTTTCTTGCATGCGACTCGGTGAGCGATGAGGTCCTTCTTCACAACCATTACCGGTGCGACCGCAGGATCATCGAATTCAACAACCAGAAGTACTACAGCGGAAAACTGCGCATTTGCACCGGGAATCTGGATCCTCAGCCTCTTGTATTCGTGGACAGCTCCTGTGCGGAGACTCCGATCCGGAACACCTCTCCTGCCGAAGTTGACGAGGTCCTGGCTTACTGCGATCTCCACCCGGACAAAAGCATCGGGATCATCACCCCGTTTGTCAATCAGCGGGCCATGATCGAGGAGGGGCTGAAGAAACGGCGGCGGAAAAACATCTCTGTCGGCACCGTGCACTCCTTCCAGGGGGAGGAAAAGGACGTCATTCTCTTTTCGACAGCAATCACGGGGAGCACAAAACAGGGAACCTACAATTGGCTGAAAAACAGCCGGGAACTGATTAATGTGGCCACCTCGCGGGCGAGGGAGAAGCTCATCGTTCTGGCGGACATGAGGAACGTGGAACGGCTTCACGCAGATGATCAGGACGATTTGTATGAGCTGATCGAGTATGTTCGGACAAACGGACAGACCAGGGTGTCACCCCGCGAGGGAGGGACACGGGCGCTGGGAATCAAGCCATTCAGTACTGAGACTGAAGAAGCCTTTATGACGACCCTCACTCATGCCCTGGAGATCGTCAGTCTGACAGAGGGCAGCTGTGTCATACACAAGGAGGTGCCGATCTCGCAGGTGTTTGCGGGCAATGTCACCGGAGAGGATCTGTTCTACACCGGCCGTTTCGATTTTGTGATCTATCAGAAGAGCCGAGGAGGGGAAGTGCCCCTGTTGGCTATTGAACTGGACGGAAAGGAGCACTTCGAGAGTGAGGCGGTCATGGCGAGAGACCGGGCAAAACGGTCCATCTGCCGGGCGCACAACATGGAGCTGATTCGCGTCGAAAACGCATATGCACGCCGGTATGCTTACATCCGTGATATTCTTGAGAGCTACTTCCGCAGGGTGCGGTAAGCACCTGCCGGCCCGATTCTCTGCTGCAATCGTCTGCGCTTTCAAATCAGGGTAAACGAACCGCGGGGCGGCCTGCCGTCCCGCGGTTCTTATTCTTCAGATTCAGCCACAGAAAAGCGCGGGCGGCAGATGCCGTCCGCGCTCTTGACGTTTTGTGATGCTTCACACAGGCATGTGAAGCATGCCGCGCCGTTCGGACTTATACGCCGAAGGCGATCAGGGCGATGACGCCGGACAGGAGCATGCAGAGGATCGCGCGCTCGACAGCCAGGATGAAGATGTCCTTCATGGACACTTCGATATCGGTGGCCAGCATGCAGGGGATGGTGCTGGCAAGTCCGAGGGAGATGGCGATGGAGGTCACGCCGACCACGTACTTGGCAGCCAGACCGGCGGCGCCGGCCGTCGCCTTGGCCAGGATGATATCGGAAGTGAACATATCGACGAAGGCCAGGGAGACGGCCTTACCGACCTGCACGGACTCCGGAATGCCGAAGATGCGGGCGAACGGCCAGTAGATCCAGCCCAGCCAGTCGAAGATGGGCGTGTAGGTCGCCAGCAGGGTGCCGATCAGACCCAGGGCCATGACGACGGGGATGAAGCGGAAGCTCATCATGCAGCCGTCCAGGAAGTTCTTGACAACGGTCTTGGGAAGGGAGTCGGCGTTGTTGGCGGCGGTCAGACCCTCGAGGTAAGCCCTCTTGAGCAGGTGGTCGTGATACTCGGGAAGCGGATGAGGATCATCGTTCCAGTAGCGGTCGGACACCTTGTTCAGAGGATAGATGTGGGCCGTGATGGCCGTGACGGCAAAGGTGACGAACATGGAGCCCCAGAATACCAGGTTCCAGTAGTTCATCATGTTGTGGAAGTTCGCCACGATAACGACGAAGGACGCCGACACGGTGGCGAAACCGGTGACGATGACGGTGGACTCACGCAGGTTGTACTTGCCTTCCTTGTACATGCGGTCGGTGAACATGATACCGACGGCGAAGGAGCCGATGAAGCTGGTCACGGCGTTGATGGCGGCAGAGCCCGGGACCTTCCAGACCTTGCGCATGATCGGGCGCATCAGAACGCCGACGAACTCCAGCAGGCCGTAGTTCATCAGGAAGGACAGGAACAGGGAGCCGATCGGGACCACGAGGGCGACGGCGCCGCAGACGGTCTGGTACACGTAAGGGATCATGTCGTCGGCCATCAGGAGCTTGGGACCGAACTTGAAGATGAACATCGTGCCGCAGATGGCGCCGAACACCTTCAGGATGGTGAAGATGAGGGTGACGGTGTTCTTCTTCCAGGTCTTCTTGATGAAGGGTTCAACAGCGCCGCCCACCATGAAGATGTAAGTCGCGGCGATGGAGACGATGGGCCAGTAGCCCTTGATGTTCTGGATCACGTGGTCGACGAAGATCGTGTTGCGTCCGTTGAACTGGAACTGGACGAAGAACACGAAGATGCCGATCAGGGAGAAGATCACGAACTTGGCAATATTTTTGCCGTTGACGATCTTCGGATCCATGACGATCTCTTTGCTTTCAGCAGCGTTACCCATAAATTTACCCCCTCAGGTAAGTTGGCTCAGCCGACTTCCACGGTTCCGTCGGCGTGGATCACGATGGGATCCCCGTCCTTGACGGCGGCCAGAAAGTCCGGTCCGAGCTGGTCAACAGTAACGATCTTGTCGTCGTTCCAGATGTCCGACATCAGGATGCCGGCCACGGAGATGGAGTCCACGGTCTGGGAATACAGCATGGCCTTGGGGCCGATGCCCGTGTTCTTCGCACACTCCAGGAACATGCCTCCGGTCGTGGAGCCGATGGCCTTGGGCAGGCAGAGGATCTTGTCCGCGATCACCTTCTCGTAGAGATCGGGGTTGTTCTGATCCCAGCACAGCGGGCTCCCGGTGGAGATGCCGCGGAAATAGGTGGCCAGAATGTTGAAGCCCTGATGGGTGACCATGGCTTCTCCGGTCACGTCTCCGCCGACGATGACTCTTCCCTTGAATACTTTACTCATCACGCGTTCCTCCTTTCCGGATCTCCGGTGACGATGACCTCGAGCAGATCGTCATCCTCGTAGAAGCGGGCCGTGGAATACGTGCGCGCCTTGTTGGAGCAGGTGACCACAGGGCGGGCCGCACACAGCGGGTTCGTCATGTACATGATCGGGCAGGTGTTGGAGAGGTTCACGCCGGCCTTCGTGAGGCGCTCGAAAGCAGCCTCGTCCTTCTTGAACTCCTTGATGACGGCGGGCGGGGTGAGGAAGATGGTCTGGACGGCCAGACGCTCCTTTCCTTCCTTCTCCAGACGGTCGACGATCTTGTGATACCAGTTCTGCACCTGGGTGAGGGACAGGTGAGGGCAGCCGATCAGGCAGAGGACCGGGGTCTCCTTCTTGTCCTTCCAGAGGACAGGGTAGGAGGCGACGGTGTCCGCGAGGACCTGATCGTCGATGACATAGGTCTGGTAGCCTTCCGCGAGCAGTTCTTCTCCGAGGTCCAGAGCTTCCGGCGTGACGCCTTCCACGTGGAAGAGGCCGACCGCGCCGTTGGAGGCGGCCGCGGCGCCCAGATCCTTCAGGTAATCCTGTGTGTCGCCGTCCTGCGTGGTGCCGAGGTACTTCTCAAGGCCCGTGATGTACGGGACATCCTCCATGACCTTGCGGCCGACGGCACTGCCGAGAACGGTGGCGCTGGGCTTCTCGGAGGTGCGGACCTCGATCTTCCAGGTGGCCTTGCGGTTCTTGTCCAGAAGAAGACCGAATTCAGGCACCTTGCCCATGATGCCGCAGAAGAGCTCGATCAGAGCCGAGTTGCGGTTGGTGCGGGCGCCCAGGACTGAGTTGGCGTAGACAACGGCGGAAGATTCCGCCCAGGCGATGATCTGTCCCTTCTTCGGGATATTGCCGATCTGAGGCAGATAGCAGGCGCAGGAGAAATCGTCCATGCTCTTTAAGCCGATCTTCAGGAGCTGCTCGATGTAGCGGTCCTGCGGCTCGTAGATGCGGAGAAATTCCTTCTTCTGCTCTTCCGTGGTCTCAATGTTGACAAAGTCCATCGGATACGGATCCACCGTGAAGGGCTGCAGCGTCTTGATGCCCGCCCCGATGATCTCGTCCAGGTGGGCGTACACAGCATCAAGGCCTGCCATGGCTGTGGTGTTGACGAAGTGGATCGGTCCCTCGATCGGGATGAGCCGCTCCGCCCCGAAGACATCTCCGAAGGCCACGATCGTACGGAGGACCTTCTGCATGACCTCTCCCTGAGAGCCGGCCAGGATGTCTTGTTCTTCCTGAGTCAGATGCATACGTTTACCCCTTTCTTCCTTAAGTCGCGGGTTCCCTCTCCGTATCCGCTCCGCCCCTCTGCGGAGCAGATTCCCGCGCACATTAATCATAAGAAAAAACAAGTTGTGAAACAATTCGGCAAAGGGACCATCTTTTGGGTGACAACAGAAGGACCACTGCCGATGTCATATGGTACTTTCGGACCATTGCTCCGGCCCGGATTGACCCGGCAAAAGACCTAAAGTATACTGAAACAGAAGGCGTCGTGCGCCGCGGAAGGCCGTCTGAGGGGACGGAAAAACGGCGGATCGGACGCCGGGGGGAAGAGATGAAGGGAGATACCGTGTATCTTCGCCGCGAGGCGGTCACAGAGAAACTGGAGAAGGCGCGTTCCGTTCCGCTTCTGGCGGTGACGGGCTATGCCGGCTGCGGCAAAACGACGGCGGTGCGGAGTTTTCTGGACGGGACCGGCGTCCGTCAGGTGTATGTGCGCTGCCACGAGGCTGTGGGCGTCGCGCCGGAGGAGTATTTCTTTTACCTGATCGTGGAAGCGCTCGGAAAGCAGAGCCCGGAAACGGCCGCGAAGCTGGAGGAGATCGGTCTGCCGCAGGATTCCATCCGGATCTCCCGCGCCCTGCACGCGCTGGAGAAGATGGGGACGGAAGAGACGTTCCTGGTCGTGGATGATTTCCACCGGCTGGAGTCGGAGAGCATCGACCGGATCCTGAACCGTCTGACGGAGGAAGAACTGCCCTGGCTGCATATCGCCGTGATCTCGCGGAGGCGCCCTGCCCTGCGGATCTCGGAGCTCGTCTTCAAAGGGCGCGCCGTTGAGGTCGAGGCGTCGGAGTTTGAGCTCTCGTACGAAGAGACGGTCGCCTATCTCGATGCAGTCGGTTTTTCGGGCAGCAACGAACAGCGCAGAAGCATCATCGACCTCTCCCGCGGCTGGCTTCCGGCCGTGATCACCCTGACGCAGGCCGTGAAGGAAGGGACCGATGTGAAGGAGGTCCTCGCCCGCCTTCTGCGCTCCGTCTTCCTGGACAGTTACGACGCGGATACCCAGCGAATCCTCCTGAGCCTGAGCCCGTTCGATGAGATCGACCCCGATCAGCTCATCTACGTGTTTCAGGCGCCGGACATGCTGTCCCGCATGGAGACGCTGCGCTCGGAAAACCCCTTCATCCTGCGGAAGGATTCGGGGGCCTTCGTCCTGGCGCCGCCGTATCGGGCGATGCTCGCGGAGCAGCAGCGGATGCGCGGCATCGACACGACCGACGTCATGCAGAGGGCCGCGGAGTGGTTCTCGGTGCACTCGGAGCAGTCCATGGCCATCAAGTTCTGGCACCTGCTGCGGGAGTACGGCTTCGTTCTGCACGACCTGGAGCAGTCCAACTCCTCCAAGATGAGCGCCTTTGACATGGATCTCGTGGACCAGGCGTTTTCGTCGGTCGACGACGAGAAGATGTATCAGTATCCGATCGCGACGCTCAAATACATTTTCTATCACGCGCGCTACGGCGACATGCGCGTGGCGCAGGCCACCATCCTCCGGTTCTACCGCATCTTTTCCGTGCGCGAGCACCCGGTGTACCCGCGGCGCAGGCTGTGGGCGGAGCTCTACCTGATCTGCTTCGTGGTCTGCTACGGCAATCTGCCCTATATGCTGTACTTTACGCGGCGGGCGCACGACCTGCTGGACGGGCAGACCTCGCTCATCTTCAATCCGGACTACGTGACCACCTTCGGCTTTCCGCATTTTTCCGGTGCGTTTTTCTCCGGCCGGGGGAAATACCGCGAAACAGTGGAGACCCTCGCGGACTATTTCCCCTATCATGTTGAGAACACCGGGGGCATGGGTACCGGCTTCGAGTACCTGATCGGCGCGGAGTACGGGCTGGAGACCGTGAACCTGCGCGAGGTGGAGAATCTGGCCTTAAAGGCCATCTTCAAGGCGGCCACGCGTCACCAGGCCTGCATCATCGTGGGCGCAAAGATGACCATCGCCCGCCTCATGGTCCTGGAGGGACGCACGGAAGAGGTGGAGGGCATCCTTTCGGAGCTCGCGGATCTGAAAAAGACCAAGCGCGACGTGGCCAATCAGGATGTCATCGACAACGCCATCGGCTGTCTTCAGTCCCTGCTGGGGCGGGTCGACCAGATTCCGGCGTGGATCCGCAACACCGACGTGATTCTGAGCCGCACGCGCTTCCAGGGGGCGGGGTTCTCCTTTATCGTCTACGGCCGGTCGCTCCTGCTCGAAGGGGAGTATCTGCGCTTCGATGCCCTGCACGAGGGGATCCGCAGGCGCCTTGTGGACTGCCGCTGCCAGCTGGGCCTGATCCATCACCAGATCCACCGCGCGGTGGCGTCGTTCCACCTGTTCGGGAAGGAGGCCGGCGCGCGCGAGCTGCAGGCCGCCTTCGACATGGCACTCGCGGACGGAATCCTGATGCCATTCATCGAGGACTACGGCATGCTGCGTCCCCTGCTGGAGCACGGGGGACTCACGATTCCCGCGGACGTGCGGGAGCGCCTGACGGAGCTGGGGCGGCGCTGGGTGAGCCATCTGCCCTCGCACGAGACGCGCGAGAGGGCGGACAGCCTGCTTTCCGCCCGCGAGGTCGAGGTGCTGGCCCTGATCGAGAAGGGCCTGAGCAGCGCCGCCATCGGCGACACCCTGTATATCTCGCAGCACACCGTGAAGCGCCACCTCCAGAACATTTACACGAAACTCGGCGTCAACAACAAGGTGGCCGCCATCCGGAAGTTTAAGGGCGAGATCTGAGGAACAGAAAAGTTATTCAATTTTAATTAATTAGGTATTGAATAGGTATTGAATAATCTTGGCCTGTGTAATATAGTATAACCGCAGCGAGGCTCAGATATGCGAAGCTGCGGTTATATTGCGGTCGTTTTGCGGTCTTCCGCGCAAGAGGATCTTCATGAAACACGCGAAGAGAAAACGGCTCATAGCGGTACTTCTGCTTCTCGTGATGCTGGTGAGCACCATCCCGGCACACGGGCTTGCGGAAGGCATGCTCCCGGCATCTGCCCCGGCGCAGGACGGGGGCCTTTTTGCAGTGCAGGAAGACCGGCTGGCGGCCGCGCAGACGGAAGAGTCGCAGGCTGACGATCAGAAGGAAGAAACACAGACGGAGGCCGCACAGACAGAAGGGTCAGAAGACCTGCAGGAAGCGGCCCTGAAGGAGCGGGAGGAGATCCCGGTCCCGGAGGGCTCCGCCGCGCCGGAAAATGCGGAGGCCGGATCTTACGGAGCGCAGAAGGAAGAGAGCAGCGCTCTGACGCAGCCGGCCCTCGTGGAGGACGGATCCGCCGCTGCAGAGACGGCGCATACCATAGAGACAGAAGAGCCTGGGAACGGAGAAGGTTCCGAACGGGAAGAAGAGACCGGCGCGCCGCGGGAGGGGCAGCAGGCTCCACAGGAAGAGATCCAGGCCGATGCGCAGGAGGGACCGTCCCCCGAGGAGACGGAGCCCGCAGATCCCCTTTCCGCAGAGGAGTCCGGGGAAGGGGCTGCGCCCGGCGCACTCCCGACTTCGCTGGCTGGCAGCGCCGCATACCGCACCCTGGCTGCCCTGCCGCTGCAGATCGGCCGGGTCTCCGGCGCGCATCTGATGAATGAGGGGGCGAGCTCTCAGGCCGAATGGGACTGGGAAAACGGGAACAGGCTGACGATCCGCAAGGAGACGCGGGACGGTATCGAAGGGAAATTCCTCTTCAGCGTCAGGGCCTGGATGGAGCGCCGCGAAAACGGCACGATCCTTCCTCAGGCGCAGGGCTATACGCGGCCTTTCTATGCTCCCAAGTGGCTTGAGTATATTTCCTACAGGGAAGAGGTTCTTCCCATCGACACCGATGCGCGGGGCTCTGTGACCGTCGTCCTTGAAAAAGACGGCAGAGCCTACGAGGGTGTCACGGTCCGGCTGTACCGCATCGCAGATATCGACTGGGACGGCACCGTCCGGGCCTCCGCCATCGGCTACGGCTGGGGCGACACCTACGAGCGCTACGGGGAGAGCACCCTGCGCGGCATCGTCGCCGGCATGAACGCCGACGTGGCTGCGGAGGGTTATACGGACGCAGGCGGGACCGTCGTCTTCGAGGACCTTCCCGTGGGCGTATACTACGTGCTGCCCCTGTCCCCGTACGAGGAGTGGAACAGCGAGGAATACCGCGCATATTTCCACAGGTTTTCCGACGCCATGGTCGTCCTGCCGCAGGAGAACGCGTCGCACGACGGGTTTGACCTCGATCTTACCGTGCGCCCCGGCGTCTCGGTGGAGGCGGACCAGGGAGAAAACATCTCCCGCACCATCCGCGTGGTCCTGAATGACGAGGGCACCGGGTACGAGGATCGTCGCCCGTATAACGGTTTTTATGCAGAACTGTATGCCGGCTCAGGCAGCGGGTGGAGCTCCTTCGGCAGCGTGTGGATCGACGAGAGCAGCGGCTGGACGGCCGCCGTGGATAATCTGGATCCGTGGTACGACTATTTCTGGTACATGGAGGTGCCCTGGACCGACGGCGGGGAGGTCCCGTACCGGGCGGAATGGGCCTACAGCGCCGACGGCTCGGAGACCATCGTGACCCTGACGCCGCAGGCGGAGCCGTCCTTCGTCCTGCCCGAGGGCGTCACAGAGGAGCTGATCTTCGACTACCTGGATCTGTCCGAGCAGGATTTCCGTCATCCCTGGGAGTTCTATTACTCGGGCGAGTATCGCGAGATCCCCTGGGACGAGGGGGACAACAGGTACTTCTTCGAGCTGTCGGCTCCCGGAACGGACAGTGTCGAGATATCCGCGCTGCCGAACGGTGCCAAATACGAGATCGAAGAATGGCGCATGCCGGACTACGCCTCCGTCATCTCGCCGGCCAGCGGCGTCATCCGCGGGCAGATGCGGGACGAGGATAAGGAGGAGGTCTTTGTCAACGGCCGCAGCGGCCAGCAGGTCACGGTGACCAAGCACTGGGACGACTACAGCGACGCGTTCGGCCTGCGTCCGGCCACCCATGAGGACCAGACCGACTGGGGCGTCGTGATGTACGCCTTTACCACCAGCCGCGTCCGCGCGCGCTATACGATCACGGAGCAGGACATCGAGGCGGCCTGGGACACCTACGAGCGGCTCTCGGACTACAGCTTCCGTCTGTACGTTCCGCTGCCCGACGATGTGGAGCAGGCCATCGCCGACGCCAACATCGTCCGCACATACAGCGGTTCCGACTGGGTCTCGGAATACAGGTTCCCTGTCCGGATCTTTATTGACGAGACCGAGGTGCCGTTAAACGAGGGGCGGTCGGAAGAGGAGGGCGTCGGGATCTACGAGGGGGGCAATTTTTACTGCAGCCTCGACTTCAGCCTGATCGACGGGAAGTACGCCCTCTGCCTGTACGGCAATCCGAACACCTGGGCGCACGATTTTGAGACCCTGATCGGCCAGGAGATCCGCGTCGTCCGCGAGGCCGACGTGGAGGAGTACAGCACCAAGTACTCCCACGGACAGGCCCGTCCGGCGGTGGTGCAGGACGATGCGAACGACGTCTGGACCTACACATACACCATCGGCAACGACGAGGAGATCCTCTACATCGAGGAGAGGCCCCGCGCCAACAATTACAGCTACAGCTCCGAATCTCACACCTATCTGCAGGCGGAGAAGCAGTCGCAGAACGTATACGAGATGACGAACACTCTGGCCACGCGGACGGTCAGGGTGGCGATGTATACCCTGAACAACGACAACGAGACCACCTTCGACTATGAGGTGGATCTGTGGTACTTCAACAAAGAGGGCGAGCAGGTCCCCTACGTCATCCCTGCGGACAAGCTCAACACCGGCGTCTCCATGCCATACGACGGGCACTATACCCTTTCCCTGACCGGGAACGGGAGCTACCGTTCTCTTTACAAAGGATCGTGGGGGATCCCCGTCAGCGTTTACGTGAGCGCCGTGCAGCTCCCGAAGGAGGGCTGGGACGTCTATGCCGCCTGCGAGACCGACGGACAGCTGCGCTGGGACGACACCGGGATCCTGACGACCTTTATCAACGAGCCGAACCTCTTCGCGATCCGCAAGATCTGGGACGACGGCGGCAACGCTGCCGGACTGCGCCCGGAGGACATCGAGTGGGAGCTGGTCCGTCATGAGCCCAGGGAGGACGGAGAGGCCTACGCCGTCTACGACAGGACGTACCACGTCCTGACCTTCTTCCGGGACGAGCCGGGCAAGTATACCAACAAGCAGAGAATCGGCGACAAGGTCTATTACACCGGCGTCGAAAACACCGGGACCACCTTTGAATCCGTGCCCTGGGCAGACGACTTCTACAATACCAGCGGCGTGCGCCGCATCGTCATCCGGGACATCATCCGCCCGGTCAACACGGCCTTCTGGTTCGCGCATCTGGGCTGGGTCGCCCGGATCGAGGGACTGAACAATCTGGACACCTCCCGCGTCACCTCGATGCGATACATGTTTGGGAACTACTACTCGGTAGGCGGACAGACTTTCCATCAGTACGTCTCCGAATTCCGTGTGCTGGATCTGAGCTCCTTCGACACGTCCAGCGTCACGGACATGACCGCCATGTTCTCCTACTGCCCGCATCTGACGACCATCTACGTGGGCGACGGATGGGATACCTCGAACGTGGAAGCAGGCAGAGGCATGTTCAGCAGCGCCGGCGTCCTGCCCAACTTTGACGGCGTCCTCGACGTGACACGCGCCCACACCGGCGAGGGCGGCTACCTGACCTACAAGGCGGATCCCGAGACCTTCCCGGAGGTGGAACGGCGCGGCGTGGAAAAGGACGGAGACGTCTGGACCTATCGGTACTACGCCCCGTACCGCGCCGATATCCTCGAAGTGCGCGAGTCCGGCGTGCCGGCGCTCTACACGAGCTCCGAGCCGGTCTGGGACGACGGAGAGCGCGTCTGGAGCGTGACCAACTCCCTTCCGAAGCACACCCTCACCGTCTCCAAGTCCACCGACGCGCAGACGGAGGATACCTTTGACTTCCGGATCCGGATCGGGAAGACGGTCGAGTCCGCGACCAGACGGATCGACTTTACGGACTTCGACGTCTACTACTATCTGGACCCGATCCTGTCGGGAAGGGATATCGAGAGCTACGACTTTGCGTGGCCGCTGTCTGGAGAGGCCGTCCGCGTATACCGCGACGACACGGCGTCCTACGGGATGCTGAATGACGGCGGCAATGTGACCAAGCTCACGGGCGCCGGGGCGGAGCTTAAGTTCCGCGAGGTGAAGGAGCTCTACGACGGCGGGGTCGACATCTCCCGGATGAGCGGAAGGCTCCTCAACCCGGCAGCATTCGGCGCGATGATCGATTCGATCTACGAAGGAATCGAATCGACCGTCGGCTCATCCGGAACGCGCGACTATATAGGGATAAAGCTGGATCCGGCCTCCGAGAGCGTGATCGTGCGAGTCCCCATCGGAGGGCTTCTCGGAAACAGCGCCGAGGACTATTTCGTTTATAATGTCGAGAAGGGCACAGAGAGGCTCCGCCGCGACTTTTTGGACGGGGCCGGGCTGGATACCACCGGCGTGCCGGGCATCTATGCCTTTGCGCTCGGCAGCGGAGAAGAGCGCACCTTCCCGGACATCCCCTACGGCTACGAATACGAGGTCTGGGAGGTGGACGCCTCCGGGAACCGCGTCTGGCCGGGCGGCAGCGTGAACGGAAGCTGGGGCCTGGTATCGGAGTCCGGGACGGCCGGCACGATGACCGGGGACCGCGCGGCCGCGTTCCGGAACGCGCAGGTCCGTCCGCTTTCCCTGACGGCCGAAAAGACCACCGACGTCCCGACCGGGGACCGGTTCGATTTCCGCATCCGGATCACGCAGGAGACCATGGACTACGACTGGTATCTCCCGGAGAACTGGGAGAGATGGCATGATCCGAACGCGTGCCAGAGCATCAGCAGCAAGGTGACCGGCGTGGACAACTCCATGGAGATCCTCCATGCTCCGGGCCAGAACTTCCTGTTTACGGTCACGCTGACGCGGCCGGCGGGCTCAGAGGCCGAAAAGGTCCACGGATACTTCTACAATTCGCTCGACGGGGCCAACTTCGAGCCCGACGGCGACGGCGTTCTGTTCGATTTTTCCGGCGGAGACGCCGCGACGCGGACCTTCACCATGAAGAACGATCAGAAGCTCGTCTTCGCGGAAGACCTGACGGGCTTTACCTGCAGCGTTCAGATAGACAACTCTGTCCTGACCTCGCCGTACGAAACGTATTTCTCGTATGCGGACGAGGGACCGGTGGAGGCGGGGAGCTTCACCTGCGTGTTCGAGACGGACGGCGGCACCCTGATGGTCAATAACAGCGGGAACAGCGGAACGACGCCCACCGGCGGCTACGGCAGCCTCGACCCGCTCCCGGCTCTTGCGTATGAGGATATCGCGGAGCTCGGCCACGCCCCGCTCGGGCCGATGGTCACATCGTATCTGGCCCCCGGCGGCTCGGACGTGACCGCGACCGCCCAGGAGGGCGTGTATGCCTTTTCGCTGCACAGCGGCATTCCCCTGACGATTCCCGGCCTGCCCTACGGCTGCAGCTGTGAGGTCTGGGAAGTGAATGCCTCCGGGGAGCGTCTCGCTGTGGGAGACGCCGTGAACGACAGCTGGGTCCTGGCGCTGCAGACGGGCGCCTCCGGCGTCATGACGCAGGACCGGACGGCCGCGTTCCTGAACGAGATCCGCCGCGGCGCGCTCACCGTCTCCAAGACGGTGACCGGCGGAGGCGACGAGGACAAGGCGTTTGAGTTTGTCGTCAGGGCCTGGAGAGACGTCGATATTCCGGAGAACCTCGAAAAGATCGCCGACGTGGACGTCACTCCGGCGGAATTGGCAGAGAAATACTGCATTTTCCCCGAGGGAGTTTCCTTCCGGGGCGAAGTGCTGGAGCCTTCGGAGCAG
>JAFRUR010000005.1 GCA_017438775.1 Lachnospiraceae bacterium | reverse complement strand
GGCCGCGCCGTATGTGCTGATGTACGTGCTCGCCATCATCATCGTGATCCTGTGCCCCTGGATCGCGACCTTCCTGCCGAAACTTCTGATGAAGTGAGACGGGAGAAACATAGAAACATAAAGAGGAAGCCGCAAAAGCGGCTTCCTTTTTATGTGGAGGCTGTGTGATCTGCGCCGAAAGGAGCAACGATGAGGTGTCGCACGGGCGTTGCGGCCGCCGGCGCTTGGTGAGCGGTGCCGCAGGCGCCGCGAGCTTAGCGTCCGCTGCGCAGAGCCGCACAGAGCGGGAGCGTCCCGGAGACACCTTGTCGGCGCTCCCCGGCGCAGGAAGCCTTTCTGAAAATGAAGCCGCTTCTTCGGCCTCCTTTTCTTCCGCTTACATTTTCCTTAATCTGCGGCCGAAGCCCCGCCGCACGCTTGCACATACCGGAACGCTCTGGTACACTATAACCGGGAGCAGGGCGCATCCGTCCGCGGCGGACGGCAGATCTCACGGCGCCCTGTGAAGAATAAAATGAAGAAGAGAACGATCGCATTATTTCTGGTGTTTGTCCTTGCGGCGGCCCTCCTGTGCGGCTGCGGAGGAGGCGGTTCGGGAGCGAAGAACTCGCTCTGCACGGACGAGACCATTCTGTCCAAACTGAAGAACGACGGCACGCCGGAGTTCGTGCTGGACGGCGTCTATTACGCGCTTCCGGCAAAGGCGGAGGAGTTTCTGAAGAACGGCTGGGCCATGACCGTCGACGACTATCCGGACCGGGAGGTGCTTCTGCAGGCGCAGGAGCGCG
Organism: Lachnospiraceae bacterium; assembly: GCA_017438775.1. GTDB lineage: Bacteria > Bacillota > Clostridia > Lachnospirales > Lachnospiraceae > RUG11204. Next base: position 23,906 of record JAFRUR010000005.1, on the reverse strand, counting down.
TCGACGTCACCTTTGCAAAGGACGGCCGGAACGTGAGCGCCATCCTCGCGAACGACAGCCTGGTCCCGCTGGAGGCCGGAAAGGACTGCAGCGTCGTGCAGGTCAGCCTGTATGTCTCCGCGGGAGAACTGCCGGAGAACTATTTTGTGACCAAGTTCGGGATCACGCCGGCGACGTCCGCGCGGGATGCCAAAGCCGTGCTGAAGGACAAAGAGGGCTTCAAGGAGTCCTCCGACTTCCTGTATCTGACCCAAAAGGCGGATCTGAGCACGCTGGACGTCCTCTGCTTCCGCAGCGGGAAGGATTCCGCTTCCGTGAAGATCGAGGGGGCGGGAGAGTTCATCTACCGCCGCTACAAGCCTCTCGAGGAGAAGGCGAAGGAGCAGGCCGAGGCCATCGCAAAATACAAGGCGGAGGCGGAGGCCGGAAGCCTGAAGGACTATGCGGAGATCATCACGGCGCTGGATACGAAGATGACGGTGCCGTTTGCGAGCCTCAAAGGCACCGTGGTCCTCAAGGGGACCGGCAACTACGAGGGCAAGGAGAATGATCTGATCATGGGGCAGGACCTCTCCCTGTACGCCGTGGAGGACGCCTCTGGCCAGATCTACTGCATCTTCGAGGGCTTTGTGGGCTCCGACGTGCTCAAACTCCCGGAGCTGGCCGAGGGCGACGTCATCTCGCTCTGGGGTTTCGCCTCCAAGATCACGACGTTTTCGGACGGCTACAAGGCGCCCACCGTCATCACCAAGATCCTGGAGAAGGACGGGGAACTGATCTACCTGGCGGATGATCTGAAGACGAAGTGAGGGCTTGTCCGGCGCGGCGGGCTCTCAGCAAAAGCCCCGGACCGGGGCGGCATCCGGATGTGCCGGAGTGCGTGGAAACTGTGAAAATAAAGAAATGAAAAGGGGACGGCCACAGGGCCGTCCCTTTCTTTGGAGCATCATCAAAAAGAAGTGCTGAAATGGCCGCCCGGTCACCCGGACGGCCTGCGAATTCATATGCCGGAGAAGAGCCTCTTACTCCGCCAGCGCCGGCACCGGAACGGCGGAGAGGAGATCCTCCCGCATGCGGATGGCTTCCGCGCGGGCCGCTTTCGCAAAGTCGGCCTCGGCCGCGCCTGTCTTCTGCCAGGCGCAGAGGATGCCGCGGGAGGAGTTCACGATGGCACCAAGGCCGCGCGCGTCAAACCCGCCGGCCACATCCTTCGCGCCGCCGCCCTGGGCCCCGTAGCCGGGGATCAGGAAGAAAGTGTGAGGAAGCCGCGCGCGAAGTTCCGCAAGCTGAGCGGGGTAGGTCGCGCCGACCACGGCTCCCACCGGGGAATAGCCGTATGTGCCAATATCGTCCGCGCCCCAGGCCTCGCAGGCATCGCCCATGTGGTCGTAGACCGTCTGGCGGGCGCCTGCGGCATCGGAGGCCTCCAGATACAGATCCTGCAGTTCGCCGGAAGAGGGGTTGGAGGTCTTGACGAGGGCAAACACGGCCTTGTCGCGGGCGCGGCAGTGGGTCAAGAGCGGGGCGATGCCGTCGGTGCCCAGATAGGCGTTCACGGTGAGGGCATCGGCCGGGAAAGGTTCGAAGGCAGTGCCTTCCACCTGCGTGGTTCCGAGGTACGCATCGGCGTAGGCCTGCATGGTGGTGCCGATATCGTTGCGCTTGCCGTCCAGGATCACATAGAGGCCATTTTCGCGCGCATAGCGCACGGTCTCGTACAGCGTGCGCACGCCGGGCCAGCCCAGGGCTTCGTAGTAGGCGGCCTGGGGCTTCACGGCGGGGACGACGTCCGCGACCGCATCGATGATGGCCTTGTTGAAGGCCAGGACGGCCTCCGCGGCGCCCTCGAGATTGGCCCCGCAGCGGGTGAAGGCCTCCTCCTTCAGGAAGGAGGGCAGGTAGGAGAGTTTGGGGTCGAGCCCCACGACGGTGGGGTTCTTCTTTTCCGCGATCGCGCGGATGAGTTTGTCCATGGACATGGGAGACCTCGCTTTTTGTTTTGGTCAGAGTTTGCAGAGAAGCGGCGGGCAAAGCGCCGGTCCCTGCGAATGTTCAGAAAGTGGTGCGAAGGTGCGGCGTCTTCAGTTGAATCCGACGAATTTGCGGGCGATGCGGTAGCCGGTCTTCACGAACCAGCGGCCGGCCTTTCCGGGCAGGTTCACGAAGAGGCAGGCCAGGGAGGTCCTAAGCTGCGCCGCCAGGGCGGGATCGGTCTCCTTCATCCAGGTCCAGAGCTGATCCTTCTGCGCCAGGTGTTCCGGCGTGCCGGAGACCACGCAGAGGACCGAAGAGACCATGGTGATGATCGAGAGGTAGTGGAACATGTAGCGCCGGCATCCCTTCGGGAAGTCGGTCTGCACGTGGTCTCTCGCCGACAGATCCGAGAACATGATGCGGTTGACGCGCATCTGCTGGTCCATGCGGGAGATCATGACGGACTCGTTCACGGACTGGTCGCCGCGGCCGATGAAGTAGCGGTAGAGGTCCAGATCCAGATAGAGGAGCTTCTTTGCGAAGGGATAGGGCGAAAACGCGAAGATGTTGTCCACGTAAAACGTGTGCTCGGGGAGGACCATGCCGGAATCGCGCAGGATCTGCGTGCGGTAGGTCACGGCGTGCATGAGCACATACTCCCAGGTGGGCATCCAGGGGAAGCGGTCCCAGGAGAAGATCTGATTCTGCGGGAGGCGTCCGCGGTACTGCACGACGCGCTTGTGCCGCGCGCCCTGCTTGTCGTAGACGAAGTTGGTGAAGACGATGTCGGGGACGTCCTCACTCGCGGCGCGGCGCCTCAGCTCGCGCAGCAGGCGCAGATAGGCCTTGCGGTTCAGGCGGTCGTCCGAGTCCACCACCTTGAGAAACAGGCCCTCTGCATTGGCGATGCCGGTGTTCACGGCGCCGCCGTGGCCTTTGTTTTCCTGATGGACGGCGCGGATGATCCCGGGGTACTTCTGCGCGAGGGCGTCGGCCTTCTGCGGGGTGTCGTCCTTGAAGGAGCCGTCGTCGACGATGATGATCTCGACGTCATCCGTGTCGGGCATCAGGCTCTTGATGCAGCGGTCCATGTAGGCCGCGGAGTTATAGCAGGGAACAACGATGGAAAGGAGTTTCATGGTGTCTTTCTTCCGGCAGACGGCCGGTGGTCCGGGGGCAGGAAATGCTCGTCTCAATGCTTGATACAACATTTAATTATACACGTGCGCGGGGCGGGGCGCAAGGCACGCGGGAGGAGATTCTTGATCCGGAGCAGGCAGCAGTTTTGGAGGTTGCGCGCGGGCCTTCGGACAGGTATACTGGATGCAACGGAAATCAGCGGGAGGAGAGAAGATGCGTTACGATTTTTTCGGAAGCGAGGAGGGCGCGCAGCGCCCGGGCGAAAGTGACGAAGCCTACATGAACCGGGCCGTGTCCGCGTTTTTCCAGCCCGGGGACCTGCACCAGGTCAACGAGATGTTAAAGGCGGAGCTGGTCTCGTGCAGTCTGGAGCCCTTCCAGATCACCGCGCGCTATCACGGGCTGCCCTGGATGCTCAACCCCTCCGGGACGGTGCAGGGCGGCGTGATGACGTCCGCCTACGACATGACCATGGGTTTTGCCGTGCGTTTTGTGCGCCGCGCGGACTCTTGCATCACCATTCAGATGAACACGGAGTTCATGCGTGCCGTGCCGGGCGGGGAGAGTTTCCTGATCACCGCCACGGTGGAGAAGAGCGGCGCCCGCGCAGTCTTCGTGTCCGCGAAGGCGTGGCTGGAGAAAGACGGGAAACTTCTCGGGACCTGCAGCGCGGTCTTTGCGTGAGGGCTTGTGGAAATACTCCGGGATCTGCAGTGTGGCAGTTGTAAAAGGGCTGGCGTAAACCTTTCGAAGCCGCATTGCGGTGCCGGCCTGGAGCTATGAAAGGCGTTCGAAGCCTGCGTCGGTGATTGCCTGAAGTTGCAGCTTTTCTTGCTGCTTTCTCCAAAACGCCCCTCCTGCATGCAAAAAAAGTTGAGCCCCTGCGTAACAAAGTCACGTTGACACAGTTACCCTTCATGGTATAATAAAACCAGGAAACGACCGCGGTCCCGCGGTATCAAATCAACCACTTCCATAGGAGGAAACCAGCCATGAAAAAGTTTGTCTGCTCCGTTTGCGGATATGTCTATGAGGGTGAGACCCCGCCCGAAAAGTGCCCGGTCTGCGGCGTGCCTGCGTCCAAGTTCAACGAGGTCGTGGAAGGTGAGATGACCTGGGCGGCGGAGCATGTGGTCGGCGTCGGCGCCGGTCCCGATGTTCCCGAAGATATCAAGAAGGATCTGCGCGCCAATTTCGAGGGCGAGTGCTCCGAGGTCGGTATGTATCTGGCCATGAGCCGCGTCGCGTACCGCGAGGGATATCCGGAGATCGGAGAGTACTGGAGAAGAGCCGCTTTTGAAGAGGCGGATCATGCGGCGAGATTTGCCGAGCTTCTGGGCGAGGTCCTGACTGATTCCACCAAGAAGAACCTGCAGATGCGCGTCGAGGCCGAGAACGGCGCCACCGCCGGCAAGACCGACCTGGCGAAGCGCGCGAAGGCCCTGAACCTGGATGCGATCCATGACACCGTTCATGAGATGGCACGCGACGAGGCAAGACACGGAAAAGCTTTTGCCGGTCTGCTGAAGAGGTACTTCGGCTAATCAACGAAAAACGCAAGGGAAAAAGGGGCGGCTCCAAAGGCCGCCCCTTTCCAAAATCAAGGAGAAAACAGAGATGCTCGGCAATATCCTTATGGCGGTTTTGGGCTTCTTTGCGGCCCTGGGTTTTCTCGGCTTTGTGCAGGACAAAAAGAACGAGGCAGAGCATGGGCCCTTGACCCCGGAGGAGAAGGAAGAGGCGTGGAAGGCCGAAAAGGCCCGTCAGAACAGGGTCCTGGAGAACGTTGTCAACTGGGGAGACACGTTAAACCGCGTCAGGTACATGGACGAGGACGGGAAATAAGGCCGTTGTCGTCCGGGTATACCACAGCTTGATCAAAACCTGAAACACATCCTGTGTCCCGAAAAGAGAGACCGCCCTCACCAGGGCGGCCTCTCGTTTTGCGGATTCGGGATGCTGCAGAGAGACAGAGCCGGAAGCCTCCGTGCGGATGCACACAAACTTGCCGGATCGACGGAAGAAGAGCGGGTGCTTAGTCTGCAGGAAGCAGACTCCCGTCTGTGAGGCGGAGGGTGTGGTCCGCCCGGGCTGCGACGTCGGAGTCGTGCGTGACAAGGATGACGCAGCGACCTGCCTCATGGGCTGCCCGGACCAGGAGATCCACGATCTGCGCCGCGTTCTGCTCGTCCAGATTTCCCGTAGGTTCGTCCGCGAGGATGACCTCGGAGCCTGCGGCCAGTGCGCGGGCGATCGCCACGCGCTGCTGCTCGCCGCCTGAGAGCGCCGAGGGATAGCGCACCATCAGTTCCGGCGCAAGCCCGACCTGATCGGCAGCCGCCTCCGCCCGGGCCAGTGCCTCGGCTGCCGGGACGCGCTGCAGTTCCAGCGGATAGAGAATGTTCTCGGTGACGTTCAGAAGCGGGAACAGCGCGAAGTCCTGATAGACGGTGGCGACGCAGCGCCGCCGGTATGCCAGCGCGTTGAGGCGGCGCGTGTCCTCTCCCTTAAAGCATACGCTGCCCTCCGTCGGCAGCAGCAGCGCAGAGAGCAGGCCGAGCAGCGTGCTCTTGCCGGCACCGGACCGCCCGATCAGCGCATAGACCGTTCCGGTCTCAAACGCTGCGCTGACATCATGCAGGATCCTTCCGGCATCCCTGCCGTAGCCGAAGGACACATTCTTCAGTTCGAGAATCGCCATGAGACGTTACCTCCCTTTCGATCGATGCAGGCGATGCTCACGCCGAAGCCGAGCAGCCAAAGTGCGGCGAATGCGGCACTCTGCGCAAGCCCCAGCGGCGTCTCCCAGCCTGCGAGCCGGCAGATCACCGCGCCCAGCAGGGCGCCGATCAGGCAGCTCCCGGCAGGGCCGAGGAAGACGCTTCCGAAGGCCACTGGGCCTGCCGCGCCGAGTCCGCGCATCAGGCGCAGTTCCCGGCGCCGCGTGAGCGCTGTCAGCACGCCGAGCAGCGGGGCGAGAATCAGCAGAAGCAGCGCCGCCGCGAAAAAGACGCGCTTCATGTACAAAAGCCGCTGCTCCAGATTGGAGCGGAGATTCAGATAGGTCCGGTCTTCCAGCAAAAACGGCCTTCGCATGCCGCTTTGGTCCCCGGTCTCTGTGAAGCCCAGATCCCGAAGCTTTTGCTTGAGACCGTCGAGATCCCGGCAGGAGAAGCGGAAGACCGCGCTGTTCACGCGCCGTTCCCAATGATCCCAATAATCAAACACCAGAGAGAAGGGAAGGTAGATGTTGTCCGGTCCGTTGAGCTTGACGTAGCTGCCCACCGCGCGAAGCCAGACGACGAAGCAGAAGCCCTCCGACGCCGGGTAGGTGATCAGGAAAATGTCGCCCAGCGCCAGGCCGTGTTCCTGCAGAAACGCAGTCGACACGACGCAGGGGCACCACATATTGGGAAAGTCGTAGGCGTTGATCTGCATCCGCACGAGCGCCTCGCTCTCCGCCTTCCTGCGTTCGGGATCCGAAGCTGTTTCCTCCGGGAAAAACGATGGATTCGGTCCGCCCACATTTATGGCGGAGTAGCCATAGGATGCCTGCAGCATGCTGCTGTCGAAGGGCGGGAGCCAGCTTATGACCGGTTCGCCTGAGTAGAGGAAGGCGGGGGCGTCGTCCAACCCGTTGGCACTGATCAGCTGCGGATAGTCGCGGTATTTGGCCATCAGCCGTTCCTGCCCGTACTCGTTGTAGGCGAATTCCGGCATGACGAAGTCATCGCCCAGGCCGGTCCCGGGTTCCCATTTGCCTGCGTAGGCGAAATGCTCGGCCGCGAAGGTCATGGTTGCGGATCTCACTTCCTCCAGAGCGAGAAGGTCCTCCAGATCCCGGTATCGCACCATCAGACTGCCGTAACTGCTGCCGTACAGGTCTGTCACCATCCCGCGCACGGTGGACTCTTCCGCCAGCCGGTCGAGCTCCCGTCGGGTCTTTTCCTGCGAGGCGGACATCGCGTTGAGCGCAAGGGCTGCCAGAAGCGGCATCAGAAGCACCAGCAGCGTCCGTCCGCCGCCGCGAAACTCGGAGAGCCAGGCGTAACTGATGGGAGTATGCAGAATGCGGGTGCGGGTCTTTGTCCTGCCCTGACGGCGGGCGCCCGGGCGGTGCAGGGAAGGCACGGCGGACAGCGCAAAGACAGCGGTCAGGAGGAGCATGGCAAAGCAGGACAGGGCGCCGATGCGCAGGAAAACCTGCAGCGGCGCGTCCGCCTGCAGCATGCCGGCTGCCGCGGCGAGTGCCTGCCGCGTCGAAGAATAGCTGTAATTGAGCGTCTGCGCGGCTGCGAGCCGGTTGGCCAGCCGCGCGGCGATCCGGCCGCAGAGAAAACGGCTGAGCAGAGAACCGGCCGCCATTCCCGGCAGCGTCAGCGCCAGCATGGCCGCGAGACAGTAGCGGAGGATCCCGGACCGCCCCACACCGAGGCGGTGCATGACGACGATGCCGGCGCGCTGGCGGTGCACGAACAGCCATGCGCACAGCAGCAGGAAGCCCAGTCCCGCCAGCAGGCAGGCCAGAGCGATCAGCCGCGTCAGAATACGGATCGTCTGCAGGGGTCCGATGACCTCGCGGTAGCCCTGGTCTTCGATCGTGAGCCGCAGACCGCCCGGCAGGTTCTCCTTCGCCCATTGTTCGAACGAAGCCGCGCCGTCGTTCTCCAGCAGGAACTGGCCGAGAACGGGGTTCGCGTGATTTTGCGTCAGGTCAAGCCCCGGCACGGGCGGGACCAGCACAGTCTCGTTCCAGCCGGTATAGTCGTTGAACACGCCGACGACGGTGTAATCCGTGTCCAGGTCAGGCCCCTCGGAGGGATCGTAGCCCTCCGGAATCCGGCAGCGGTCCGCGGCCGCGGCACAGAGGCGCAGCGTGTCGCTGACGGAGATACCGAGGTTCTTTGCCATGCGCTCGGAGAGCATCAGCACGGGCTCTCCCGCGGCGGCCTCCTGATCGGTGATCATGCGGCCGTCAGCGAGGGAGAGCTGTTCCTGCTGGAAAGGCTGAAACGTGGAAAAGCAGTCGGATGCGCGCAGCGTGAAGCCGGTGCGGCGGGCCGTAAGTTCTGCGGCGCGATCGAAAAAGGCTTCGCTGCCGGGCACATCTCCGGCTTCAGACGCACCCAGTGCCAGCAGCGGAGCGTCGGGCTCCAGCGTCGCATAGGTGCCGGGAAGGGCCTTGTGCCAGGTCCCGCGGACGAGATAGAGCATTCCGGGCTCCAGCGCCGTATTTGCCAGCGCAACGATTTTCTTTTCCATCTTCCGCATGGAAAAGAGTTCCTGTTCCACCACGGCACTGGCATTTTCCCCGGACGGCTGCGTCTGCGTCGCGCGGACAAGCAGAACGGCTTCGTTCATGGCCCAGAGGGGGCTGACGTCGGCATCGAAGGCCGGGAACCAGCCCAGCGCTTCCTGCGTCGGAGCCCAGCTTTTGACCTGTTTCGGAAAATCCAACGCATCGAGCCGGGAAGAATAGTCCGCCAGAACCGACGGATCCGTAACCTCCTCGCCGCTGTAATAGTCCACGATACCGAGCGTGATATACCGGTTCGAGCAGTCCCGGATCGTCTGTTCCACCTGCGAGCGCAGCCCCAGCGAGGTCCCCAGGACAGCGGCCACCAGCAGACTCAGCAGCAGAATCAAAAGGGAAGAGCCGGGCTGCCGCAGCAGGCTTTTCCCGCCGTACTTTTCAAACATTACGGAGCCTCCTCCGGAAAACACAGGGCACGCTCTTCCGGCAGAAGAGGCACGGTGAGGACGCGGCGCTCGGAGATGAGATGCGCCTGCGCCGCCTCAGCCGAAGCCGGAACCGAGGGCGCCGCCGCAAAGCCGACCGCAAGCGTGAGGAGCAGCGCCGCACAGAGCATCCGCAGGACGGGACGCCGATGATAGCAGAGGATGTGATCCACCCTGCGGCTGACCTGTCCCGCAGAAAACTGCGCTGCGAGCGCATCGGACGTCCCGCACCGGAGCGCCATCTCGAGCAGTGTGCGCGCGTAGAACTTCTCCGGGACGCCGGACTCCAGCACGCTCTCGTCGCAGGCAAATTCCAGATCGCGGCGAAGCAGCACGCAGAGCAGCCAGGCCGCGGGCAGATACCAGTACAGGCAGACGCAGACCAGCGCCAGCAGTTTCCACAGCGGGTCGAAGCGAAGCAGATGGCAGTATTCGTGAGTCAGAACGCAGTTGAGCCTTGGCTCGTCCGCGGCGTCGAAGGACTCCGGCAGGACGATCACCGGAAACAGGACGCCGCAGCAGACCGGCGTCTGTACGCGCCCGCTGCGGCAGATCCGCAGGGGCCGCCGAAGCGGATGCTTCGCTGCCCAGCGCCGCACGGTCTCTTCCTGCGCGGGGCAGGCCCGATGATAGTGCAGCAGTTCCCGTGCGTAGACAGCGCAGAGCGCCGTGAGCAGTGCCGCGGAAACGGCGCAGGTGACCGGCAGAGCGGCCTGGTGCAGGGCTGACGCGCGGCTCAGCACCCGGACCAGTGCCTGCGGCAGCAGCCCGTATAAGCGCGGCGAGGTGTGAAACTGCCAGGGCAGCAGCAGGACCCCGAGGCAGAGGAGCCAGCAGTCAGCCAGAGCCTGCTTCGGAAGCACGCGCCGCAGGAGAACGCGCATCAGCGCCGTCAGCAGGATCAGAACGCTCACGATCCCATACTTAGTCATGACGTTTCCTCCTCTAGCTCCTCCAGTTTTTTCCTGAGTTCCCGCAGTTCCTCCGCAGAGAGCTTGTGTTCGTCAAGCAGCGCAGCAAACAGCAGGTTGGCCGAGCCGCCGAAGAGCTTGTCGAGCAGTTTGTCGGTCTCGGCGCGGCGGACCTGGTCCCGGCTGACCAGCGCTTCGCAGACGAAGCCGGGGTCCTGGCGCGCGATCGCGCCCTTTTTGATGCAGCGTTTGATCAGGGTATAGGTCGAGTTGATGTTCCAGCCCCAGCGCTCCGCCATGACGTCGGCAAGATGCTTGGCCGTGCAGGATCCTTCCAGCCAGAGCTGTTCCATGATTCTGAGCTCGCTGTCCGCCAGCCGAACCGCTTCCTGTTTGTCCATGATCGCAACCTCCGTAATAAGACAGCTGTAGTATAAATACATACTACACATGTCTTATGAGATTATCAAGGCTTTTTTTGCCTGATCGCCTTATTCTGTGAATTATAGGCAGGGATCGTGAGATCTCCGCGGAGAAGAGCGGTGCGGCAGGGCATCCGGAGACAGCACTCCTGCGCGGAAAGGCCTGTATCCAGCTCCGCCAGGAACGTCAGCGACCAGAGGAATCCCTGTGCGGAAACTCCGCTGCTGCCTTGTTTTTCTCCAGTTCAGCATTTATAATAACATATATCCGCAGACAGGCGGATGTTCGAAACGCTGCACGAGGGTGAATGATGCTCCCCCCGGGAGTTTCAAATAATTCAAAAACAGGAGGTCGAAACATGTCAGATATCCGAAAAGTTGTAGTCGCAGGCGGCGGCGTTCTCGGATCCCAGATCGCGTTCCAGGCCGCTTACACCGGGTTTGACGTCACCATCTGGCTGCGCAGCGAGGGCAGCATCGGACGCTGCCAGCCCAAACTGGACAAACTGAAAAAGACCTATCTGGATGCCATCGAGGTCATGAAGACTGTGGAAAGCCCCATCGATCCGAACTGGTGCCGCGGCATCGCGGAGTTCGGCAAGTTCGACCCCGAGGAGTGCATCGCCAACACGGAAAAGGCCCACGCCGGGATCAAGCTGGAACTTGATCTGGCCAAGGCCGTCGCGGACGCGGACCTGGTCATCGAATCCATGGCCGAGGTCCAGGAAGAGAAGACCGCGTTTTTCAAGAAACTGGCGCCCCTGATGCCTGAGAAGACCCTGCTGGTCACCAACTCCTCGTCGCTGCTTCCTTCGAGCTTCACCAAGGACACCGGCCGTCCCGCGAAGTATCTGGCCCTGCACTTTGCGAACTCCATCTGGAAGCAGAACATTGCGGAAGTCATGGCCCAGGCCGAGACCTCGCAGGCCTCCTTTGACGCCATCATGGAATTCGCGCAGGAGATCCGCATGATCCCGCTTCCGGTCAACAAGGAGAAGGCCGGCTACCTGCTCAACTCCCTGCTCATTCCGTTCCTGTTCTCCGGCCTGGATCTGCTGGCCAACGGCGTTTCCGATCCGGAGAGCATCGACAAGGCATGGAAGCTTGGCACCGGCGCTCCCCGCGGACCGTTCGAGATCTTTGACGTGGTTGGCCTGACCACCGCCTACAATATCGTGGAGAAGTACCAGAAGGTGCCGGGCATCGTCAATCCTCTGCTCAAGAAGATGATGCTGCCGTACAACTTCAAGGCCCAGAAGGCGATCCTGAAGAAGTACATCGACGCCGGCAAGCTGGGACGCGCGTCCGGAGAGGGATTCTACAAGTACTGATTCCCTTTGGGGATGCAAAAAACTGAAGAGAAGCCCGGAGGAAGGCGCCGGTTCGGAAAGCGGCCCCTCCGGGCTTTTTCGATTCCCCTGACAGGCGAGAGAACTTGCGCGATGCGTGATTGAAACCTGCGCGCCGGTTTTCTATAATGAGGCTGCAGTCGGAAAGCAGCGCGGTGAGACGCATGCCGGCCCCGTGCCTGTGAGACTGAAAAACGTTTGCCTGGGAGGTTCGATCATGGAACTGGGAAAGAAGATCAAACAGCTCCGCTTCAAGGCGGGACTGACGCAGGAGCAGCTGGCGGATAAGCTCGGAATCGGCCCGCAGTCGGTGTCCAAGTGGGAAAACGCGGTGTCCATGCCGGACATCACCGCGCTTCCGCTTCTGGCGGAGGTGTTCGGCGTCAGCATCGACGACCTCTTCGACCTGACCGCGGAGCAGCGCCTCAACCGCATCGAGAACCGCATGGACGCGGAAGAGGAACTGCCGCAGGACGTCTTCTGGGAGTACGAGGAGTTTCTGAAGGGACAGATCGCCTCGGAACAGCATCAGAAGCGGGCGACCGAGCTGATGGCCTATCTGCACTGGCATCGCATGAATTCCGAGGGGAAAAAGGCCGCGCGATACGCGAAGGAAGCGATCGCCCGCGCGCCGGGTGAAAAGGGCTGCCAGTGGATACTGCAGAAAGCGGAAAACCACGCCGTCTGGGACTGGAATCTGGCCAATCACACGAGGGCCATCAATTTCTACCGGGACGTGGTGGAGAAGAACCCCGACGCCGCGCTGGCGTACATGTACCTGATCGACAACCTGATCGCCGACCGCCGCGCCGACGAGGCGGAGCGCTGGCTGGACCGCTACAGCGGGCTGGGAAAGGCAAATCCCGTCATGAAGCGGGTCTACCGGGCCCATATCGCACTCGCACGCTTTGACGAGCCCGCCGCGGACCGGATCATCGAGGATATGCTCAGGGAGATGCCGGAGAATGACGCCGCCCTCTTTGAGGCCGCGCAGTACTATGCCTCCAAGTGCAGCTACGAAAAAGCCGTCGACTGCTACGAGCGCGCCTTTGCCGCGGACCCCAGGCGCCCCCGCTTCCAGGACGCGCTGATGGGCATCGCCGATATCTATGAGATCGCGGGGCGGTACGCGGACGCGGCAAAGACGTACGACCGGATCCTCGACCTGCTCGAGAATGAATGGGGACTGACGGAGGAGACGGACACCGCCGTGACCGTGGCGAAACAGGAAAAAGAGCGCCTGCTGGCCAGGGTCTGAGGCGCCTGCGCCGCGCGCATCGGTTCTGCGGCGGAGGGTGCCGGGGCCTGCCGGCATCGGTTCTGCGCGGAGGGTGCCGGGGCCTGCCCGGTTCGAACAGACAGCAAAAAACAGGAGCGGCCTTCGCGGCTGCTCCTGTTCTTTTCTGCTTTCGGGTATGTCACAGGCCGTTTTCGGACGTGAAGTCCTCGTCCGGTCCCGCATTGACCTGTTCAAGCTCCAGAGCGTATTCCCGTCTGTGTCTCGGCTTGGCTGCCGGCACGGTTTCCGTTTTCGGTTCGGTGTCCTGCCCTTTCTCCGGTCCGCTGTCCGGTTCGGCCTCGGGTCCGTTGTCCGGATCACTGTCCGGTTCGGCCTCGGGTCTATTGTCCGAATCGCTGTCCGGTTCAGCTTCCGGCTCGGTGTCCGGCACGCTTTCTGTCCCGTCGTCAGGTTCGGTCACCGGTTCGCCTTCCGGGAAATCATCCGGCCGCATGTCCGGTTCGCTTTCGCGGGCGCCGTCCTGTCCGCCTGCAGGTGCGCTTTCCGCCTCGCTTTTCGGGGAGTCCTCCGGTTCGTTTTCCGGCTCTTCCTCCGGGTATTCTTCTTCGTCCTCGTCTTCATCTTTGAGCAGGCCGCGCCGCAGGATCAGGGCGCCCAGAAGGGAGACGAGCGCGCCCGCCGCGGCTGCGCATGCGAGGATGAGGAGGACCTGCGCCGTGCCTGTGAGCATCGGGCGCGTCAGGTCGAGCGCGACGCTCTGCTGTGCTCGCCGTAGCAGGAAGGGCTGGATCAGATATCGCGCGGCCAGGACGCCGATGGCGGCTCCGGGAAGGGCTGCCGCCGCGCCGAAGACGGGATGGGCCGCGAGAGAGGCGCGGCGTGCGGGGCCTTCGCCTGAGCCCGCAAGGGCGGCCTCGCTTCCGGCAAAGAGGCCGGAGACGACGAAGAGCGCGATCGCGACAACGGCGGCAAAGAGGAGAGAACTCGTGGTCCCGAGGGAAGCGATATCTCCGAACTCCGCGCGCAGCCGTGCATACGACGCATTGCCGGGGAGCGCTTCCGACGTCCACCGGCAGGGCTCGGCCTTTTCGATGGTCTTCAGCAGCGCGTCAAGTTTGGCTTTGCTGTTGTCGTATTCTGCGAGAGCAGCATCGTACGCGGCCTGTGCCTCATTGATCTCCTTGCGGTTTTGTGCGAGGGAGTCGCGGACCTGCTTTACGTTTTCCGCATCCAGGTCGTACGCGGCTTTGCGCTCCTCGTACGCGGCGAGTTCCCCCTGGTGTTCCCGGATGGCGGAATCGTACTCCTCTTTGGAATCGATATACGCGGACAGCTCTTCCCCGTGACGGGAGAGAAGGTCCTGATAGCGGATCCGGTCCGAGGTGTAGGTGTCGTGGCCGCGGTCCCAGACCTCACTCGCGCTCGCGAGCCTTTGATAGCCGGCAAAGGCGGGCTCGGTGGGAGCGGAGAGCAGGACCCGGCGTATCTTCGCAAGGTCAAATTCTCCAAAGAGCCGGCGCGGCGCGGGGGTCCCCTGCGTGAGCTCGTACAGGGCGGCCAGGATGCCCTCGTGCACGCCGTCGGTATAGACGATGGGGCGGATCATGTCCTTGGGATAGCGGGCGAGGTCGATCTCGATCGTGTCCGTGAGAGAGAGGATCTGTGCGGTCTCCGTCGGGTCGCCGAGATCCGGCGACTGCGAGGAGGCCCAGTGGACCGAACTGCGCTCCGCCGGGTCTCGGATGAGCTGCAGAAACGCCTGACGCAGAGTCTCGCGGATGCTTTTCTTCTCGGTTTCGATCAGCTGGAAGGCTTCTTTCAGTTCCTTTGCGGTCGCATCCAGTTTCTTTTTGGAGTCTTTCAGGAGAGCCTCTTCGGCATCGAGCCTGGTTTTTTCGGACTCCAGTCCCTTGCCGAGTTCCTCGCACTGCGCGGAGGCGGCGTCGAGGTCGCTGCGGATCTCCTCGAGCAGACCGCGTTCCGAGGCCAGCCGCAGCTCCGTCTCGTTGAGGCTCTGCTGCGCCTCCGCGAAGGCGGCGATTTTTTCATCCACGCCGCGTTTTGCGCTGTCACGCGCAGTTTCGGCCGCGGCAAGTTCTTTTCTGCGCTCGCCGGCCTGCGCGTCCCACAGTTCCTTCGCTTCGCGGTCCCGCTCCCCCGTGCGGGCAGAGGCGAGCGCCTCGATGTGCTCCTGCACGTCCGCGGTCTTCTGCAGATAGGACGCGCTGAACCTGTCTTCGCCCGGCTCCCGGGTGACCGCGATCGCGGCCCGCATGAAGCAGCCGTTCAGATACTCCATATCGAAGGCGGCCGGAGCGACCAGGACGTAGGTTTGCAGGTCCTCGAGTCCGGCCAGATGGTCGGGATGGTCCGCGTAGCCGGTGATCACGAATTCACGGGAGATCAGACCGGCCGCGGCCGTTTCCGGGGAATCGAAAAGCCGGAGAGAATCTCCGATGCGCAGACCGGTCTCTTCGGCAAAAGAAGGTTCCAGCGCGCACTCGCCGGGGGCGGCCGGAAGCCGTCCCACAACGGTGCGGGGAACGTCGATGCGGTTGGTGAGAGAGAGGACGCTGACGCTTCTGTTCACGTCCGGAAGCTCCGCCAGGGCAGGCGCAAACCAGACGGGCTCTGCATCGGCGACGCCGTCGAGTCCGCGGATATACTCCAGGTCCTTATCGGAAAACAGGAGCGTGGAGGAGGCGGAAATGTCGCGGCAGGTCGACCCGTCATACAGGTCGGAGGCATTCCTGCGCAGCGCCTTTGACGCGAGGCCGGCCCCCAGGAAGAGGGAGATGGCGATCGCGGCGAGAAGAACAAAAGCCGAAAAGACGATCTTGTGCTTCCGGATGACCCGGAACAGATCACTGATCATGGGACTTCTCCTGCGGGGTAGTCACTCGGAGGCAGGCGTTTGTGCGGCCGCCTCCCGTGCCGCCAGTGTGCGGGCGATCTCATCGTCGATGCGGGACTTGACGAGTTCCGCGATCTGATGGGTCTTCAGGTCCGCGACTTCTTCGTACGGAATGGGCTTCAGGTAGTGGATCTCCACCGTGACGGGGCGGCAGTGTCCCTCGTCGAAGGGACGGTAGGAGTCGATCATGGCCACCGGGACGATGGGGCACTTCGCGTACTGGACGGCCTTGAACGGGCCGGCCTTGAACTCTCCGGTGATGTTGCCCTGTCTCGAGCGCGTTCCCTCCGGGAAGATCAGGAAGTTGCGGCCGCTCTTGACGGCTTCGCTCATCTGCTTGATGACGCGCAGACCGTCGCGCACGTCCTCGCGGTCGAGGGCGAGGCCGCCGACCAGTTCGCGGAACTGCTTGATCAGGATGATGTTGGAGACGCTCTTTTTCATGACCACGCCGAAGGGGCGCGGAGAGGTGACCAGGAAGGCCAGGACGTCGTACAGGCCCTGGTGATTGGGCGTATACAGGAATCCGTCTTTCTCCGGCACATTCTCCAGCCCGACGGGCTGGATCGTCACATGGCCGGCCTTGTTGGCCTTTTCCATGCGTTCGCGCAGCATGGCGAGCTTTTCCTCTTCCGTGGCTGCACCGGGCTTTTTCATGCGGTTCATGCGGATGAAAAGACCGGGAATGAGATACAGGACTTTGATGACCATGAGGATGATGCGCTTCATCACTGCCTCCTGTCTGTTGCGAATTCATTGAAATCCATAATATTATAGCATATAAATCAAGAGGTGAAAAGCGGGAGGCGGAGAAGGGGGCGGGAGCGCGCCTTGGTCTTTCCCGGAAGGAAGCGCAGAAGAACAAAAAAGCCCCCGGCTTTCGGAAAGCCGGAGGCCGTGGGCAGGAAGGAGTCTGTGATTTATGCCAGAGCCTGACCGAGGGCTCTGCAGCTTTCAAGAGTCTCGTCGTCGGGGGCTTCGTTTGCCATGACGCTTTCGACCGCAAGGACGGCGCCGGCCGCGCGGCATCTGTCTTCCCAGTCGCGCATCCACTGGCCGTCTCCCCAGCCGTAGGACCCGAACAGGGCGATCGTCCTGCCGGAAAGGGCTCCCTCAACATCCGCAAACATCGGCTCGAACTCGTCCTCTTCCAGGACTTCCGCGCCCATGGCGGGACAGCCGAAGGCAATGCCGTCAAATTCGGAGGCTTTCCCGCTGCCAAAATCGGACGGACCGTACACGGACACGTCTGCGCCGGCAGCCTTCGCGCCCTCGGCAACGGCATTTGCCATGACCTCGGTATTGCCGGTTCCGCTCCAGAACACCACTGCAACTTTACTCATCTTTTCTTTCTCCTTTCGGAATCCATAGGTTTATCCTGCAGCCGGGACAGCCCTGCGCGTGTCGACGATCAGAGCCTCCAGCGGTTTGCCTTGTCTTCTTTCTCTTCTGTAGATGGCCGTGCACTTTCGGTATCTCTCGAAGATATCCATGGCTTCGTTTTCGTTGCCGAACGCCTTCCAGCAGCCGATGCATTTTACGCCGCTGCACGGGTCTTCCATAAAGCATTTCACGTCGGAGGGCGGATATCCGAGGAAGAGGCCGATCTCGTGAGGAAACGTCTCGTCAGTATGCAGATGCCATACGAGCTGCGCGAGACACAGTTCGGAATCTCCGCAGACATAGCCTTTCTCTTTCAGAATCTCGACGGCTTCGGGTGCCTGAAGATCCGTTTCCAGCCGATCGGGGCGGAAGAGGTATACCAGGGTGAGATCGTCCTGCATGCGGATCGGAAGCAGCCGTAGTCCTTTTCTGACGAGGACGGCGTTGAGCCTGCGGATCTCACCGCGAAGGTCATAGCGGCCGTTCCTGACAGAAAACATATTGCCGGTTTTGATGCCCGCCAGGGTGGGGGCACACTGTTCGATCAGAAGCGTTGTAAACATGAGCACCTCTATAGTTAGCCACCGCTAACCCGTGGCATTTTATAGACCGCCTCTGGCGAAGGCGGTGGGAGGGTTCAAGACTGGTTAGCGGTGGCTAACTTAATCCCGATGATACTATCTCTCTGCAGAATTGTCAAGAGGTGTTCTTTGGGATTTGACCTCCGTAGGGAAAACCTGTAAAATCAGGGCAGTGGACCGCATGAATTGGCGGGCGTTTCTGAAGCCGGGGGTGCAGTGCCCGCGGGGCCGGGAATGCATGGAACGGTTCTATTGTATGCGGCATGGGCCTGCACAGCCGTTTCGGGAAAAAGGGAGGAAAAATCATGAAGGCTCTGGTGGTCGTGGATATGCAGAACGATTTTATCGACGGTGCTCTGGGCACGGCTGAGGCCGTTTCCATCGTGCCGGCTGTGGCGGAAAAGATCCGTACGTTTGACGGCCTGGTGCTGGCGACCCGTGACACGCATCAGCCCGATTATCTGCAGACGCAGGAGGGAAGGAACCTTCCCGTGGAGCACTGCATCGAGGGGACGTTCGGCTGGAAGATCCGGCCGGAGATCGCGGAGCTCATCTGCGAGCCTCCCATCAACAAGCCCACCTTCGGGAGCGAGGCGCTGGCCGCCCGCCTGAAGGCCGCCAACGATGAGGAGCCTCTGGAGAGCATCACCCTGGTGGGGCTCTGCACGGACATCTGTGTGATCTCCAACGCCCTGCTCCTGAAGGCCGCCATGCCGGAAGTGCCCATCTATGTGGATCCGTCCTGCTGCGCCGGCGTCACGCCTGAGTCGCACGAGAGGGCCCTGGGGGCGATGGAGTCCTGCCAGATCCACGTCATCCGGGAGTGACGGATTCCGGAACAGGGCGGTTTGCTCTTACCGAAGAGGAAGACTGTGGCGCCGGTATTACTGCCGTTTCGCAGCGGAATGATTGGAACAATGAGACGGGCAAAATATTTTGCAAATACATATTGACATAGTAGGCGAATGGTGATATAGTCGTCACAACATCCAGAAAGGAGGCGGCGGAAATGCCCGGTATCATCGTGAAAAACCGGAAGATGGCCATGTGCTGTCGAATGCGAAACTCCCGGGCATGTTCTGTGGCTGGGGCGTTCGGCTGCGCGCTGTGACGCCGTCCCCGATTCGATGTCAGACTTTTTGAATCGTCAGCCATTTGCCCGGGAGCTTATGCGGTAAGCCCCGGTTTTTTTATTGCCTCAGCCGCGGGCCGGAAGGCCGTCCGGAAGCCCGAAAGGCCGGGTCAGACCAGCGCCTTCGCCCGCGGTACGCAAGAGTTCATGGCTCGAACTAAAAACTAAAAACTGATAAAAAAGATGAGGAGACGATCATGAGCGAATACAGATTTGAAACTTTGCAGCTGCACGTGGGACAGGAGCAGGCGGATCCGGCGACGGATTCCCGCGCGGTCCCGATCTACCAGACCACGTCCTACGTTTTCCACAACAGTCAGCACGCGGCGGACCGCTTCGGCCTCGCGGATGCCGGCAATATCTACGGCCGTCTGACCAACTCCACCCAGGAGGTCCTGGAGAAGCGTCTCGCGGCCCTGGAGGGCGGGAGCGCGGCCCTCGCGGTCGCTTCCGGCGCCGCGGCCATCGCGTACACCTTCGAGGCTCTCGCCGCGGGCGGCGGACGCATCATCGCGCAGAAGACCATCTACGGCGGCACGTTCAACCTCCTTGAGCACACGCTGCCGCTGTACGGCATCGAGACCGATTTCGTGAACGTCCACGACCTTGCCGAGGTCGAGGCGGCCATCACGGAGGACACCCGGGCCATCTTCCTGGAGACTCTGGGCAATCCGAACAGCGATATCCCGGACATCGACGCGGTCGCGCAGATCGCGCACAGCCGCGGCATCCCGGTGGTCGTGGACAATACCTTCGGGACCCCCTATCTGATCCGGCCGATCGAGCACGGCGCAGATATCGTCGTGCATTCCGCCACGAAATTTATCGGTGGTCACGGCACCACGCTTGGTGGTATAATCGTGGAGTCCGGAACGTTTGACTGGAGCAGGAGCGGGAAGTATCCGAACATCGCTGCGCCCAACCCGAGCTATCACGGCGTCTCGTTTTACGACGCAGTCGGTCCGGCTGCTTTCGTAACTTATATCCGCGCCATCCTGCTGCGCGACACCGGCGCGTGTATTTCGCCGTTCAACGCCTTCCTGCTGCTGCAGGGCGTGGAGACCCTGTCGCTCCGGCTGGAGCGCCACGCGGAGAACACGAAGAAGGTGGTCGCGTTCCTGAACAGCCACCCGCTCGTGGAAAAGGTCAACCACCCGTCGCTCCCGGAGCATCCGGATCACGCGCTGTACGAGCGCTATTTCCCGAACGGCGGAGGCTCGATCTTTACGTTTGACATCAGGGGCGGCAAGGACGCTGCCTGGGCGTTCATCGATCATCTGAAGATCTTTTCGCTCCTCGCGAACGTCGCGGACGTCAAGAGCCTGGTCATCCATCCGGCCACGACGACGCATTCGCAGCTGTCGGAGGAGGAACTCGCGGATCAGGGGATCGGTCAGGGGACCATCCGCCTGTCCATCGGAACGGAACACATCGACGATATCATCGCGGACCTGGAAGCCGGGTTTGCGGCCGTGCAATAGGAACGCACAGGAAGGGATACTATGGCAAACATCTACAAGGGAACGCTGGGACTGATCGGGAACACCCCTCTGGTCGAGGTGACCAACATCGAGAAGGAACTCGGCCTGAAGGCGACCCTTCTGGTCAAACTGGAGTACTTCAATCCCGCGGGAAGCGTCAAGGACCGCATCGCGAAGTCGATGATCGAGGACGCGGAAGAAAAGGGGCTTCTGAAAGAAGGCTCCGTCATCATCGAGCCGACCAGCGGCAACACCGGCATCGGCCTCGCGTCCATCGCCGCGGCCAAGGGGTATCGGATCATTCTGACGATGCCCGAGACCATGAGCGTGGAGCGCCGCAACATCCTGAAGGCCTACGGCGCGGAGATCGTGCTCACCGAGGGCGCGAAGGGCATGAAGGGGGCCATCGCGAAGGCAGAGGAACTGGCTGCGGAGATCCCGAACAGCTTTATCCCGGGCCAGTTCGTGAACCCCGCGAACCCGGCCGCGCACCGGACCGGCACCGGTCCCGAGATCTGGCGCGACACCGACGGCAGGGTGGACATCTTCATCGCCGGCGTCGGCACGGGCGGCACCCTGACCGGCACGGGCGAGTACCTGAAGAGCCAGAACCCGGAGATCAAGATCGTCGCGCTGGAGCCGGAGGATTCCCCGGTCCTGTCCGAGGGGAAGGCGGGTCCGCACAAGATCCAGGGCATCGGCGCGGGCTTCGTGCCGGACGTCCTGAACACCGGCGTGTATGACGAGATTTACAAAGCCTCCGGCGCGGAGGCCTTCGAGGCGGCCAAACTCCTCGCAAAGCGCGAGGGCATCTCGGTCGGCATCTCCTCCGGCGCGGCCCTCTCCGGCGCGATCGCTCTCGCAAAGCGCCACGAGAACGCCGGCAAGGTGATCGTCGCGCTGCTTCCCGACAGCGGCGACCGGTACTACTCGACCGCACTGTTTACCGAGTAACTGTCTGCGCTGCCGCGTCTGCGGCAGCCGGGGTGGTGTATTGGAGAGGCGTCCCGCCGGCCCTTGTGCCGCGGGGCGTTTTCTTGTTTTCGCCTTCAAAAGAGCCCTTGGAAAACGCGTGCGTTTCAGGTAAAATATGGGCAGGTCCTCCGCGTCGTGCGGAGGGCCGGAAAGCAGAGGCACAGACCTGCGAAAGGCCACGGAGGATCGCACGCATGAGCGGTTTTGACCTGTACGTCCGCACGAAGGCGGACCTGATCGACGCGGTGGAGCGTCTGGGAATCGTCCCGCTGTTCGGGAATTCGATCCCCGGCTTTTCGGTGGAGGAGCACGTGGCGCGCGGGGCCTGGTTCGACTCGGACGAGGGCGTCTGGGAGTGGAAGGGGCCCGTCATCCGCGAGAGCGGCTGCGCCTACGGGAAACTGTTTGAGAACAAGGCCGCGTTCGTGCGCACGGACATCTACGTGGAACTGGCCAACTGGCGCCGTGACGGCTACGACATGGACGCCCGCTACGACGACGGTCTGGCGCCGCGCCGCGACCTGGAACTCTGGGACCTGGTGGCAAAGCACGGGCCCGTCCTCTCGAAGGCCCTCAAGGCGATGGGGGACTACGGCCGCGGCGGGAAGAAGGGCTTCGACACCATTCTGACGCGGCTGCAGCGCCAGTGCTACGTGGTCACGAGCGACTTCGTCTATGAGACCGACCGCGCCGGCCGCAGATACGGCTGGGGCGTCGCCCAGTACGCGTCGCCGGAGACGCTCTTCGGGGATACCTTCACCTCCCGCGTCTACTCCCATACGCCGGAGGAGTCCCGCGGGATCGTCCTGGAGCACCTGAAAGAACTCCTTCCCGGGGTGGAAGAGAAGAAGATCGTGAAGTTCCTGGGGTAGAGACCGGGACGGGAGGCAGGGACTTCATCGGGACAAATACGAAAAAACCGCGCAGCCGCGCGGTTTTTTCTTTGGCGAAGACGGTTGGAACGCCGTCATTTTGTGTTGTATTTCTTCAGCATCTCCAGAAGCCACAGGCCCGTGGGAGAGTAGTCCTCCTCGGTGTAGCCGCTGTATTTGAGGACGCTGAAGCGGATCGCGGAGCAGGCCTCGTTGATGTTGGAAAAGGCCCACATGCAGTGAGAGATGTTCTCTTTTTCCAGGAGCTCGATCCACTTGTCCGCGCTCTCGATGTCCCGGGGCTGGCCGCCGCTCGCGGCGGTGATGCCGTATTCGGTGACGAAGACCGGGAGGCCGCTTTGGCTGACGGTCTCGGTCATATCCCGGAACTCCTGTCCGTGGCTCGCCGCGTAGAAGTGGAGCGTGTACAGGATGTTGTCGAACGGCAGCGGGTCGGCCGCGACGCTGTAAAGGTCCTTCGACCAGTCGGGATTGCCGACGATGATCACCGAATCGGGATCCTTTTCCCGGATGACCGGGATGACCTCTTCGGCGTAGCGTTTGACGGCCGGCCAGTCCACCTTGTTGGGCTCGTTGCAGATCTCGTAGAGCACGTGGTCGCAGGAGGCGTAGGTCCCGGCCATCTCCGCGAAGAAGCGCTTCGCCTCGTCCAGATAGGTGTTCGGATCGCCGTCGCTCAGGATGTGCCAGTCGATGATGACGTACATGTTCTGGTTCTTCGCGTACTTCACGCCGGCCGCGATATCGGCCTTGTGGCGCTCTTTGTCGCCCTTCGTGCAGTACCCGACGATCCCCACGCCGTAGGTGTACATGGCCAGACGGATCAGGTTGACGCCGTCCTTCTGCGCCAGCTCCTCAAACAGCGGCTCGTTCAGGAAGGATTCCGCGGTGATCAGCCCGTTGGTGCTGACGCCGCGGAGCATGACGGGATCTCCGTCCTGCGAGCAGAGCTTGCCGTTTTTGACCTGCAGCCTGCCGCTGTTGGAGGGGCGTGCGCGTCCGTCCTCAAACGGAACCGGCTCCGGAGCCTCGGAGGAGGACTCGGGAGCCGTGCTTTCCGGAGCCGGCGGCGTGGTTTCGGGGGCAGCAGCCGTGCTTTCCGGAGGAGGTGCCGGCACGCTGCTGCATGCGGAGGAGGAAAGCAGCAGCAGCGCGGCCAGCAGGAGGCAGAAGATTTTTTTCATACGCTGTCCTTATCAGAATTCCAGGTTTTTCCCGGTCTCTTTGCTGAATACGTGTGCGGTATTTCCGGCAAAGCGGAAGCGGATGTCGTCTCCCATGGCGGGAACTCCCTCTGTGCCGACCGTCGGGACGATCATGATCATATTGTTTCCTCCCGACGTGAGGTGCAGATGGACGGAGGAACCCATCATCTCGCTGACGTCCACCTTCGCGGCGATGCCGTCCGAGGCCAGTTCCACGTGCTCGGGACGGACGCCCAAAGTGACGCTCTGGGAGCCGACCTGCGCGGCGGCCAGACGCTCTTCCTTCTCCTGGGAAAGTTCCGTGCGGACCCCGCCCAGATCCACGAAGTATCTGCCGTCTTCTGCGACCAGCTCCGCGTCGAAGAAGTTCATGACGGGCATGCCGATGAAGCCGGCCACAAAGAGGTTCGCGGGGTGGTGGAAGACCTCCTGCGGCGTTCCGATCTGCTGGATGAAGCCGTCCTTCATGACGACGATGCGGTCGCCCAGGGTCATGGCCTCGGTCTGGTCGTGGGTCACGTAGATGAAAGTCGTGTTGATGCGGCTGCGCAGCTTGATGATCTCCGC
>JAFRUR010000030.1 GCA_017438775.1 Lachnospiraceae bacterium | reverse complement strand
TCGTCAGGAAACGCGTATTACTATCCGGATGTCTCCAAGCCGGTATCCATCTATATGATGGTGCCGGCCCACACGAAGAGATACTGGGTGGACCTCTCTTCCTTCGGCGGCACCGATAACGGAGACGGCTCCTACACCTTCTCACTGCGCAGCGGCGAGTCCCTGACCATCCGGATCCCGTACGGATATCAATACACCGTCACCGAGACCGACTATACGGCGGAGGGCTACGTCACAACGGTGGATGACGTTGAGACGCGGTCGGTGTCCGGGATCGCGGCGTCCGACGAGTCGCACGTGTTCGTCAACACCAAGAACGGAGAGATCCCCACCGGTCTGGGGACGGACCGCGGGCTCTGGAGACTGCTGCTGTGTTCCGCGCTCGCTTTTGGTGTGCTCATGCTGGCGCTCGGCCGGCGCAGGGCGCGCAGGGAGGAGCTGTAGGATGGCGCGAAAGAGAGGCCGGGAGGCCGCGCCCCGGGAGCCGTCCCGCACTATGGAGGACGTGGCGCGCTGCATCACCGGAATGAAGTTCCGCAGGCGGATCTTCGGGGGCGTGGACGAGGCGGATGTCTGGGCCAAGATCGAGGCCCTGCACAGGGAATACGAATCGGTCTTCAATTACCAGGAAGCCCGCTTTGCCGTCCTGAGGGAGGACCAGGCCGCCCCTGTCCCGGAGGAAACGCATGAAGAGGGATGAGGGCCGCCTGTCTCCGGAGCAGGCCATCCGCAGGCGGCGGATTCAAATCGCGGACCGCAGGGAGGCCTGGGCCCTGTTCCGGAAGATCCTGGTGGTGGGCGCAGCGGTCTATATCCTCTTTGGGGTCCTGTTCGGCGTCACTTCCATGAAAGGCGGAGATATGCAGCCGCGGTTTGCGGCGGGGGACGTCCTTTTGTACTACCGGCTGCATGAAAACTATGTGAGAAACGACGTGGTGGTCATGGAGCGTGGCGGCACCTCCTATGTGGGGCGGATCATCGGCATCCCAGGGGACACCCTGGAGATCACCCGCGAGGGGGCCCTGATCATCAACGGGAACCGCATCGTTGAGACGGAGATCTACTTCCCGACGGAGCGGTATCAGGGAGCTACGGAGTATCCGATCACCCTGGCGGGGGACGAATATTTCCTGATGGGGGACCACCGGATCACCGCGAAGGACAGCCGGTACTTCGGCCCGGTCAGGGCCGCGGAGCTCAAGGGAAAGGTCATCACGGCCATCCGCCGCACGGACCTGTGAGCAGGCCGGCGTCACAGAAACACATGCCGTTTTGAAGGCGGAGCCGCTTACGGGCGCAGGCATAAACGGCGCGGGCGGCCGGGAGCCGCGGCAGCAACAGAATCTCGCGCATCGTGCGCCTGAGATAAACAAGCAATTTTTTTAGGAGGCAGAAACCATGAAGAAAACCTGGAAGAGACTGGGAGCATTCCTGCTTGCGGCAGTGATGATCCTCGGCCTGTCGGTCACCGCGTTTGCGACAGAGCCGGGCGACCCCTCGGAGCCGGCGGCTCCTGCGGAACTGACCGAGATCGATATCTCCAAGACCGTGCAGGTGGGTGCGGACCTCTCGGTTCCCGCCGCGGACTTCACCTTCACCATCACTCCCGTCGGCACCGCCCCTGCGGCCGGCCTTACGCAGGCAGAAGGCGCGAAGGTCGCTGTCGCGGAGGGAGCCACCGGGACAGGACTGACCGGTGCGGTCACCCTGACCATCGGCCTGGATGCCTTTGAGGCCCCCGGGGTCTACACCTACAAGGTGGTCGAAAACAGGGAAGACCCGGTGGCCGGCTATACCTACGACGCCAACGAGTACTACGCTCATGTCCACATCTACAACAAGGCCGAGGACGGCACCTTCGAGCCGGTCTGCTACGCCATCATCGTGAACCGCAGCCAGACCGAGGGCACCCCGATCGCCTCCGACGACACCACCACCAAGATCGGCGGAAACACGGACGATGAGGGCAATGTGGACCCCATCCCCTTCGTCAACAAGTATACCGTCAAGGATCCGGACGATCCCGACGATCCCAGCACGCTGCACAAGGTGGCCGTCACCAAGAAGGTCGGCGGCAACCAGGGCGACCATACCAAGGACTTCACCTTCACCATCACCCTGGGGAATCTTCTGGCGGACCGCGCCATCACCGTGAAGAAGAGCGACGGCTCGACCTCCGTGATCGCTGCCGGCGATACCACCGCCACCGTGACCTTAAAGCACAACCAGAGCTTTGAGATCATCGGCCTCAACGAGGGCGAGACCGTGCAGATCGCTGAGACCCAGCTGGAGGGTTACAAGGGCCGTGTCGTGGATGCGGACAATACCGTGCGCGTCGCGGAACAGGAGGAGGGCGCAGATGTCGCGACCGCCGCGATCACCGTGGCCGGCGACCTGTCCATGAACTTCCACAACGACAAGTCCGGCACCATCCCCACCGGTATCTTCCTGAACTACAAGCCGTTCTGGATCATGGGCGCGGTGGCTCTTGTGCTGGCCCTCGTTGTGATCGGGAAGAAGAACAGGAGAGAGGATATCGATCTGTAAGAGACAGCGGAGGGCCGGAAAAGACGGCCGGCAGCTCTGCGCAGAGCCGGTCTGCCGGCAGGCGCTTCGAATCTGTCCGAAGAGACAGAGGTATCGGCCGCAGCGCAAAAAGGTCCGCACCGGCGGAGGCTGGGCGGGCCGCGGATCGGATGCTCCGGCCCCTGGGAGGGTGCGGGCATGGGAGGTACGCAGACAGTATGAGACCGCAGAAACACAAGAGAATCCTGTGGGCGCGCGCCGCACTCTGTGCGGTGTGGGCCGCTGCGGCCTTTTTTGTCTGGCTCCTCCTGCCGCCGCATGCAGCCCTCGCCGCCCGGACCGTCACCCTGCCTGTAGAGGTGGCCTTTGACGGGAGCGCTCTTCCGACAGAGACCTTCCGGATCGCGCTTGCACCGGAGGGCGGGGAGGAGACCGTGCGGGAGGTCGCGCTTGACAATACGGACCGCGAGGGAAGCGCGGAGTTTTCTCTCGCGCTGGAGACGGGCATCTATAGCTATACCCTCCGGGAGATCGCCGGGGAGACGCAGGGCGTCGTCTACAGCGGCAGAGTCTTTTCGGTCACGGTGGCGGTCAATGCCGATGGGACATACGCAGTCACCGCCTCGGACACCGCAACGGGCCAGAAGCCGGACCGGGTCCGCTTTGACAACACCTACACCGGACCGAGAAGCGTCATCGGCGACCCGCCCGTTCCCGTGCAGAAGCGCATCTCGGGAGACGATCCCGGCCGGAAGGACACCTTCGTTTTTTCCATGATCCCCGAGCGCGAGGGGGACCCTCTTCCGGAGGGCGCCGCAGGCGGCCGCAAGGACGTGACCATCCGGGGCGAGGGCGAGGCGGAGTTTGGAGAGATCACCTTCTCTGAGCCCGGCGTTTATCGCTACCGCGTGGCGGAGCGTGACGGCGGCATCGCCGGCTACACCTACGACAGGACCGAATATACCGTGGTGTACACGGTCACGGAGGGAAGCGGGGGCGTTCTGACCTGCGACAGGGTCATCGTGAAGAACCTGGAGACGGTCAATGCCTGCGTCTTTACCAACGAGTACAGGGATCCCGGCAAGGGTGTGACGCCGCCCAGGACCGGAGATTCCTCGCACGTCCTTCTGTATGCTTTCCTGACGGGGTTGTGCGCGGCGGTGATTCTCCTGCTGCTTGTGAGGAGGCGCCGCGAGGCCCGAGAGGAGACATGAGGGAGAGGCGCCCGCTGCGCGCGGTTGTGCGGCTGGGGGACAAGGCCGTGAGCCTCGTGGTCTTCGTGCTGATCCTGCTGCTCCTTCTCTATTCCGGATACTCGATCTGGTACACGCGCTCTCTGACGAACGGGTCGTTCCTTTCGAGCGAGCTCGCGATGTTCAAACCCACCGGAACGGATCCGTCCCTGGAGGATCTGATGGAGCTCAATCCCGATGTGCGGTGCTGGCTCACCATCGACGGGACCAACATCGACTATCCGGTGGTCCAGGGAAAGACGGATTTCGAGTACCTGAACCGGGACGTGATGGGGCGCTTTTCCCTGGCGGGCGCGATCTTTCTGTGCGCCGACAACCGGCCGGATTTTTCCGACCTGTACAATGTGGTATACGGTCATCATATCGAAGGCGGGGCCATGTTCTCCGATGTGCTGGAGTTTCGGAATGCCTCCTTCTTCGACGCGCATCCCACGGGGACGCTGTGGCTCGCCGACAGGGCCTGCCGCATTGATTTCTTTGCCTGCGCGCAGGTCGACGCCTACGACCGCATGATTTACCAGCCGGTCCAAAACGTGAAGGACGCCGGTCAGCAGAAGGCGCTGATCGACTACATCTGCGGCGCGGCGGTGCAGAGCCGCGACGTCGGAGGCTTCCGCGGAGAA
Source organism: Lachnospiraceae bacterium (assembly GCA_017438775.1). GTDB lineage: Bacteria > Bacillota > Clostridia > Lachnospirales > Lachnospiraceae > RUG11204. Next base: position 672 of record JAFRUR010000030.1, on the reverse strand, counting down.
CCCGTGATCGCCCTGTCCACCTGTCTGGACGCGGAGAGCTACGGGCGCGTGCTCGTGTTCGGGAAGCTTGTTCCGATGGACGAGGAAGAGATTCGCGAGCTGGAGGAGAAGAATCTGGAAGAACTGGAAGAGAAGACCCACATGGAGCTTCCGGCAGAGAAGAAGCCGGCCCTGCCTCCCTGGCTTCTTCCGGCGGGCGCAGGCATCCTGATCGCCCTGCTTGTCCTTCTGTGGCTGATCCGCCGCCTCCGGGACCGCGGGTAAAAGAAAGAGAGATAAAGAACAACGGCCCCGTGTCAGCATTGACGCGGGGCCGTTCCTGTGGATCGTTATGTTTTCAGATACTTACAGCTGCGGGCCTGCGGCGACCAGGGCCTTGCCGGCCTCGTTGGTCGTGTACTTCGCGAAGTTCTTCACGAAGCGGGAGGCCAGATCCTTCGCCTTCTCTTCCCAGACGGCGGGATCCGCGTAGGTGTCGCGGGGATCCAGGATGGCGGGATCCACGCCCGGAAGGGCCGTGGGGACCTCAAAGCCGAAGTACGGGATTTTCTTGGTGGGCGCGGTGTCGATGGAACCGTCCAGGATGGCGTCGATGATGCCGCGGGTATCCTTGATGGAGATGCGCTTGCCGGTGCCGTTCCAGCCGGTGTTCACGAGGTACGCCTTCGCGCC
>JAFRUR010000029.1 GCA_017438775.1 Lachnospiraceae bacterium | reverse complement strand
TGGACCGGACGCCTTCTCCCGTTCCGCGAAAAGCGGTCCGGCCTTACAGCGCTTCCCGGATGGCCGCCGCGGTCTCCTCCCGCTCCTCGGCCGTCTGCTCGCCCGGGGTCCACGCGACGATCTCGGGACCGCCGTCCCAGCGCGGGATCACGTGCATGTGGAAATGCATCACCGTCTGCCCCGCCGCGGGACCGTTGTTCTGCACGAGGTTGAAGCCGTCGCAGCCCAGGCCCTTCTTCGCGGCCGCGCCCAGACGGGCCGCCAGCGGCAGCACGTGCACGGCGGTCACGGAGTCGATCTCGGTCACATCCGCGAAGTGATCCTTCGGCAGGATGAGCATGTGGCCCTTCTGCGCGGGCCCCAGGTCCAGGATGACCCGGAATCTCTCGTCCTCGTATACGGTGGCCGACGGGATCTCCCCCGCCGCGATTTTGCAGAAGATGCAGTCGTCTTTTCTCATGGCGTCTCTCCTTTTCCCGTTTTTCCTCAGTGCCACTGCGGGTCGTCCAGCGACTCCAGGATCCCGTCCTCCGACCAGCGCACCCGCGGCGGCTTGTACATCACCATGGCCAGCAGGAAGCCCACCGCCATGCCGCCGATGTGGGCCGCGTTGTCCACGCCCACGCTGCTCAGGCCGAAGTAGAGCGAAAACGCGATGAACATGCCGAGGCGGCCCGTGGACAGGTCCTCGAGGCGCCCGTGGTTCTTGATGACCACATAGAGAAGCCCTCCGATCACCCCGAAGATGGCGCCCGAAGCGCCCAGGCTGACCACCGGCTGCCGGGTCAGGGCATACCACGCGCACGAGACGATGCCCGCGCCCACGCCGCAGAGCAGGTAGAACACGAGGTAACGCCGTCCGCCCAGGACGCGCTCCATGTTGTCGCCCAGGAAGAACAGCACCAGCATGTTGTTGAACAGATGCGAGATGCCCCCGTGCATGAACATGGCGGTGATCAGCCGGTAGACCTCGTGCTTCGAAAGCAGGCTGTCCGCGGACATGGCGCCCATGGCCAGCAGTTTGGAGGTGCTCCCCAGCGACCCCGTGAACACGAGGACCAGAAAGTAGATCACATTGACCGCGACGAGTCCGAGATTGACCCGCGCGGTGCGCTCACCCAGAAACATAGCGTATTTCTCCGTTTTCGGCCGGGCTTATTCCAGGTTCATGAACCGCTGCTTGTCGGGCAGCCAGGCCAGTTCCACCGTGCCCAGAGGGCCGTTTCTCTGCTTGGCCACGATGACCTCGAGGCGGTTCTTCTTTTCCGTATCCTTGTTGTAGACCTCGTCGCGGTACAGGAACATGACCACGTCGGCGTCCTGCTCGATGGCGCCCGAATCGCGCAGGTCCGAGAGCACCGGGCGATGGTCTCCGGAGCGGGTCTCCGGGGCGCGCGATAGCTGCGAGAGGGCCACGACGGGCACCTTGAGTTCCCTGGCCAGGCCCTTCAGGGCGCGGGAGATCTCCGCAACTTCGAGCTGGCGGCTCTCCACGCGGCGGCCGGAGCCGGCCATCAGCTGCAGGTAGTCCACGATCACCAGCTTGATGTCGTGCTCCAGCATGAGCTTGCGGCAGCGGCGGCGCATCTCCGCGATCGAGATGCCCGGGGTGTCCGCGATCAGGATCTGGGAGCCCGCCACGGTGGAGACGCCCTCCAGCAGGCGGTCCCAGTCGCCGTCGGAGAGGTCTCCGGTGCGCAGCTGCTGCGCGGAGACGCCGCTCTCCATGGCGAAGAGGCGGTTGACCAGCTGGTCGTTGTTCATCTCCAGCGAGAAGATGAGCACGGCCTGGTCCTTGCGCAGGGCGCAGTACTGGGCGATGTTCAGGGCAAACGCGGTCTTGCCCATCGAGGGGCGGGCCGCGATCAGCACCAGATCGGAGGGCTGCAGGCCGGACAGAAGCTGATCCAGGTCGCGGTAGCCCGTCGCGATGCCGGTGACGGCGCTCTTGTTTTTGGCGGCCTCCTCGATCTTCTCGAGGACGCGCAGCGCCACCCGGTCGATGGGCTCGAACTCCTCCGTGGTCCCGCGCTGCACCAGCCCGAAGATGCTCTTTTCGGTCTGCTCGAGGATGTCGTCCAGGCGCTCCTTGCCCGCGTAGCAGGTGGAGGCGATCTCCTCGCTGGCGCGGATGAGGCGGCGCAGCACGGCCTTCTCGTAGACGATTTTCGCGTAGTAGCGGACGTTGGTGGACGTGGGCACGCTGTCCAGAAGGTCACGCACGAACTCCAGGCTGTAGACCTCCGGCGGCAGGTCTTTCTCCTTGAGACGGTCCTGCAGGGTGATCAGATCCACCGGGCGCCCCTCGTTGTAGAGCTCCACCATCGAAGCGAAGATGACGCCGTACTGCATCTGATAGAAATCTTCCGGCTGCAGGATCTCCGCCGCGGCCACGATGGCATCGTGATCCAGGAGCATGGCGCCGATGACACCCTGCTCCGCTTCCGGACTGTGCGGCATGATCCGTTTGATGACAGCTTCTTCCATGACGAATCCTTATCCCTCTGCGACCCTGACGGTGAGCATGGCGGTCACGTCCTTGTGCAGGCGCACCGGCACCTGGACGGTGCCCAGATTCTTAATGGGCTCCTCCAGCTGGATGCGCTTCTTGTCGAGTTCCAGGCCCATCTGCTCCTGGACCGCGCGGGCGATCTCCTTGGTGGAGACGGAGCCGAAAACCTTGCCGTCCTTGCCGGCCTTCACGGAGACGGTCACGCTCCCGGTCTCCACCCTGCGGCCGAGGGCCTGGGCGTCCGCGAGCTTTAAGGCCTCGAGCTTTTCCTCATGGGCCTTCTGGAGTTTGAGGTCGTTCAGGTTCTTTGAGGTGGCCTCCACGCCCAGCTTCCTGGGAAGCACGTAGTTGCGGGCGTAGCCGTCGCTCACGTCCACGACGTCGCCCTTCTTCCCGAGGGTCTTCACGTCCTGCAAAAGCACGATTTTCATTCTTTCAGTTCTCCTTCCCTGCGCATATCGAGGATGGTCTCCTTGAGCTTCTGTACCGCTTCTTCGGCCGTCCCCTCCACCTGGGCTCCGGCGATGGTCATGTGGCCGCCGCCTCCCAGGCGCTCCATGATCAGCTGCACGTTGATCTCGTCGAACGAGCGCGCGCTGATATACATCTTTCCCTGATACGGCGTCACCACAAAGGACGCCTTGACACCGACGATATCCAGAAGCTCGTTGGCCGCCTGGGCGCCGATGACAGTCGGGGTCTCCAGTCCCTCCGCACGGCACACGCCGATGGCATATACCTCATTCCAGAGCTGCGCCTCGCTCACGGTCTGTGCGCGCGCCATGTAGTCCTCCAGATTGTCGCGGAAGAGCTTGCGCACGCGGGTGATGTCCGCGCCGCAGCGGCGCAGGAACGCCGCCGCCTCGAAGGTGCGCACGCCCGTCCGGTTGAGGAAATTGTTCGTGTCCACGGTGATGCCCGCGTACATGGCGTCCGCCTCCTGCTGGCGGAGCTTCACGCCCTCGCCGACGTACTGCAGGATCTCCGCCACGAGCTCACAGGCCGACGAGGCGTACGGCTCCACATAGGAGAGCACCGCGCCCTCGATGCTGTCCGCGGCCTGCCGGTGATGGTCCAGCACCACGACCTGATGCACCCGCGCGAGGATGTCCGGGCACTCCGTGATCTGCGGCCGGTTCACGTCCACGACGACCACCAGGGTGTTCTCCTTGTCCGCCAGTTCCAGGGCCTCGTCCCCGGTCAGGAACAGGTCCTCGGGATAGCCGTCCGCGGGGGTGAAGCGGTCCCGCAGCTGCGCGATCGCGCTCGGGACCTGGTTCAGCACGATGTGGGCCTTTTTCCCGACAGAGGAGGCCACACGGTAGATGCCGACCGCGGCGCCGAACGAATCCACGTCGGGCAGGCGGTGGCCCATCGCGATCACGCGGTCGCAGCCGCCCATGAGCTCGCGCAGGGCGTGCGCCTTCACGCGCGCCTTGACTCGGGTGCTCTTTTCCACGGACTGGCTCTTGCCGCCGAAATAGGTGATCGTATCCCCGTCCTTGAGGACGGCCTGGTCTCCGCCGCGGCCCAGGGCCATGTCGATGGCCATCTGCGCGTACTCGAAGTTGCGCGCGAAGCTGTCGCCGCCCGTGCCCATGCCGACGGACAGGGTCACCGTCATCTCGTTGCCGATGTTGACGGTCTTGACGTCTTCCAGAAGCGAGAATTTATCCGCCCTGAGTTCCTCCAGGTGCCGGTGCTCGAACGCGAAGAGATAGCGGTCTCTCTCCAGCGGCTTGACCACGCCGGACAGCTGCGTGAAGAAGCGGTTGACCTTGCGGTCGATCAGGGCGATCAGCAGAGAGCGGCGCACGTCCTCCACGCTCTGCACGAGTTCGTCGTAATTGTCCAGATACAGGAAGCCGGCCACCATGCGGCCCCCTTCCAGTTCGGAGCGGATGCCGGCGATGTCGGTCTCATCGAACAGGAATATGGTGGAAAGGGCGCCCTCCCCGTCAAGGCCTCCGAAGCCGATGCGGGAGAAATCCGACGGCATCGAAACGGCCTCCATCTGAATGCGGAACACCTTCTCTCCCACGTGCGCGGTGCCCTCCCGGGGCTTTCCGCCCTCGCGGGGCAGGCCGATCTTCTCGGTCTCGGGGATGAGGTTGTAGAGATCTTTGTGCTTCACGGGCCCGAAGATCTCTTCCAGGGCCCGGTTGCCCCAGAGGAGATGGCCGGTGCCGTCCATGACGCCGTAGGGGACCGCAAGGTCATGCAGGAGTTCCCGCTGCACCTGGGTGTAGTTCGTCGCGAAGTCGATGACGTCCGCGCGGCAGCGCCTGCCGGAGGAGAGCGCGAGGATGGCTGCACCCAGCACACCCACGGCGGTGAACGGGAGCAGGAGCATCCCGCTGTTTCTGTCGTACAGGAACAGGAGCACCTGCGCCGCGGCCAGAAGGGCCGCGAAGAGCAGCGGCCAGGACAGATAAACGCTCATGCGTCCGCGCACTTTTTTCTCCGTAGAGTCCATGTGGTGCCGCCTCCCTTCTCTCTGCTGTGCGGCAGGGCCTTCCTGCGTCCGGACCGAAAGACCGCCCCGCCGCGGGTCCTCTCCCAACGGGGCGGCCTTCCTTCCGGCCGCGCTTTACGCGTCCGCGCGCCGCACGGCGCGCACGCTCTTTTCCACGGTCAGGCGCGGCAGCATCAGCGTGCGGCCGCAGCCCAGACACTTCAGTTTGATATCCGTTCCGGTGCGGGTGATCTCCCACTCCGCGCTGCCGCAGGGGTGCGCCTTTTTGAGACGCACGATATCTCCGACGCGCAGGGGCTCTCCGGGCGCGGGGCCGGTCATGTGTCCCACTCCCGGAGCACCTCGCCCAGCTTCCCGTGGATGACCAGATCCGCCCGGCCGTCCGCCTCCGTCTTCGTGAGGTTCACGAGGATCAGACGGTTCCCCTGGTAGTAGTGGATGAGGCCGGCCGCGGGCCATACCGTGAGGCTCGTCCCGCCGACGATCAGCACGTCCGCATGGCGGATCGCGCGCATGGCGCCGCGCATGACGTCATCGTCCAGGGCTTCCTCGTAAAGGACCACGTCGGGCTTGATGATGCCGCCGCAGCTGCAGCGGGGCACGCCCTCCGTCTCCAGGATGCGGGACAGCGGGTACGCCTTATGGCAGCGCATGCAGTAATTGCGGTGCACCGATCCGTGCAGCTCGAAGACCTGCTTCGAGCCCGCAGCCTGGTGCAGGCCGTCGATGTTCTGCGTGACCACCGCGGAGAGTTTTCCCGCCTCCTCCAGGCGCGCCAGGGCCCGGTGCGCCGGGCCCGGCTTCGCGTCGGGATAGAGCATCTTGTCCCGGTAAAAGCGGTAGAACTCCTCCGTATGGGACAGGAAGAAGCTGTGGCTCAGAATGGTCTCCGGCGGGTAGTCGTACTTCTGGTGATAGAGACCGTCCGTGCTGCGGAAATCCGGGATCCCGCTTTCCGTCGACACACCGGCGCCCCCGAAGAAGACGATTCTTTCCGCGGAGTCCAGCCACGTTCTGAGGGTCTCTTTTTCCGTCATGGCCGGTTTATTTCAGAAGGGCGGACAGGATGCTCAGCAGGACGTTGCCGTTCATCAGGCCCGCGTTGCTCTGCTGGCTGGCGCCGCCGGAGAGAAGGCTCCCCAGAAGGCCGGTCAGGAGGCTGCCGCCCAGGGACGGCTGCTGCACGGGCTGTGCCTGCTGGCCGCCGCCGAACAGGGAGCTCAAGAGCCCGCCGGAGCTCTGCTGCTGCACCGGCTGCGCCTGCTGGCCGCCGCCGAACAGAGAACTCAGGAGTCCGCCGGAGCTCTGCTGCTGCACCGGCTGCGCCTGCTGGCCGCCGCCGAACAGAGAACTCAGGAAACCGCCGGAGCTCTGCTGCTGCACCGGCTGCGCCTGCTGGCCGCCGCCGAACAGGGAGTCCAGGAGATTGGAGCTCTGCTGCACGGGCTGCTGCGCCGCGGAAGCGCCGCCGAACATACCGAACAGATCCGTGAGGTCAAAGCTGTCCGCCTGCGCGGACTGGGACGCGGTATTGGTGGCCGCGGACAGGCCGGAAAGCAGGGCGGGGGCCATGCTGCCCAGGCCGGAGGAGACCTGATTCTGGGTCATGCCGGTCTGGCCCATCAGGGTCTGGATCAGGCCCCTCTGGTTGTCGCCAAGGATGTGATTCAGAATCTTGCCGCCGTCCTCTTCGTCCACGTCGGCGATCTGCTGGGCCATGGTGCCGGTCTCCGTGTGCTGGGACAGGGCGCCCAGCAGGGAGCGCGCGCCGTCCTCCGTGGAGGCGTTCTCCGTCATCGAGGCGATCAGGCAGGGAAGCGCCGTGTTGACGAGGCTCGTCACCTGCTCCTGGCTCGCGCCCGTCTTCTTTTCCAGGGCACCCAGGGCGTCCGGAGACGTCATGGCTCCCGAGAGCATGCTGAGTAGATCCATTGCGATATCCTCCTTGTGTGGATTTCGGAATACAGGTATTCAAATTATACAACGCCGACGGCCAAATTGCACGAAAAACTTGCGGATTTCACCCTTTTCTTTCTGTTTTCTTAAGGAACCGTACCGCCGAGTTTATAATTTTTATGGTCTTTTTATTTTGCCCTCAAACTTCTGACACAATTGTCCGTTATGATACAGGTGTATCGAACAAAGCGCGGCAAACTTGACAATGTCACAAGCTTTTTCATACTCACGTCCGGCGGGAGGCATCCCGCCGGACACCCCCCTCTTCTTTTGATATGCGATTGCAGCGAAAAAGCCGCCCGGCCAGGCGGCTTTTTTGTTGCGTATTTTCCCCGGTCCTGCGGCCGGAGCGGCTCCCGCCCTGCATCGGGACGGCGGCCGGCTGCAGCGAATCTGCTGTGGTATTCCGCTTTCTGCTGCGCCCGGACGGCGCGGCAGTTTTTCTTTTCTCCCTGTCTCTGAAGAGAAGCTTAAGCTCCCGGCGAAGGGCGCCGGCTTATTCTTCGGCCTGTGTCTGCACAGCCGCCGGCTCCGCGGGCTTTTCCCGGCCCCGGGACGCGGCGCGCGCGGCGCGCTTCTTTTCTTTCGCGCGGACGCGGCTGCGCTTCGCGGCCTCGCGGCGCTTCTCGATAAAGCCGACCCGTCTCTCCTTGAGCTCCTCCGCCTTTTCCTCGCTGACGCACTTGACCGTGCGCACCGCGAACACCGCGCTGGTGCGCGACTTCTTGATGCGGATCTTGCCCTTTAGGTACCCGTGCTGCGGGCAGGAGAACAGGGCCTGGTAGGTGCGCTCTCCGGTCGGGAACCACCGCACGTGGCGGCGCAGCGGCCGCCCGCAGAGGTAGCAGCGCATCTGCGTGACGGTGTGGTCCTTCATGACGTCTTCCTTCTCCGGGAAGGGGCGGGAGACGTACTTCGCGTAGGTCGGGAAGACCAGGTAGATCTCTTCGCTCTCGTTCTCGGGGAGGCGGAAGTAGTCCACGGAGACGTACTTTTCCACGCCCTCCAGGTTCATCTCCTGCATCAGCCGCGCCGTGTAGATGGCGTCGGAGATGGCAAGATGGAAGGCCTCCTGCTCCTCGAAGCCGCGCTCCTCAATGGCGGCCTTGAGGCCCAGGCGGCTGCGTCCGTCGTCGTAGCGCAGGCTGTAGAGCTTCTGCACGTCATAGAACAGGAGGGGCTTGGGGAAGGGGTTGTCCACGTGGAAGTAGCGCATGTTGCGCTGCAGCTCCCACAGGTCCGATTCTCCCCAGGTGCAGAAGATGAAGTCCTCTCCGCAGAACTCCAGGAAGTCCTTCATGACGTCCGGGAAGAAAGCCTCCCCGGTCATGTTCTTGACGTCCAGGTGCGTGACCTTCTTGGTCATGGGGTTCATGCGGCGGTAGATGCGGGGCCGCACGAACCGGTCGAACCGGCCCACCTCCCGGAGGGCGGCGTCCAGCTTAACGGCGCCGATCTCGATGATCTCGAAGGGAAGCGAGGGACGGGCGCTGGCCCGGTCGCTGCTCTGGTTCCACTCCAGATCGAATACGATGTAATTCATGACCTGTGTCCTTTCCCTCTGTCTGTGCGGAAGCTCACGCCCTCCGTCTTTCCGGACATGCGCCGCAGGATCCCGATGACCGCGGCCAGCAGCAGGAGGAATCCCGCCGCCATCAGCACCACGTGGGGAATCGAGAGGTGCTGGGTGCCGTCTGCCTCAATGATGTACAGGCCCTCGCGCACCGCGAAGGGGAAGCGCTTCTCGGTCCCCTCCTTCAGGCGCAGGGAGGCGCTGCCCACCTCCATGCCCTCGTAGAGGTACCGGATCTTTCCGGCGCTCCCGTCCGCACCGGCTTCCCAGACGATATCCGTCGTCAGATCCTCCGGCGCCGCGGTTTTGGGCATCACCACCCAGGAATCCCCGGTGACCTCCATGTCCACGCGGCCGTCCTCCATCATGATGTTCATGATGTCCGCAGAGTCCGCGGCGGAGAAGCGGTTCTCCCACTGGGAGGCGTCGACGCTCTGGAAGCTCGAGAAGCCGTAGTCCAGGAGCTTTTTGGTGTCCTCGTACTGCTGCCCCGTGCTGTGCATGACCACGCTGATCAGGCGCACGCCGTCCCGCACCGCGTAGGTGACCAGGGTGTTGCCGGCCGGCGTCGTGAAGCCCGTCTTGCCCGCCGTGACGCCCTCGTAGTAGTTCTTCCCGTAGGGGTCCATCATCTCGTGGCGCATCTTGACCGGGCGCTTTTCGTCCACCAGGTTGGTGGCCGGGATGATGTGGGTGCGCGTGGAATCAAAGCGCAGGTAGGTCTCGTTGGTGATGGCCGCGCGCATGATGACGGCCATGTCCCGCGGCGTGGTGTAGTGGTTTTCGTCGTGCAGGCCGTGCGGGTTCACGAAGTTCGTGCCGGTGCAGCCCATCTCTTTCGCGCGCGCGTTCATCATCTCCACGAAGGCGGCGATGGTCCCGCCCGCTTTTCGCGCGAGGCCGTTGGCGCATTCGTTGCCGGAGGCCAGCAGCAGGCCGTAGAGGGATTCCTCCACGGTGAGTTCCTCTCCCGGGCGCAGCGCGATCGTGCTGGCGCCCTTCTCCAGGCTGTAGATATCCTCCCGCGTGTACGTGATGACGTCCCCCAGCGGGAGCTTCTCGATCGCCAGGAGCGCCGTCATGATCTTGGTGATGCTGGCGGGATAGAACCGCTGGTCGATGTTTTTCTCATACAGGACGGTCCCCGTGACCACGTCGATCAGGATGGCGCCGTCGCTGGCGAGCTCCGGCCCCTCGGGCCAGTCCGGGGCGGTCACGCTTGGGCCGCGCCCGTCCGCGCGCGCCGTCAGAGAAGCGTACGGAAAAAACAGCGGCGCCACAAGGAGCGCCGCCGCCAAAATCAAAGCAAGAAATCTGCGTTTTCGCGATAAGGTCCTCATATCTGATTTATTGTAGCAGATAAAGGGGAGGGATTGCAAGACGGGAGAGGAGAGTTTTTCCTGACCGTCCCAGAGCATTGGTACAAAAACAAAACCGTCCCATCCTGATTGCTCGGGCAGGCGCTTCTCGTTATCTCATGCAGGCGCCCTTTTACAGAAAAATGCTCTTGGAAGGCCTGTTACGGTGCGCCTACGATCTTCTCCAATATACGGAACGCCTCCAGGACTTCCGCATCTGACCCTGAGGCGTAATATCTACTAGCCCTTCTGCCCACGATCACAACACTGTCCGAAGGGTCGTCGCCCTGCAGATTGATGCCGATTCCCTTGACTGCTTTCTTCTGCGACAAATGGATATATCCGAGTTTTTGGAAGGTAAAAGAGTGCTGTCCTACCAGGCTTTGGACCGTTTTGGAGATCGACCGGCGGAATTTGATTTTCTGAAGCGCCTCCACAAGCCGCTTCGTATCCTCCGGAGACAGAGGAATGCTCGCGTCCTTTCCCCCGATCCCGCAGTAGGTCACTTCAACATCCTCGGCCTTCCAGTTTGAAAGCATCCTTCTGGGAACAAATTCGAGCAGGAGCAACACCAGGATCAGCGCGATCCCGACCAAGCGCCAGCGCTTCTTCTTCATTTGAACACCTCCCCTCTAAAAAATCAATCGACATGATCCTGCAATCGGTTTCGAATAATTTGTCGCTGCCGGTTTCTCCGGCAGGGACGACCTTGTCAACTCATGTAGGGAAAGGTCGCGGCATCCAGGTCCGGTTTATACTCAAACATGCCGACATGGCATTCTTCGCACAGCCAGGTCTCCAGGACATTTTTGTAGTATGATGTAAATCCGAGTTCGTACTCCAAAAGGGTCTTGACGCCCTTCTTCTTCCGCTGTGTCCCCGTCTGAAGCCCCCAAAATACACCGGGATGCAGATTCAATTCCCACGGAAACCACATGATTCCTGCGGCTCTTCCTGACCCCAGGAGCTTTCCCCGTCTCATCTCTTTCCCGCACTTTGGACAAACCATGGTCTACTCTCCTTCGTGAAGGGTTGTCAGTCCTGAAACACCTTGGCGGACGTGATCATCCTGTACAATTGTTCCTCCGTCATGTCGTCGTGATGTCCGGTGTAATTCACATAATAGTTCCTGCCGTCCAGCGGGCAGTGCACAGACACATTGACGGCAATTGCGTTTCTTCCGTACCTTCGCGTGTGCTGCGTCAGCGTCTCCGGCGTCAGGCTGACGCTTCCACCGTGTGCTCCCCGTGCTTCGGCTGCATTTCAACGCTGATGTCCATCGTCCCGACCTCCGCGCCAAACGCTCCTCCCCTCGCGGCCCAGGCGGTATTCAGATGGACGTCCCCGTTCCACCCGTAGGGGTTCGGGTCTATCGCCGGATCGTACAGCATCCGGACGGAAGACTGCATTTCAAATGTCTCTGCCACTGCCGCAGGGAAGAGGCTCGCGTACGGTTCCTCGGAAAGCAGCGTCTCCAGGGAGGGCTCGTCATGCGCCGGGATGTGCGGGTCAAATTCCGTGGAAGGAACCGGCGTGCGCCCGCCGCAGGCGGTCAGCAGCAAAAGCATTAACAAAAGCAATGCCCTCCCGGCTTTATTCTTGGTTATCACTCTCTTCATCTGCTTTGCCCCCTCATATTTATCATATCTAGCAGGGCCTCAAGGGGTAATGGGCAGTTCTTCTTTATTTGTGTCAATTTCCGTCTTCTTCTTTAGGCTCACAATCTTGTGAAACGGCAACTTCTCCCGCAAGCGCTTTCACGGTGCTCCTACGATCTCCTCCAATATTCGGAATGCCTCCAGGACTTCCGTATCTGACCCTGAGGCGTAATATCTTCTAAGCCTGCTGCCCACGAGCACAACGCTGTCCGAAGGGTCGTCGCCCTGCAGATTGATACTGATTCCCTTGCCTGCTTTCTTCTGCAACAAATGGATATATCCGAGTTTTTGGAAAGTAAAGGAGTGCTGTCCCGCCAGGGTTTGGATCGTCTTGGTTATTGATCGCCGGAATTTGATTTTCTGAAGCGCCTCCACAAGCCGCCTTGTATCCTCCGGAGACAAAGGAACGTTGGCGTCCGTTCCCCCGATCCCGCAGTAGGTCACTTCAACATCCTCGGCTTTCCAGTTTGAAAGCATCCTTCTGGGAACATATTCGTGCAGAAGCACCGCAAGAATCAGTGCAATCAAGATCATAAGCCACCATTTCTTCTTCATTTGATAACCTCTTTCTCCGCAGTACAGATAAAACTTCGTTTTGTTCCGCTTTTGCAGGGCTTTTACTGAAGTTCGGTTTTCTTTCTACCGTTTATGTGCCGGATTACCGGGTATTGAACACACTCCCTTGCGTGGTGGCATCCGGACTTTTCTAAATATCCCTGTCGGGCCACGGCCCGACAGGGATATATTAGCACCTTGTGCGAAGATGTGTCACGTCATATTGATCTGTCGAATGGCCCTTTTGACGGAAACAACTCTTCAGAAGAGGTTTTATGGTTCATATGTGCATGTTCCATGAGACACAATGTCTGCATTGTAATTCGACATTGCAATGTCTGCAAGTTGTTCATATGTCTTTTCATATGCAGGACACGAGCCAGATATGATCCATCTGAATATGCCCGAAGAATCATAGCCTCCCGAAAACTTCCCGTAGCCGGACTTTGTGACGGTTCTTACGTAGGCGTTAAATCGCGTAGAATCAAACACTCTTCCGATCCGTTGGCCAAGAAAACGATATTCTGCTGAATGCACAAGTGTTGCTGCTTCAGTGATAAATCCCAACGCGCTGTAAGCAATTCCAGCCACGGTCAGCACCGGTGCTACCCATAATGAGGAAATGCTTAGTTTGGCGGCGATCGTGGTGAACGTCGTGTTGATTACAAATGACCTAAAATCTGCCTTCACCTTAATGTATCCATTTCTCGTTTCAGATACTCGGATCGCCACATTTTTACTGAGTGCCGCACAGTATCTCCAGGTCGATCGCTTCAGTTGATCCGTATACATGGGAAAGTTTGATTTCAGATCGGCCAGCAGTTCCGCCGGATTCGTAGCCCCCTTTTCGCCGGAACCGGACCCACGTGCCGTTAGCAGATTTTCGACTTCTGGGAAGAAAATCTCGTCATATTTCTCACTTTCCTCCGCAAGCCTCTGCCATTCCTCCGGGGAAGCACGGTCTAAAAGCTTAAGCGATTCGTCTGTTAACACTATCTGTGTGCCGTGGCGGAAGTTTTTGTGTAATTCCTTCTTTCCGTAAAGGTCGCTGTAGAGTTCATCTGTTTTCGGGTCGTAAACGAGCAATTGTACCCGCTCTTTTCCGGTATAAACTAATGTGATCTCCTTCCCGTCGCCCGACTTATACTCCACATACATTGCGTCACCCATATGGAAAACGCCGGTGATTTCCTTGCTCTCGCGGAATATCTCATTGACTCCTGTTGTCGTGTAGATGATGGTTGTCATTTCCTTCGTGGAACGGTCCTCTGCCACCTGACACCGGTCCAGAACAAATTGCCACACATTATCTACCGATGCCTCCGCATACTTTTCGTTCTGTTTTTCCTGTTCCGCACTGGCCTCCTGTACTTTGTAATTATCGATATAGACATATTCGAGCGACGCCTTGTTTCCGTTACGGCCACCGGCATATACCGGAACAACCATGCTAAACGCCATCCCAAATACCAATGCCAGAGAGAGCCATTTCTTGCTGCGTTTCATCTGTAGGTCCTCCGTGTCTTTCAGGGTCTTTGACGCCGCCGCGCGGCGCCTTGCTTGTTACAGATTTATCATAGTCTGTTTCGGGCGAGCAGAAAAGTTTTTTATTTGCTTTTCCTGTTAATATCTTGCTATCTTTTTCTTTTGGGCAACTTTTTAATATCTTTAGCGATATTTTGTGATAAAATGGCTTCAGTACCTTTGACGCATACGGTCCCCTTCCGGAGGTCAATCATGATAAAAAAACGCACCGCCAGCCAACGCCTTCACATGCTCATGGAAATGCTCTCCTGCAACGGCATGTACTATATCAGCTCCAGCCCTCTCTCCCGCTTGGAACCGGACGTTCCGAAAGAGATCGTCTGCCTCCAAAGCGTCTTTCGCGACAGCGGATGCGAGACCTTTCTCTGGGAGTCCGTCAAAAGAGGGGATCCCGCCGTCATCCTCTGGTCGCGGTTCGACCTGATGTGGATCTGTGTTTGCTCGGACTATGAGGACGCAGAGAATGAAGTTCTCGTGATCGGACCTGTGCGCTCCAAAGAAACCAGCAACGAATCCATCGAGAACTATCTGAAACAGCAGGAAACGCTTCCCTCGCAAATCCAAGCGCGCAGCCTCCTGGCCGCTCTCCCGCGTGCATCCTACGATACCATCTACCGGCATACCGCTTTCCTCGCGTACTGTATCCGGGGAGAGAAGCTCTCTTTGTCCCAGATCGTTTTTCAGCGTGGCACCGTTTTGCAGTTCCGGGATCCCGCTGCCGATCCGCCCTCTCTGATCCACAAAGACACACATCTGCTGTTTGATCTGGTCTACGACCGCATATATTCCGGAGTCGTGCCGGAGATACCGTTCAGCGCCTCCCTGATGGAAGGGCTTTCGTTCCCGAACAATCCCCTCCGGGATCACCGGATTCATGCCGTCGCGATCTCCTCCATTGCGATCAAGGCCGCCATGGACGCCGGAGCCATGCCAGCGCGCGTCTTCCAGCTCTCACAAAACCGGCTCTCGCCCATGATGAAGGACGGGGCAACGCCCGCAGATGCCGTCTCTGCGCTCGAAGTCACGCTGCGCGAACTTGCGGAGATGGTATACGGCCTGCGTCACCGCGCCGACGCGGCAGACCCCATCGTGCAGTGCATGGCGTACATCGACGCCCACCCGGACGCTGACATCGACCTGGAGCTCCTCGCCGCCCAGGTCCACTACTCGAAATACTATCTCACCAGAAAGTTCAAGGAAGGCACGGGGCAGAGCATCGTCGACTACATCCAGAAGGCCAAGATCGACCGCGCACAGATCCTGCTCCGGACCACACGCATGTCTCTGAGCGAGATCGCGTCCGCCCTCTCCTTAAGCTCCGCCAGCTATCTGGGCCAGCTGATCAAAAAGCACACCGGCCAGACCGCGGCGCAGTACCGGAAAACGTGCCGGAGGCTTTCCTGATATGCCGCTGAAACACAGGGGCGGCCCGGGTCCAACTCCCGTCCTGCCCCTCCGGCTAGACAGCCCGGGAGCCTCGCTTGCGGGTGATCCCTTCCGTGTCCACATAAAAAATCCGCAGGAGACGTCTCCCGCGGATTTTTTAACTTTGCCCGATCGTCTCAGGCGGCAGCTCTGCTTCAGTTCATATAAGGGAGCGCCGCAGCCGCGCACTCAGCCGGCAGGCAGGGGGCTCGGGTCCAGGGCCGGGTCGGGGCGCTCCGTCTCTTCCAGGACGCTCAGATCCTCCACATAGATCTCGCTTCCTCCGGAACCGGCCAGTTTCCACATCCCCTCGACTTCGGAATAGAGGATCACGCTCCACGGGGATTGGCTCCCCTGCTCGTCAGTCGCGTGATGATAGATGTTTTCCGTCCATTTCCTCTCGCCTTTGCTTTGTTCAATATAACAGTAGTATTTTGCTCCCTCTTTCAGCTCAAAGACCGGCTCCGGCAGCAGATCGTGCATGACCCATCCGGTCACCGTTTTCCCGTCCCGGACGTAAACGACGCGAAACGCCTGCTCCCTGTACTCAGATCCGCCTTTTTCGCGCAGGCAAATCTCTCTCACAGCGGAAATATACGCCGTGTCTCCCTGACGGAGCTTGTCCGTCTCCTTCTCCGTTCCACAGATAAACGGTTCTTCGTATACAGACAGCGTCCCTTCCGCAGGGAGCTCACAGCGGCTCAGGCTGTGCAGTTCGATCGTCACGTCGCTGAGCACGCGAGAAGCATTTTCTTCCTCCGTGCTCTGCACCGGGGCGGAGGCTGTTCTCTCCGGCGCCGCCTTTGTTGTTATCTCCGCGGACGTCTCCGGCGCCGTCGTTTTCCCTTCCGTCTCCGCAGGGCGGGTACCGCATGAGCACAGAAGCAGGATCAGAGCAAGCAGCACTGCTGCGATTTTTCGGTTCTTCATGTCGAACGACCTCCTTTCTTATGCCATTATCTTACCCCCCATAAAAAAGTCAACCTGGTTCGGTGTATGGGCATGTCCCGGGAGGCAAGTCACAATGCAGTTTTATTGTATCCCATAATGACGCCGGGGAAAAGGTCTGTTCTTCGCGTTTTGTGACGAAATCTTGCTTTTTTGAAATCGGGCAATCATTTGATACAAAAACAATAAACAGCCTCTCTGGAAGTACACCGGCCAGACCGCGGCGCAGTACCGGAAAACGTGCCGGGAGCTCCCCTGAAGCTCTGCGCCGCGCGAGCGGCCGGCCCGTACCCTGCGAGGCGCTTTCTCCCGCTCTTGCATTCCTCCCGCGCATTGTGTAAAATGTCTCCGAGGATGCGGGAAAGGAGGATCTGCGCGTGCGGCTGAGAAATGTGCCCGGTTCCCGGGAAGCGCTGGCGGAAAGCCCCTATATCGTGCGGGATCTTCTTACCCGGCGCGGCCGCTGGTCGGAAACGGTCTTCGGCAATTCCCGCCCCATCCATCTCGAGCTCGGGACGGGCAAGGGAAAGTTCCTGTACGCGCTGGCGCAGCAGCACCCGGAGATCAACTATCTAGGGGCGGAGCTGTACTCCAGCGTCCTCATCCGCGCCGTGGACCGGCTTACGGAAGAGCCCCTGCCCAATCTCCGCTTCCTCTGCCTGGACGCCTTCGACCTGCCCGCGTATATGGGGCCGGGCGAGGTGCAGAAGATCTACCTGAACTTCTCGGATCCCTGGCCCAAGGAGCGCCACGCGAAGCGCCGCCTCACCTCGGAGCGGTTCCTGCACTCCTACGAGAAATATCTCGCCCCGGACGGCCTGCTGGAGTTCAAGACGGACAACACGGACCTCTTCGACTTTTCCCTGGAGAGCGTCCCCGCCGCGGGCTGGGAGCTCGTGGCCTTTACCCGGGACCTTCACGCGGATCCGGTGCTTTCCGCCGGAAACGTCATGACGGAATATGAAGAAAAGTTCTCCTCCCGCGGCGTAAAGATCTGCAAACTGATCGCGCGGCAGGGACAAAAGAAAGGAGCCTCTATGGCAAACATCATCACCACGGAAACCTTTGAAGCGCTGGCCCTGAAGGCCGAAAAGCCCGTCCTGGTGGACTTCTACGCGGACTGGTGCGGCCCCTGCAAGATGGTCGCCCCCGTCGTGGAGGAGCTGGCCGGAAAGTACGCCGGACAGATCGAGGTCTATAAGTTAAACGTGGACGACTCCCCCGAGATCGCCCAGCGCTACGGCATCATGTCCATCCCGTCCCTGCTGTTCTTCAAGGGCGGCGAGGTCGTGAAGAAGCAGGTCGGCTTCGTGCCCGGTCCGGTCCTGGAAGGCATCCTGAAGGAAGTGCTGTAAAGTCAGGCCGCGGCCGCTCCGGCCGCAGCCGGCGCAAATACGCAGGAGCCTCCACATGGACTTTCAGAAAAAAGTGACGATGGATTCCTCCGGATTCGTGGTGCTCGCGGACTATGTGCCGCACATCATCCAGGAAATCCGCTATCACTCCACCTACAACTTCATCGGGGAGCGCATCGACGGCTATGAGGAGCCCTGCGCCCTGCTCACCCGCGAGGCGGCCCGCGCCCTCAAGTCCGTGGCAAGCGAACTGATCGTCCAGGGATACCGGCTCAAGGTCTTTGACGCGTACCGGCCCGCCTGCGCGGTGCGCCACTTCGTGCTCTGGGGCATCGAGGACCAGGACGTGCGCATGAAGCCCTGCTTCTATCCGGATCTGGAGAAGCAGGAACTTTTCGTGCGCGGCTATATCGCCAAGCAGTCCAGTCACAGCCGCGGCAGCGCCGTCGACGTGACCCTCCTGGACATGAAGACCGGGAAGGAGCTGGACATGGGCAGCCCCTTCGATTTCTTCGGTCCCGTCTCCCATCCGGACTGCCGCGAGATCACGGAGGAACAGTACGAGAACCGGATGATCCTGCAGCACGCCATGGTGCGCGGCGGCTTTCTGCCGCTGGACTGCGAGTGGTGGCACTTCTGCCTCGCCGACGAGCCCTACCCGGACACCTACTTCGAGTTCCCGGTGTCGTCGGCTTACCTGAAAAAATAAGCAGCGCGAACAGCGCCGGACCCGCAGGAGAGCGGGCCCGGCGTTTTTTGTCTCCGGAGGAATTTTTCAAAATGAATAATTCCCGATCTGTTGCATATTTTCAAATCTGTGCTATGGTTAAGCCGGAAGCACTCCTGCACCGGCCCGCGCGGCCGCGCTGCAGCCATGTCCCGACATTCATGAAGAAGGAGGTCACCGATTCATGAAGAAAAGAGCTCGTTTCTCGCTGAAGCTTATGGCTCTGGTCCTGACGCTGTCCATCCTGCTGATGAGCGTCCCGGCCTTTGCCGCGGGCAGCACCCAGACCTACACGAATGCGGCTGAGATCGCAGACCTTGTGGGCGAGGGGTACAACCAGGGCACGAAGGGCCCGATCACGATCACGAAGGGCACGTTAAAGAGCGGCTGGTCCACCAAGACCGTCTACCTGGTCACCTTCTCCGGCACGGAGATGGTTTTCAACCAGTCCACGGAGTGGATCACGGATCTCTTCTGCGGCTTCAACCTGAACAACGCCTACTACTCCAACGCGGTCAGGGTCATTCAGGCGAACGTCCCGAAGAACGCGAACCTGATCCTGGCGGGCCACAGCCTCGGCGGCATGGTCGCGCAGCAGGTCGCCGGCAACAGCACCATCAAGAAGAACTACAACATCCTGAATACCGTCACCTTCGGCTCCCCGCTCATCTCCCTGGGCAGCCGCGAGGGCACCGTGAAGCGCCTCGGCGATAAGGCGGACTTCGTTCCGGCCCTGTCCGTCCAGTCCGTCACCATCCCGCTCTGGGCCTATGTGGGACTGAACCGCGAGAGCGGCGGCTATCTGAATCCGATCACCGCGCACAAGGAGAGCTACGGCCGCGCGGACGTCTGGGGCAAGTATGACGTCGTCGGCACGAAGTACGGCAGCGCGAAGCTCACCCTCGACCTCGGCACAAGGGTCTTCTTCAAATCCCCGATCTTCTGATGATCCGGGGCCGGCCGCCTTTCTGAGCAGGACCGGAAAACCGAACGAACACAGAAGCGCCCGGCCCGCATGACGCGGGTCGGGCGTTTTTTGGCTTATAGGACAAAACGTGTTGGTAAAAACGGCTGGAATCCTTGATTTTACTAGGGTTCCAGCCGTTGTATCTTGTTTTGAAGAAGATACAGGGTGGACAAAACGTGTTGGTAAAAACCTCGAAAAACGTTGAATCTAT